>JBIKXZ010000224.1:0-3653 GCA_044355525.1 Chthoniobacterales bacterium
GCCGACGGACGTCGTGATGGGCGTCTACTCCTCCGCCGTGTCGGCGAGATAGTCTTCCACCGCGAGAATGTTTTTCTCCCCGGCGCGCTGCACGAGGCGGAGGAATTGATCGGCGGAGGAAATCTCCTCCACCTGCTCGGTGACGAACCACTGCAACATGGCCACGGTGGCGTGGTCTTTTTCCTCGATGGCCAGGTCCATGATCTGGTTGATCGATTTGGTTACCGCCATCTCGCTGTCGAGCGCGGCCTGCGCGGCGGCTTCGGTAGATTTGTAGGTGTGCGGCGGGGCCGGAATCTCCGGGATTTGCACGCGTCCGCCGGCATCGAGCACGTAGCGGAGGAATTTGTGCGCGTGCTCGCGCTCCTCGCCAGCCTGCTTGAAGAAGCGCTTGGCCGCCTGCGGCAGGGCCTCGGCCTCGAAGTGCGCGGCCATCGCGTCGTATTTCATGGCGGCGGCGAATTCCATTCCGATTTGCGCGTTGAGCGCTTTTTGCATTTTGGAGGAGATCATCATGGCACCAGCATACGGGGGCGCTGCCTGCGGTCAATCCACCGGAATCCCCGGAACCGTCAGAGCCTGTCCGTTGTCCTTGGGTCCGAGCTTCAGCAAATACGGTCCGGCGGCCTCTGCCCATTGCTGCGCTGACGGATATTGCGCGGCACCTGCCTTGCCGAAGCAGCGTTGTAACATCTCTGTGTTGATGACTCCGGGATTAAGCGCGACCGCGGCCAGACCGCGCGGCAATTCCTGCGCCAGCGCCTGTGTCATGCCCTCGATGGCCCACTTGCTCGCACAATAAGCCGCGACTTCCGGCGAAGTGGAGCGTCCCCAACCTGAACTGACATTGACCACCACACCAGAACCACGATGGATCATGGCCGGGAGAAAATGACGCAATACATGGGCTGTGCCTTTGATGTTCACATCGATCACGTCGTCGAATTCATGCACGGGAATCTCCCAAAGTGGTGCGTTTTCCGCGATGACGCCCGCGTTATTGACCAGTAGATCCGGAGCACCGAAATGGGCGAGCACATCGCAGGCCCAGATTCGGACGGCATCGTCATCAGAAACATCGACGGCAGCGAAATGATGCAAAGGCCCGTGTTCGGCGCGTAGTTCGTCGACGATTTCCTGCGACCGCGCACAACCGGCCACACGATGTCCCTTGGACAAGTAGTATTCGGCGAGCGCCCGCCCGCAGCCGCGCGAGATACCGGTGATGACGATATTGCGGCCGACGACGGCCATAAGGTCAGGAATCCTTCTTTGCCTCGAGCGGATTGAAATCCGCCGCGTGGTAGGAACTGCGCACGAGCGGACCGCTGGCTACGTGGGTGAAACCCTTCTTGCGGGCGATCTCGCCGTAGAGATCGAAGACTTCCGGACGGATGTATTCGACGACCGGCAGATGCTGCGGGGTGGGGCGTAAGTATTGGCCCATGGTCAGAACCTCGACGCCGTGCTCGCGCAGGTCATCCATCGCCTGGAAAATTTCCGTCTCGGTCTCCCCGAGCCCGAGCATGATGCCGCTTTTCGTGGTGATATCCGGGCGCAGCTCCTTGGCGCGGGCGAGGAATTCGAGGGACAATTTGTATTTGGCCCGTGAGCGCACGACGGGCGTGAGGCGTTCGACCGTCTCCAGGTTGTGGTTGAAGATATGCGGTGCGGCCTCGAGCACCGTGCGCAGGGAGTCGTCCTTGCCGTTGAAGTCAGGGACGAGGACTTCGATGATGATCTCGGGGTCGCGCTCGCGGATGGCCTCGATCGTCCGGGCGAAATGCAGCGCGCCGCCGTCCGGCACATCGTCGCGGGCCACCGCGGTGATGACCACGTGCTTCAATTTCATCCGCATGACCGCCTCGGCCACACGTTGCGGTTCGTCGTGCTCGAGGGCGAACGGTTTGGCCGTGGTCACCGCGCAGAATCCGCAGGCGCGGGTGCAGCGGTCGCCGGCGATCATGAAAGTGGCCGTGCCCTGGCTCCAACATTCCCAGCGGTTCGGGCATTGCGCGCTTTCGCAGACCGTGTGCAGGCGGAGGTCGGAAACCAGCGCCTTGGTCGAAAAAAAGACCGGGTTGGAAGGCAGGCGGACCTTGATCCAGTCCGGCTTCTTGGCCTTATGCAATTCCGGGTCGATTTTGACACGCGTCATTTCGGTAAATTTACACTGAGGAAACGCCGGCGGAAGGGGAAAAGTTGCTTGCCGGCAGCTGCGTCCTCTAAAGGAGTTGGGGAAAAAGTATCGACTTCAGAGACTCAGAGTTTCAAAAGGTCATCGGTAGTTCACCCCTATGAAAAACAGCAAACACCCCTTTTTAAAGTGGGCCGGCATCGTCTTTCTGGTGCTCGGCCTCGTCTATGCAGGATTGGTCGTAGCTGGAAGTATGGCTGTGCGCCGTGAGAAGGCTGCTTTGGAGGCCGCAGGGTTTCCGATGAGGCCGGAGCAGGTCATTCTGGCGGCGATACCCGAAGAGGACAATGCTGCTCCTCTTTACAATGTGGCGGTCAAGGCTTTGAAAGACGTCCCCTTCGAAGGGAAGAGCGTCGACGGAGACACCTCTTCGAATTTGTTCGACCAGCTTGAACGAACAGCCGTCGCAGTGCGGAAGGACCCCGTTAATGGCGAAGTGGCAAAAAATTTCGAGACCCTTGTCCGCGATCCGCGCGTCACGGATTTTCTCGCCAGCGTAGAGCGCGCTTCCGCCTTGCCGGAATACAGGCAAGAAAATGACTACAGCATGTTGGCCCAACGCATGGCGGGGCAGGAGCAGGATGCCGCCAAGGGCCCTGAGATGTTTTTGCCCTATATCTCCGACAATTTGAAAGTTTCGCAGATATTGGCAGCTTTGGCCCTCCAGCAAATGCGCCAAGGAAACACAACCGCTGCTTGGCGTACGATTGAAATATCCTTTCGTTTCGCTGACACGCTGCGAGACGAACCTCTCCTTATCAGTCAACTTGTTCGCACCACCCAGCAAGGCATCGCCATTAAGGCGATGAAGGATGCGGCCGCGATGTCTGCCCCGAGCGAGGATGTTTCTCAGGCGCTGCAGAAGCAGTTGTCGTTAATCGACGGGGAAAGCACTGCCGCCCTTGCCCTGAACGGCGAAAGGATCCTCTTCGGTGAATGGACTTTCTCCCAGTCGCCAGCCAGCCTGGGAAAGTTTATGCGCAAAATGTCGCCGTGGTGGGAGGTTCCATTTCCATATTTCTCGGCCCTCACCTCGGTTGTTTTTGGCCCTCTCCTGCAACCTTGGGAAAACGCGGCATTCTTGCAAGCCTCCCGGGCCATGCTCGGCGGCGGCGACAAAGCTATTCCGGAAAACGGCTCAAGTTCATCTCTCCTAAGGATGCCTGGTCTTTTTGCGATGACCAAAGCGGCTGTCTCCAGTGCCCAAGGATTAAGGATGAACCTGACTCATGTCGATAGTGCTGCGGTTGTAGCTCGCCTCGGTCTGGCGGCCATAAACTACAAGAAAGAGCATGGCGCTTTTCCTCGCGATCTTCAGGCGCTCGGCGCACAGGACTTGGTCGATCCATTCACTAGGAAACCGTTGGTCTATCGTCCGGAGCCCGACGGCTTTCTGCTCTACAGTTTGGGGCCTGATTTGACCGATGACGGAGGCCTCGGATACGACTACAAAGAG
>JBIKXZ010000225.1:0-3638 GCA_044355525.1 Chthoniobacterales bacterium
GGGGCTTATTCCCGACGTGCTGGCTCTGACCGGTGACGCGGTGGACAACATCCCGGGCGTCGAGGGTGTGGGGCCGAAGACCGCGGCGAAATTGGTGCGCGAGCACGGGGCGGTGTCGAAGCTGGCCGACGATCCGTCGGTCATCAAAAACGACAAACTCCGCGACAAGGTCGCTGCCGCGGCGGACCGGTTGCGTCTTAACCTGGAGTTGGTGCGTTTGGACGACGATCTCCCGTTGCCGGTCGCGGTGAAAGATCTGGGGCTGCGCCCCGATCCCCAAGCCGTGCTCGAGGTGGCGCGCCGTTGCGAGTTCCGCAGTCTGCTCGCCGAATACGAAAAGCTCGTTGCCGCGGGCGGCTCCAAGCAGGGAGAATTGTTCTGACCCCGCCACGTGCCCGCCCTTTGCGCCTTGTTTTCCGGGCTCACCAAAGCCAATTTCCAGTCATGATGGAGCGCTTTCTTCCCATGATCCTTGTTTTGACTTTGTGCACCGGGATGGCCCGGGCCTCCGACGACCTCGTCGAGCAAAGCCACGTGGTGGTGCCGGACGGCGTTTTCGGCGGTATGCGCAAGGTGGATTCGCAGACGCTCATCCTGCCGGACGCTTCCGCGGTGATGCGCCGGGAGCAACAACGCACCGCCGCGCGGGAAGCGCGCGACCGTGCGGCACAGCGGGCCGAAGCAGCCCGCTTGTCTCCCGCGACCACGACCCAAGCTGCCGCGTCCACTCCGGCGGCTGTGGCCGATCCGGAGGCGATCCTCGTCGAGGAAAGCGTCCAATCCGTGGCCGCGGTGGAGGAACCGTCCGCTGCAGTGGCCGAACCCGCGCCAGCCACGCCTGAACCCGAACCGGAACCGAGTCCGGCCGAGGAATCGACGTCCGAGCAGGAATAGACGCCGATCGGTCTCGTTCCTTTTCTTTCTTGGAGCGGCGGTCTGCGACCGCCGGTGCTTTTCACATCAAGATGGTTCCGGCGGTCACAGATCGCCGCTACAAAACGTCCAGCGTCCGTAAGGCCCTGGTTCGGAATCCGGGATCGGCACGGCGCCCACCGCTTTGGCATAAAACTCGTCGTCGCCTGATCCGCCGATGACCGCATACGCGTAGCCCGCCGCGGCGAGGCTGCGCAGCGCGGTGAGCAACAAGGCCGTGCCGAGTCCCTGACCGCGTAATTTCTCCGGCACGCCGGCCGGACCGAAAAATCCGCGGAAGGTCACGTCATGGCAGGCGAATCCACAGATGTGGCCCGCGGCGTCCACCGCGAGATGGCAGGACACCGGCACGCGTGAAAAAGCGGTCTCCGCTTCGCCGGCCCAGCGTTCGCCGAAATGCGAGTCCACCCAGCGGACCACGGCCCGGCGTTCGGGCGGGAGCGGGCGACGAATGTCATAGCCGGCCGCCCGCACACGGGCCAAGGCGGGCGCCGCATCGGGCAGTGCATAAAGTTTGACCAGCATGTCGCCCATACGCGTTCCTCTTTACGGCACGGCGAGCACGGGCACGATCCATTTCACCGACAGGTCGCAGGACGCGGCCCGGGCCACGCCGGATCCCGGACCGCGCGGGTCGTCCTCGCCCCAGTAAAGATCGATCTGGTTGCGGAAGAGTCCGCCGCCGGTGTCGTCCACGCGGTAAAGCGCGGCGCCGAACTGGTTGTAGACCTCCGGGTCGAGCACCCACACTTTGCGGCCGGAGGGAACCAGCGGGTTTTTCGTGTTCACCGCGATGCTCTCGCGCGGGACGAGTTCGTTGCTCCGGTTGCCGAGGATGCGGGCGTGGAATTTGCCGTTGTAGGCCAGGTAGGGCTTTGCGTTGACCGGTTCGGCCAGGAGGGCGAAGCCCTCCATGATGGTGGCGCGGATGAAGTCCGCCCCGAACTTGCGTCCGCCCGAGCCCTTCATCACCTTCGGCGTCAGGTCGAACCCACGGTCCGCGGTGAAGCCCGTTTCGAACGGGGTGTAGTAGACCGTGCAAAAAAAGTAATGCGATTCCGGCGGCTCGGCGAAAGTGTCATAGAGAAGCCGCATCATGTCGGTGAAAAAGCGCAACCCCTCCGCGGGCACGGCCTGCGGCGGGACGATGTCGGCGAACTCCTCCGGCTGTCCCAGGAGGCCTTCGGCCGGGGTGGTTTTGTTGATCAGCTCCTGCCAGGTCACGGTGGCTTGGAGAGGCGCAGAGCACGCGACGAGTGCAGCGAATGTCATGATGATATGTCCAAAGCAAGGACCCTTCGCTGCGAGCCTGATCGGATGCTCGGAAGTGTCGGTATCAGAGCGTTTCATCGAAGATCTTCTCCAGCGGCCGTCCGCAAAGAATTTCCACCGGCAGCTTCTCGTGTTCGTATTCGTAGGGAGGCTGCTTCCACGCGAAGTCTTGGGGATACAGGTCGCGGATGGTGCGCAGGATTTCCAGTGCGGTGCGAAGCGGACGGAAGACCTGGCGGTCGGTGACATGCATTTGCGCGCCGCGGCAGATCAGCCCCGCGTATTTTTGGAACCCCGGCTCGAAGGCCGCTTCCCGGAAATACACTCCGGGCAGACCACGGCTCTGCAGTTCGCGGGTCAGCTTTTCGCCATCGATCCACGGCGCGCCGAAAAGCTCGAATGGCCGCGTTGTGCCGCGGCCTTCGGAAAGGTTCGTGCCTTCGAGCAGGCACATGCCCGGATAAACCACCGCGGTGTCCGGCGTAGGCATGTTGGGCGAGGGCATGACCCACGGCAGTCCGGTCTCGTCGATGTAGTGCGCGCGGTTCCAGTTTTCGACCGGCAAGACGACGAGATCGACGTCCGGCACGCGGTCGGCGCGGAAGAGTTCCGCTAGTTCCCCGATGGTCCGGCCGTGGCGCACGGGGAGGGGATGCAGTCCGACGAAAGACAGATGATCCTCCTGCTGCGGACGTCCTTCGATATCGATGCCGTTGATCGGATTCGGACGGTCGGCCACCACGACAGTGATACCGCGGCGCGCGGCGGCCTGCAGGCAGTGCAGCATGGTCCAGATGAACGTGTAGTAACGCGCGCCAATATCGACCAAATCGATGAAGAGCACCTCGAGGTCCTCGAGCATTTCATCCGTCGGCTCGCGGTGCTCGCCGTAAAGGCTGTGCACCGGGATGCCGAGACGCGGGTGACGGTAACCGCGCCACTCGATCATATTGTCCTGCGTGGTCGTTTCAAAGCCGTGTTGCGGGCCGAAGAGCGCGGCGAGTTTGATTTGTCCTCCGGCGTCCATCTCCTCGAGCACCGACAGGGTGGGACGCAGCGAGGAAGTGACCGAGGCGGCGTGCAGGAGCGCGCCAGTGCGGCGCCCGCGCATGCGCTCCGGCCAGAGCGCGGACAAACGGTCGACCGGCAGGACGACGCGGCTCATGGTTTCACGCGCGCGATGATTTCCGCGGTGATGTCGTCCGCGCCGGGGGCGTCGAGGACCTGTGGAAGGCCGTTCGACGAAGCGGAGGATTTGTCGAACACCAAGGCGTAGCCTTTCTCCGCGTTGAATGCGCGGACCTCGGCCAGGATGGCGTCCATGATTTCGCTTTTGGCCCGGCGGAATTGCTCCTCGATGTTGCGCTGGTTGGTTGTGCCCAGTTCGGCGATGGAGCGCTCGAGCGCATTCGCTTTTTCCAATTCGGCCGTCG
>JBIKXZ010000227.1:0-3629 GCA_044355525.1 Chthoniobacterales bacterium
TCCGTGCCTATTTGACCGCTTCGCTCAACTCTTCACGTTGTCTGTCTCCCTGCGGTCGGCTGTGGCTAAAGTTTGCTCATACGCCTTGGTCAGCCGTTCCGCTGGCGCCGACCAAGTATAGCTGCGCTCAACCAACGCGCGCCCCTTCGCACCCATCGCCTCCAACTCCTCTTGCCTAGTGCCTAGCGCCTCGTAAAGCGCTTGCGCCAACGCATCCTCCTCCGGTTTCACCCACCAACCCGCACCAACGTCCGCAATCTCTTTCCAAGGTGTCCCCGTCGAAGCAATCACCGGATGGCCCCACGCCATCGCCTCCGCGACGACTATCCCAAAATTCTCCGAGTAACTCGGTAGCACGAACACATCTGCATTAGCCAACAAGCAGTCTTTCTCCTCTCCCGCCACTTCCCCCGTTATCACCACGGAATCCCCGAGCCCAAGCTCCTTGATCATTCGCTCAATGTCCTTCCGATAACCAATAAGGTCCGAGCCAGCGAGAACGAGCACCGCCCCGCGGTGCGGTGCTTGAGTGTTTCGGTAAAGCGGTGTTTCGGTCTGGCTACTTTTCACTCGCCACTCGGTTGCCTTGGGGCCATCTCGCAAAGCCTCGGTTCCCGTCACTTCCTTTTGCCGCGCCCATGCGTGCAAAAGGACATCGACCCCCTTCTTCGGATGCAACCGTGACATAAACACCACCCATCGCCGATCCCTCAGCTCTGGAAACATTTCCTCAAGCACCTCGCGTCCCGGCCTTCGCGCCAAGTCCGGCAAATCCACCCCATTCGGAGCCACAACCACCGGCACGCCGGTAGTAGTTTTAAGTCTTAAGTCTGTAAGTCTTAAGTGGTCTTCCTTTGAGGACGCATCGCGAAAGCCCGGAACCGCAGATGGCCCTAAGGCAATCCCCGGGCTTGAGCATTCCCCTCCACTCCGGTCAGCGCAGCCGCCTGGACTTATCCTGCCTTTTATCCGCGCCAATCCGTGGCTAATGGCTTTTTCTATACTGCGTTTCTCCGCATCCGCCGTTGCATGAAACATCGCCGCCGCCTGCAAATTCCTCTTCTCGAACAACCGCCAAGCCACCGCCTTGCGCAGCTTGCTCCGACCCAGCGACCAAGCCTCGAGCATCCCCCGCGGTGAAATGATCAACGGCTTGCCTGCCGCTACCGCTGCTTCCCGCGCATAAGCATTCGGCCACATCCACAAGCCGTGATTGTGCACAACGTCCGCTTTCTCCGCTTCTTCCCGCAGCACCCGACGAAACTCCGGACACCACCCGCGCCCCCGCACCGCAAAAATGTTCCCCTTCACCGAAACCACCCGCACCCCCGGTGCCGCCACCCGCGGCCCTAGGTGCGGATAATCCAAGCAAGCCAACGTCACCTCATGCCCCATCTTCGCCTGCTCCGCAGCAAGCCGAGTCACCGAAACCGCCGGCCCCCCGGTCGAAGCCTGGATGAGAGCGACAACGTGAAGAATTTTCATTCCAGAAATTTTTTAGCCACAGATAGACGCGGATAAACGACGAGGATTAGTTGCCGCGCGCACACGCGCTACAACTCATAGCCTCCAAAAATGCCTTTCCGGTTCTGGCGAACAACCCATGACTACCGAGATTCGCTAGCATGGAACACCCTCGCACAGGAAACCCACATCAGCATCGACTCTCCTGCGGACATCTGCGAAGGCCGGGGGTCCCCCGGCATGAGCGCTCTTGTCTGGTCCAGTCGGCGCAGCCGAATGGATTTATCCGTGTCTATCCGCGTTAATCCGTGGCCAAGTTCCTGTAGATCTGAGCGTATTTCATCGCAACAGCGTCAGCACTACAGTTCGCTGCGTTGCGAAGACCTTTGGCAATGAGATCCTCGCGAAGTGCAGGTTCGCGCTTCACCCGCAAAACCGCTTCCCGGATCGCCTCCACAGAATACGGATCAACGAGCAATGCCCCGTCGCCCGCCGCCTCCTTCATCGCCCCGAAATTCGAAGTAATCACCGGACGCCCCATGGCCTGCGCCTCGAGGATCGGCAACCCGAACCCCTCATAGAGCGAAGCAAACACCACCATGTCACACCGCCGGTAAGCCTCGACAAGCTCTTCATCCGTCAACCTCCCGAGTTCACAGACTCGGCTGTCGCTTCCTCGTTCAGTTGCCTTTCCCTCTGGGACCGCATTGCGAGTGCTGGGGTCACCCAGCACGGAGCACTCTTGCCCAGTCCGGTCGGCGCAGCCGCCCGGACTTATCCTGCCTTTTATCCGTGTTAATCCGTGGCCTGCCTTTTGTTCCTCGCTAAGCTCGCCGACAATCTCCAGCCGGCATCCCGTTCCCTCCACCGCTTCCATCACCCGCTCCACATTCTTGTTCCACTTCGTCCCCACCTGCAGCACGACCGGACACTCCTCATTGAACGGCTTCGGGTCATAAGTAAACTCCTCGAAGACACAATCCGGAACGACTACGACCTTGTCCGCCAGCGGACCCACCCACTTGCGTAGCTCATCCTTCGACGCCTCCGAGATCGCCGTGACCACCGCAGCCCGTCGCATCGGCCCGGTGAACCAGAAATATTTCAGCAGCGCCCGCTTCAGGCCGGTCAGTCGATTCAGAGCCCCGCAATCATGGATGGTCAGCACCGTCTTCTCCGGCGGCAACCCGAAGGCAAGATAGTGTGAATCTCCGACGATGTGATGCACATCCGCCGTCTGCCGCGCCGCATGCCGCACATTGCGCCAACGCGGCAAGATGCCCGCACTCGCTTCCGGCGCCGGGCACGAAGTGACCTCGCAATCCTTCGGCATATGCCGCCGGATCTCGGCAAACAGCCGCTCGATGCTGAAATGCGACTCCAGCCGCTTCCGCTCGTGGTGGAGGATTTTCACGTTTATGTAGACAGCAGACGTTGCCTCCCTCGCGCCGCTCGTGTCGCCCTACGGGCTACCTTCGGTAGGCTTCCCCGCGCGGCCTTCCGCGCCGGTGGTCGGCATACGGTCAGAGGCAAAAAGAGCATGAGCATCTGCGGCGCCGCCGGCCTTGTGTCAGCGGACCGCAACAGGCCTCATGCGGTTGATGAACACAAGCAACACCGCGCCGCCACCCGCAAGGCCTTAATGGTTGGAGTCATGCAAGAGCAGCTTCAAGCAGCGGCGGGAACAGGAAGCGGCAAAACGGTCTCGGAACCGACCGTGGCGCGGGCGTATTCCAAGCAAGCCAAGATATCGTCCCTCTCCAGCCAGGGATAACCCTGCAGCGAGACTTCCCAGCTTTGAAACAAAAAGCGGTTTTTCCGCGGTGATGATCCGGTCCAACATCGCGACGGACGGCTTGAGCAGGCCTGCCGTCTTCCATTCGTTGATCACCACATCCATGCGACCGCTCCGCCATTTACCCGTGACGCGACAGATGACCGCATCTTGTCCGAGGTCAAAGAGCACGACCACCGGTCTTATTTTGGAGCCCGAGCTGTCGGTAAAAGGAAACCGGCAGAGATAAATCTCCCCGAACATTCCTATTGCCGGGGCGCTAGCGAATCGTAAATCGCGTCCTCGGGAGCGTCATCCCGCAAGAACTGCTCGTAGGCCAAAGCCTGCCATGCCTTGTCCTCCTGCGACTCCCCGGTGAGCAAAATGATGC
>JBIKXZ010000226.1:0-3629 GCA_044355525.1 Chthoniobacterales bacterium
CGTTTCCACCGCGACGGGAAGAAAATCTACTTCGTCATGAACAAGAAGGAACAGGACCTCGCCGTGCAGGTGGGCGGCAGCGGCCCGGTCACCGTGATGGATCCCAGCACCGGCGAAATCCGCGAAGCGACCGCGCCCCTGCCGTTGCAGATCGGGCCGCTGCGCAGCATGCTGCTGCAGCAGTGAATACCGGCGCGCATCCCAACCTCGTCTTCGTCTTCACCGACCAGCAGTCGCGCGACATGCTGGGGTACTACGGCAACGCGGACATCAAGACGCCGCGTCTTGATGCCTTTGCGGCGGACAGCATCCGCTTCGACCACTGCATTTCCAGCAGTCCGGTCTGCACGCCTTATCGTGGGATGTTGCTGACCGGACAGCATCCGCTGCGCCACGGCGCGTTGCACAACGATCTCCCGCTGCTCGCGCACAACGGCACGACCTTCGCCCACGCGTTGGGCGGGGCCGGTTACCGCACGGCCTATGTCGGCAAATGGCATCTGCTCGGCGGCGATCGCGACCGGCCGGTGCCCCCTGGTCCGCTGCGGCACGGGTTCGACGAAACTTTTCTGAGCAACAACTGCCACATGGATTACCGTCCGGGACATTGCTACTACTGGGACGAGGAAGGACGGAAAGTTTTCTTCGACGAATGGGAGGTGGATGGGCAGACGCGGCAGGCGGTGCAATTTCTCGATACCTGCCGAACGGACGAACCCTTCGCGCTCTTTGTCTCGTGGCATCCGCCGCATGATGTCGGCTTCGACCCGGAGTCCATAACCTTCGACTACGGCGCGGAGCAGGATCTGATGGATCTCTACGATCCCGCAGCGATCCGTCTGCGTCCCAACGCCAACGACACGCCGGAGATCCGCCGCGCCTACCATGGCTACTACGCCATGTGTAGCGGGATCGACCGCGCTTTCGGGCGTCTGATCGACCAGCTCAAGGCGCGTGGCCTCCATGACAACACGCTCATTGTCTTCACCTCGGATCACGGCGACAACTTGCACTCCTACGGCTACACCATCTCGAAGGATCATCCCGAGGACACTTCCGTGCGCGTCCCGCTCCTTTTGCACCTGCCAGGCGAAGCCCGCGGCCGGACCAGCGATCTGCTGGTTGGGACGCTGGATCTGATGCCGACCTTGCTCGGCTTGCTGGGGGTGCCCGTGCCGCACACCTGCGAGGGACGTGATCTCTCGCGGGCCATCCGCCAGCAAGACGATGACGCCGTCGAGTCGGTGCCCCTGTTTTTTCACCAGCCGTCGTGGAACGGTGTCTACACCCGCGAGCACACCTATGGTCGCGGCGAGTTGGCACATTGGCGGCGCGATGAAGATGGTCGCGCGGTGTTGCGCAAGGTTCCGGTCCGTGCGCTTTACGCGCGGGAAGGAGATCCATTTCAACTGCGCAATCTTTACGACGACCCTGCGCACGCCGCCTTGCAGGAGCGAATGGAAAAACTCACGCAACAATGGATGGATCACTTCGGGGATCCAGGGGGTGTCGATGTGGACTCTTTGGCGGAGCGCTACCGCATGCCGGACGGTCGTTGGCCGCAGGACACGCGGGCGGAGGGATTTCCGGGCCGCCCGATCGATCTGGTCGGCGGGCCGCCCCGCGATTGAGCGGGGCCGGGGGCGTGGCAACTGGCGGGATCGTCCTCGTATTTGGCTGGATCGTGCGGGAAGCGTGGGACGGTTTGTGCTCTAGTTACGCTCGGATGTTTCCCCGCCCGATACTGTTGCTTGCTGCCGTTTTTTTCGGGTTCGCCTATCCGGTCGAGGCGGCTGACCGCCCGAATGTCATTCTCATTCTGGCCGACGATCTCGGTTGGGCGGACACGGACCTTGATGGACCGGGCTATTACGAAACACCGAACCTGCGACGCTTGGCCAAAGAGGGTTTGCGTTTTACCCACGGCTACGCGGCCAGTCCGCTTTGCTCGCCGACGCGAGCCAGTATCATGGTGGGGCAATCGCCGGCTCGTTTGCGCATGACCGAGGCTATCACGCCCAAGCGGCAGGTCTTCGAACCCGAGGCGCTTCCGCCGGAGGACGGCCACTATTCGGGTGATCTCCGGACGCGGGATCATTTACCGGCCGGGTTGCAGACCTTGGCGGATCTGCTCAAGGAAAGCGGTTACCAGACGGCCCACATCGGCAAGTGGCATCTCAGCCGTCCGAACCAATTCGCCCAAGAGAACAAGGAAACTTATGACGCGGGCAACCGTGGGTTCGACTATGTCATCGGCGGCAACCATGCGCCGGGTCCGCCGGACTTCTACTCCCCCTACGCGCACTCCCCGAAAAACCGCGAGGCGCGGCGCAGCGAAATCCCTGGATTAGAGGCCGGTCCCGAGGGCGAGCACCTCGACCGGCGTCTCGTCGAGGAGGCGGTGCAGTGGATCGGCGGGGTCAAGGACTCCGACCGTCCGTTCTTCCTCAATCTTTGGCTTTACGCGGTGCACTCGCCTTACATCGCGCGTGAGGACCTGCTGGAAAAATACCGCGGCAAACAAGATCCGCGCGGCCTCCAAGATTCGCCCGTGATAGGCACGATGGTGGAAAGCCTCGATCAAAGCATCGGCGTGCTCCTCGATTACCTCGACCGTCCGGAAAACCGCGCCCTGCGCGACAACACTCTGATCGTGTTCCTCTCCGACAATGGCGGGGTCATCCACGACGAAATCAACGGCCGTCAGGTCACTTCCAACCGTCCGCTGCGCGGCGGCAAAGCCAACACCTACGAGGGGGGCGTGCGCGTGCCGTGGATCGTGGCTTATCCCGGACACATCAAGCCCGGAACGGTCTCGGATGTTCCGGTTGTCTCGACTGACCTGTTTCCGACCATCCTCGATTATGCCGGTGTCCCTTTGCCCAAGGACCAACCGGTGGACGGGGTGAGTCTGCGCCCGCTTTTCTCTGGCGGCACCTTGCCCGAGCGCCCGCTCTTTTTCGATTTTCCGTCCCGCTTCGGCATTTTGTGCGCGCCTTCGTCCTCCGTGCGGCTCGGGAACGAAAAGCTTCTGCGCTTTTACTGGGCCGGCGACGAGCCCGGCACCCACCATTACGAGCTTTACGATGTGGTTGCCGACCCCGGCGAGGTGGTCAATCTCGCGGCGCACCGTCCGGAACGCCTGCGCGAGCTGGATGCCCTGATCGAAAAACACCTGCAGGAATCCGGCGCCCTGATCCCCCTGCGCAACGAGAAGTTCACCGGATCGCCTCGAAAGTCGCGGCGGAGCGGCCCCGCGGGCGATCGTCCGCAATCCGTGCAGCTCGCCGAAACGGCTCTGACGCCCGAAGAGGATCGCGGCGTGCGTCAGATCCGTTTGGAGGATGAGAATGGCCGTCCGGTGCCGACCAGCGGCGTGCTCGTCGCTGGCGGCGAATGGGTCGAAGCCGTCAACACGAGCGATGGCGCAGTGGAAATCCGTTGGGACCGCGCGAAGCGGACGGACGAAGCGAAAATTCTCCTCGGCTGGAGCGGCGGCCGCACTATTCATGAGATCAACGACTGGACGTTGGATCCCGTGGAATTGACCATCCGTTAGTCCGCGCCAACCACCACTCCACCCTATGCACGACCCCCGCGAAAAGCGCACCAATCATCTCCCCATGCGC
>JBIKXZ010000067.1:0-11123 GCA_044355525.1 Chthoniobacterales bacterium
ATACCACGTTTGTGATGCGCATCGGCGTCGTCCTCCGCGCCTTTATGACGATATTGGCCATGCGGTTTTCCCGGCACGCTTTAGCGTTTTAGATAAGCATCGACGGCCTGCTCCCAGCCGTTTGGCGGGATCGTTCCCGGCTCCAATGCGATGTACGTTCGGAGGATTTCTTCGGCTCTTCCAGCCATGGGATGCGCGGCGTTGCGCAAGGTCTTGGCCAACAAAGGCAACTTGATCGTGTCGGGACGATTGAGCAGGTCGCCGAAAATGGTTTCGGTCACTGCTTGGGGAGTCTGCGCGTTCAGGTAGATTTCCCCGAGCAAGCCGAACTGCCCGTCCCCGCAGAGGTTCACCGCATGGGCGGCATATTGCTCTTGGGCCTCGGGCGGAAGTTGGCGCATGGATGAAACCAGGCCGCGGACCGTGGTCGCCGGGTCGGTTTCGGCGGTGAGCAGTTGGTCGAGGCGGTCCTCCCATGCCACTACGGGCGCAGGTGCGGAGGCCAACTCGAGGGGACCGGAGGAAGTCGCGGTGATGGCAGAGCCGGGGTCGGCAGAGGTGATGGCAGCCGCTGCAGCGGCGCTTGCTTGACGGGACGCAGTCGCTTTTGCGGGCGGCGGGGGTGAAGGCAGCAAAAGGAAGACCAACAACAATGCGACAGCAGCCATGGCCAGCGCAATGGTGGCAAATTTTTGGTTCATGGCGAAACTACCCGCCCAGCAGACAAGCTCTGGGCAACTTCACGGTCCACGGACCGAGCGGCCAAACCGCTCGAAATGCCGGAGTCCGTGGCCCGCTTGTTCAAGGTTGGACGGTAAAGCTCTACTTCCCGTTGGCCGCGTTCATGGCGTCCGTTGCATCCTGAACCGCGGTGACCGGGTTGGCTTCATCGTTCAGCACTTCGTTGATGGCAATGTCGAACGGACCCCAGTAGTTACCGAACTCCGTCGACTGCGGACGCGGGAAACCCGCCGCCGCGGCATCAGCGAACGTCTGAACACGCTCACTGGCAGGCTGCACACCGAGGGTCACCATCGGGCTGCGGGCCGTGTCGCTGTAGATCTGCGCGCCTTTCGGTCCAAAGAGATACATGGCAACGGCGACGGCCAATTTCTTCTGCTTGTCGGGGATGTTCGGGTTCACATACCAGTAGTCGACACCGGCCAGTGGGGTGGCCGCGCGAGTAGCCGCGCCAACGACACCAGCCGGCATCTTGGCCACGCCCAGATTGGCGTCACCGAGCGCCTCCCTGAAATCGCCGAGTTTCCACGGACCTTGGATGGTCATATCGACAGCGCCTTGGGAGAAGAGTTGGTTGGAGACGGAATCATCGGTATTGAAGATTGCGCCCGCGTCCTTCAGTTCTTTCAAGAACTGCAATGCGGGGGCAAAGCCTGCTTGATTCGCGACGCAGACACCGTTCGCATTGAGCAACGTGCCGCCAAAGGCACCAGTAAGAAATCCGAAGCTGTGGTAGGCGTTCTGGTTGATGGCAATCTTCTTCCCGCTGTTGACCATCTGCAGCAACTGGGCGGTCGTGGTCGGCGGATTCGGGATGGTGGTCTTGTTGTAATAAAGCGCCACCGCCTTGGCGATTCCCGGCACGCCGTAGATCTTGCCGAGCACCTTGGCGCCTTCAAAGTTGGCCCGAGGAAAGAAGTTGGCCGCGTCAACTTTCAAATATTTGTCCAGCGGTGCGAGGCGTTTGAGCCGCGCTTGGGCGCCGGTGTGGTCATTCGGCGCAGTGAACATGTCGGGACCGCCCCCGGCCGCAACCTCCTTGTTCCATTTGTCGAAGATTGTTCCCTCTTCACTGAACTTTCCGAAGGGAACTCGCTCGAGGGTAACCTCAAGTTTGGGTTGGTCTTTTTTCAGCAAGGCGACCGCCTGCTTCAGAGCATCTTCCTCCGCGCCACCAGCGTCATAAGCATACCAAAGTTTGATCTTGCCCGCAGGCACGAACAATCCCCGGGCTTTGCCCGAGAGCTTCGCGGACGCCAAAACCAAGTTTTGGCCTCCAACATTCCGGGTGGAGTATTTCAAGCTGCCGCGCAGCAAAGGCGCTGCATCTTCACGCAGTTTATTGATGCTGATGCGAACAGGAGCGGCTTTCGGCGGATTCGTCGATTCGACCAATACCGGCATGTTCCTGATACTGTCGCCCGCAGCCAAGGACCAGGTGAAAACCGTCCGCGAAGGCGCGATGCGCAACACGGCGCCATCAGGCAAATTGAAAGTGTAGGAGCTGGCATTGGGACTGAATGGCGCGGCGCTGTTCCCGAATGTGACACTCGCAGTGTAGTCCCCCACGCGCACGGTCACGGGCGTTTGGGCGGTGAGAGGCAGATTCCTCCGGGCAAGCGTGCCGCGAAGGCTGAAGCTACCCAGGGTCCTTTTTTCGACCGGTTGGCCCGTCACGATGAAGGGGAATTCCTTGTAGTTCTGCTCAAAAGTGAAGACCGGAAGAGCTTGGCCGGGGACGGCGGCGGGGGCGGGGTCTGCGGTCGTCAGAACAAATGTAGTAACTTTCGCCTTGGTGTATTGACTGGTGAAATCCACCCAGTCGACACCAGACCAATTCAGGGTATGGGTGCTAAAAAAAAGCCCCGAATAATAAACGTAACGATACTCACCGGGCCTATTGATTGGATCGATTTCTTGCGCTTCCACGCTTGCCGAAAACGTCTGCGTGTGGCCGGCGCTTGAGGTGACCGTCAGCGTTGGGACGGTGGTGGGGGGGGTGGGGTCTGTGCCAAGCCTTGGGAGATCAAAATCCTGAAGAACCTCCAGGTAGAACGACGTGAAATCAAAAGTCCCCGTGGTCGAAGTCAGCCGGTAGGTATTTGCATTGGCCCCGGAGATCAGCTCCGTCGTGCCGAAGAAAAGAATTCCGCCGGAGTTGCCCGTGGTGGTCCTGGTTAAGACGAACGGAGAATCATCCGCGGAGCCAGCGTCCACATATTGGTTATAGAATTCGCGTTGCTGGTAGAAGGTGCCTGTCGGCTCACCGCCCCCCTGCAATAGATCCGTGTAACTATCGAGGATCGTGTAATTCGCGGGCTCGGCCGATGCCGGGATTTGTGCGGCAAGGGTGAAGGCGGCGAGGAGCGCCGCCGCAAGACGGGTGGAATTTTTCATGGTTCGAGTTGTGGAGGCCGTGGGGTTCGCTGACAAAAATACAGCGTCACCAAGAAGAAAGGCTCACGGCCGTGGAACCTAAAAAAGGCGACAAAATAATACTACCCCCCCCAATGCGGATGGCAAGTGAAATTTACGGAAAAATCAGCCACGGATATCCCGCTTTTTACGAGCGTGACGGGTGCCGCGGAAAAAGCGCATCACCGCGCGATGAGCGCGAATTCGTCGGGTTCGAGCGATCGGCGCAGGGATGCGGCGGGAAAAGATGGCGTGATCAAGCACGTCATGTCCGGGGTCAATCCGCAGGGCTGCGAGGTCCATTCGTTCAAAGCACCGACCAGCGAGGAACTCGACCACGACTATTTGTGGCGCTGCAGTAAGCGCGTGCCGGAGCGCGGACGCATCGGGATTTTCAACCGCAGCTACTACGAGAAGGTCCTCGTCGTGCGCGTGCATCCGCAGATTCTGCAAAAACAGAAAGTCCCGCGCGAGTTGCTGGCCAAGCGCGTTTGGGACGAGCGCCACGAGGATATCCGTTCTTTCGAGCGTTACCTCGGACGCAATGGCGTTCTGGTGCGCAAATTTTTCCTCAATGTTTCCAAGGAGGAGCAGAAGAAGCGCTTTCTCGAGCGCATCGACCAACCGGGCAAGAATTGGAAGTTCTCCACGGCCGATTCGCACGAGCGCAAGCATTGGAACGACTACCAGCGCGCCTACGAAGACATGATCCGCGCCACGGCGACCAAGGAAGCACCGTGGTATATCGTGCCGGCGGACAACAAATGGTTCACCCGCCTCGTCGTGGCCGCCGCCGTCATCGACGCCCTCGTGTCGCTGGATCTCGCCTATCCCGTCATCAACGCGGCCCAGAGGAAAGAATTGGCCGCGGCCAAGAAGGAACTGCTGGCGGAGAAGTAGGGTGGATCGCGATGTCTCATCGCGATAAGTGTTCCGGAAAATCGCGCTCAGAGAGCGCGATCCACCTCATGTAGCGTCGCCGTCTTTGGCGACGGTCGTTGATGACGGAACAACCGGCGGCGGGGACGCCGCCGCTACATCTTGAAGATCTACTCCCCTATAATTTTGACCAACACCCGCTTGCGGCGCAGGCCGTCGAATTCGCCGTAGAAAATTTGCTCCCACGGACCGAAGTCGAGGCGACCGCCGGTCACCGCGACGACCACCTCACGGCCCATGATGCTGCGCTTGAGGTGCGCGTCGGCGTTGTCCTCCGCACCATTATGACGGTATTGGCTGTGCGGTTTTTCCGGAGCGAGCTTTTCCAGCCACTTTTCGAAATCGGCGTGCAATCCGCTTTCGTCGTCATTGATGAAGACGCTGGCCGTGATGTGCATGGCATTGACGAGGCACAGTCCTTCCTTGATTCCGCTGGCGCGCAGGCAACGGTCGATGTCGGGTGTGATGTTGAGCAACCCGCGGCGCGCGGGGACTTCGAACCAGAGTTCTTCGCGGTAGGATTTCATGGGGAGGAATTGAACAGAAGGTAACGAAGACCACAAAGGGGAAACTCGCGGAAGCAACCACCTTCGTTGCCTTCGTTACCTTCTGTTAAAAAAATCAGGACACCGCGTAGCGGGCGAACTTGGGTTCCAGCGCGGGGGGGATGTGGGCGGTGACGAGGGTGTCGTCACCTTCGTAGGCGATTTCGACGACGTGGCCGGCGCGGTGAAGTTCGGCGAGGGCGGCGCTGTCCGACTGCGGGATGCGGAACTTCTGGCGGAGGCGCCAGGCGGAGAGTTGGTTTTGCAACTCGTCGACAAAGTCTTCGAGGTTCTCCCCCGTTTTCACCGAGACGGCCACGCTGTGCGGATAGCGGGCCAGCGCGGCTTCGACCGCTTCGGGATTGGAGAGGCGGTCGATCTTGTTGAAGACGATGAGCGTGTGTTTGCCGTCAGCTTCGAGTTCGCGGATGACGGCGTCCGTGGCGGCGATGTGTTCCTCCCACTGCGGATGGCTGACATCGACGACGTGGACGAGGAGGTCGGCGGACTTCAATTCCTCGAGGGTGGCTTTGAAGGATTCGATGACGGTTGTGGGCAGTTTGCGGATGAAGCCGACGGTGTCGGTGAAGAGGACCTTCAATTTGTTGGGCAGGACATATTGCCGCGTGGTCGGATCGAGGGTGGCGAAGAGTTTGTCTTCGGCGAGGACGCCGGCTTTGGTCAGGCGGTTGAGCAGCGAGGATTTGCCGGCATTGGTGTAGCCGACGATGGCCACGACCGGCCATTGATGGCGGGCGCGTCCCTCGCGCTGGATGGCGCGGTGTTTGCGGACTT
Source organism: Chthoniobacterales bacterium (assembly GCA_044355525.1). Taxonomy (GTDB): domain Bacteria; phylum Verrucomicrobiota; class Verrucomicrobiia; order Chthoniobacterales; family JACTMZ01; genus JACTMZ01. The sequence goes on from JBIKXZ010000067.1 coordinate 5,436, forward strand.
CCTCGAGATCCTTTTGCAGACGCGCGATGCGTTCCTGCACGCGGCGGCGGTCCACTTCGAGCTGCGTTTCGCCCGGGCCCCGCGTGCCGATCCCGCCGGTCTGGCGGGAAAGGTGCGTCCACATGCGGGTGAGGCGCGGGAGGAGGTATTGCAGTTGCGCGAGTTCGATCTGCAGGCGTCCTTCGCGGCTGCGGGCGCGGCGGGCAAAGATGTCGAGGATGAGCTGGGTGCGATCGAGAATCTTTTTCGAGGTGACGCTCTCGAGATTGCGGCCCTGCGCGGGGGACAGTTCGTCGTCGAAGATGATCGAGCCGGCGCCGGTCTCGGTGCAGCGGATGGCGACTTCCTCGGCTTTGCCTTTGCCGATGTAATACGGGGCGGTGGGGTGCTGGAGTTTTTGCGTGACCGTATCGACCACGGTGGCGCCGGCCGTGGCGGCCAATTCGCGCAATTCGCTGAGCGATTCCTCGAGGTCCCAGCGGGTCACGCCGTCATGCTCGAGTCCGACCAGGACCGTCTTCTCGGTGGCAGAGGGAGGAGGCGCGGTGATGATCATCCAGCGAGGCCCAGTTGGCGGGCAATGCGATCCAGAAAGTCGGATGTCACGGTGCTCAAATTCTCTCCCGGAAACGTGGACTTGGCCCGGAACCACGTCAACTGCCTTTTGGCGTATTGGCGGGTAGCCGTGGTGACAAGTTCGGCACAGGTGGCGCGGTCGATTTCCCCGTCAAGCAGCGCGATGATTTCGCGCCATCCGAGGATCTGGCGGGCGGTGCCGCCGGCGGTTTCGCGCACGGCGCGGACTTCGTCGATGGCGCCGCCGGCCAGGCGCGCTTCGACGGCGGCGGCAATGCGGGCGTTGAGATCGTCGCGGTCGCGGGTGAGGACGAGTCCGCGCAGACCTTCGGGCACGGGCGGTTCGGTGAGGATTAGCGAAGCGGGCTGTCCGGTTTCCAGAGACAACTCCAAGCGACGCGCCACGCGGCGCGGGTTGTGCACGTCGATAGCGGACATACTCGCGGGATCGAGCGATTGCAATTGGGTCAGCATGTCCTTGAGGGTCATTCCCCTCACGTGCTCGCGGAGAGCGGGATCGATGGTCGGCAGTTGCGGAAGTCCGGCGATGAGGGCCTGGAAATAGAGTCCGCTGCCGCCGACGACGATGGGGATTTTTTGGCGTGCGACAATTTCGGTTATGACATCGAGTGCGCGGTTGGCGAATTGCGCGGCGTCCATTTCGTCCGTGCACGGGATGCCGCCGAACAGATGATGCGGGACGCGGGATTTTTCGGGTTCGGTCGGCTGCGCGCTGAGCACGGGGAATTCGCGGTAGAGTTGGAAGGCATCGGCGCAGACGATTTCGCCGTTATGTTGTTCGGCGAGAGCCAGCGCGATGTCGGATTTTCCGACGGAGGTCGGGCCGGCGAGGAAGACGGCTTGGCGAAGGAGGGTGCGGTCGGACACGGTGGAGATAATTGTAGCCGCGGCACTCAGTGCCGCGGCTACAAAGAATGACCTAAACAGCACGGGCCGGCGTGAGCCGGCCCGTGGTAGGCAAAACGAACGATGGGATCAGCCCTGCGAGGCGGGTTCCTCGGCGCGGTCTTCGGACGGCGCGGAGTCTTCGTCGCGGTCACGGCCGATGGCGCGGTCGGGCGGGAGTTTGGCTCCGCTGACCACGAGTTTGCGGCCCATGTAGTCCTTGTCGTGGAGTTCGTCGACGGCGCGCTTGGCTTCGCTGACGCTGTTCATCTGCACGAACCCGAAGCCTTTGGAGCGTTGGGTGTGCTTATTGGTGATGATTTCCACGTTGGCCACGGTGCCGACGCCGGAGAACAGCTCGAAGAGGTCGCTCTCGGCGGCGTCGTATGACAAATTGCCGATGTAGAGACGCGGCGTGGTGACCTCGATGGCTTCGGGTTTGCGCGATTCGCGGGGCGCACGCGGCTCGCGCGGTTCGCGGGGTGGACGCGCTTCGCGGGCTTCGTCGCGGGGACGTTCGCGGCGGGCGGAGCCGTTGGAGGAAGTTTTGGCGGGTTCCGGTGCGAGGCCGAAGAACGCTTTGACTTTATCCCAGAAGCCGGCCGGTTTGCGGGGCTCGCGGGTGACTTTGAAGTGGTCGCCCGAGCGCGGGGACCGTGAGGAGGAGGAAGAACCGCGCGAACGACCGCCACGACGGCGGTGACGCGGACCAGATTGACGTGAGTTCATTGGAACGATCGGTATTTGATGGATGGCAGGTGAACCGCGGGGCGCGCTCTTCGCGCCGGGGAAGCTTCCCGCGGAGTTGGAACGGAAGCGGCGCCGACATGGCGCCAGCTGCCCGGGCGGAACGGGGTCCGCGGCCGGATGGCGTTTCCGTGTATTTTTCGAGGACAGCCGGAATGCCGCGCCCGGGCCGGCGAAAAACCGGCAGGTTCAGCAGGGTCGTGAGCAGTCGGGCCCAGAGAGGCCGATTTGCATAAGTTGCCCGCAGACAAGACGTAACAACAATCATGGCTGTTGTCTCCGAAAAAGACGTGAGTAACATAGGGGCGGGGCGGGGGTTTGCAATAAAGAAATCGGCCGGGGGCACGGCGAGGCCCTGTTTTCTGTAGCCGCGGCACTCTGTGCCGCGTGGATCGCAACGGATTCGCGGCACAGAGTGCCGCGGCTACAGGAAATCTTGAGCTGCTCTATTCGGGGGCGTCTTCCCCGCCGGGGCCGAGTTGTTCGAGCAGCAGGGCGAGGTCGGGGTTTTGTTTGAGCATGGCGGCCTTCATGGCTTGGCCCATGGCCCGGCCCGCTTCGCGGCGCGCCTCGGGCGAGTCGGCCGCTTTCATGTTTTCGCGGGCGGCGGCGACGGCGGGATCATCCTTGGCCGCCATGCGGGCGGCGCGGAGTTGCTGGCGTTGCTCCGGCGTGAGCGATTCGAAGCGGTCGCGCATACCTTTGGCGCGGTCGCGGGATTGCTTCACTTTTTCCAGGGTGGGCGCGAGACCCGGATCGGCGGCGAGGATGGCGGCATCCATCGCCTTCTCCAATTGCCCGTCAAGGGCCTCGCGCGCTTCCTTGAGCGAACGGACCGTCGGGTCGTCTTTCGCTTTTTCGCGCGCGGCGGCCAGGCGTTGCGCTTCTTCCGGCGGGAGGCCGGCCATGGGCCCGCCAGGCTTGCCGTGCTTTTTCCAGTAGGGTTTGCCCGGACGTTCGGAAGGTGCGTCGGGTTGGGCCGGCGAGGCGTGCGGGATGCAGATCATGAAGGCGGCGCAGAGGACGCCGGTGAGAATGCGGGTATTCATAACGCCGGATTCAACCCCGCCCGTCGCCGGCGGTTGCGGTTTTTTTCGAGGCCGACCAGGGCGGGAGCGCGACCGGCTTGGCCTGACTAACGGGGAGCACGACGGTGAAGGTGGAGCCTTCGCCCGGACGGCTGCGCACGGACACCGTGCCGCCATGGGCTTGGACGACATTTTTCACGATGGACAAACCCAGGCCCGTGCCGCCGGTCTCGCGCGAGCGGTCTTTATGCACGCGGTAAAAGCGCTCGAAGATGTGCTCCTGGTCTTCGTGCGGGATGCCGGGGCCGTTGTCGGTGACCTGCACGTGGATGTTCGGACCGGCGCGCTCGGCGTAAAGGTCGACGGTCAATCCCGGACGGTTGCCGTATTTGAGCGCGTTCTCGAGGAGGTTGAGAAAGACCTGTTCGAGCCGCGCGGCGTCGGCTTCGAGGGAAAGATCGCCGTCCGCGGTGGTGATGCGCACGGTCGCGGCCTGGCGGCGGATCGGTTCGTCGAATTGCTCGACGATGCGGCGGAGGAGTTCGCGCAGATCCAAACGCTGTGTCTCGAGGGGGACGCTGCGCGACTCGGCGCGTGAAATGGTGAGCAGATCGTCGACGAGGCGTCCGAGGCGGTCGGCATGCTTGACCATGACGCCGAGCGCGTTCTCCGTCATGGCGCGATCCTCGAGCCCGCCGTCGGCCAGTGTTTCGAGATAGCCGTTGATGATGGTCAGGGGCGTGCGCAATTCGTGCGAGACATTGGCGACGAATTCGCGGCGCACCTGCTCGAGACTTTTGATCCGCGTGATGTTGTGCACCACGACGACGGCACCGGGATGGTCGGAACCCAACTCGAGCGGCGAAATGCTCAGCTCGTAGACGCGGCGCGTGCCGCTTTGGTCGACGGTGATCTCGCCGCGGTGCGGTTTGCCGCCCTGCAATCCTTCCTGCACGAGCCGGTGCATGGCGGCGTGGCCGAAGGCCTCGACCACAGTGCGTCCGACCGGCGAGGCGGACAATTGGAACATGGCCTCGACGCCGCGGTTGGCCTGCTGCAGGCAAAGGCGCCGGTCGACGGTGAAGATGCCCTCGGGAATGCTGGCCAGGATGGCGTTGAGTTCCGAACGCTCGCGGTGCGCCGCGCGATCGAGATCACGGGCCTGCCGGGCAATGGCCTCGAGGTCGCGCTGCGCCGCGCGCAAACCGCGCGGCAGATCGAGGGCGAGCGGACGTCCGACATCGCCGTGCGCCACGCGGCGCAGGGCGGCGCGCAGGCGGAGGATGCCGCGGATGTAGCGGACGAGGAGCAGAAGCAACGCCGCGGCCAACGGGCCGGCGACCCACCACCAGTTCAATCCGACGCCCCTCCGGTATTGAAGCGGTAACCTTCGCCGCGCACGGTCTGCAGGCAATCGGCGAAGGCGCCGAGCTTGGCCCGCAGGCGGCGCATGTGCGTGTCCACCGTGCGGCTGTCGATCGGATGACGGTAACCCCAAACGTCGCGCAGGAGCGTCTCGCGGTTGAGCGGCGCGCCGCGTTTTTCCATGAGGGCGGCGACGAGTTTGAATTCGATGGCGGTGAGATTGAGCTTCTCGCCCTCGAGCCGCACTTCGAACGTGCCGCGGTCGAGTTCGAAAGGTCCGAGGGTCAGCACGTCGCCGAGGCCGGGCGCACGCAGCCGGCGGAGCAGGGCCTGCACGCGCAGCACGAGTTCGCGCGGACTGAAAGGCTTGGCCACGTAATCGTCGGCGCCGAGTTCGAATCCGGCCACGCGTTCCTCCGGCTGGGCTTTGGCCGTGAGCATGATGACCGGAATGGCTGCGGTCTCCCCGCCGGCTTTCAACTCGCGGCAGACATCCTCGCCGGGCATTTCCGGCAGCATGAGGTCGAGAACGATCACATCGGGCTTCGCCGCGCGCGCCTCGGCGAGCCCCGCGCGTCCGTCGCGCGCCACGAGGACCCGGAAGCCGGCTTTGGTCAGATGGTAACGCACCAACTCGAGCACATCGGCCTCGTCCTCGATGACCAACACGCTGTCTTGGGTGGTGGTCGCTTTCACGCGATGGACGCTAGGAAGGTGGCGCCACTGCTCAAGCACAAAAAGTGAGCCGCCGGTGATTCCAGTCAGAAAACAAGAAAACTGACCGGCCCGGCGGCTCTTGGCGCAAACCAAACCGATTAATTCGACCATGCCCGGCGGCGGGCGTTCAAAAAATTTTCCGGGGGTCAAAAACAACCAGCTTTGATACTTTATTACCATCCTCTCCGGTCTGTCGCTCGACCTTGGCGCCACCTGTGCTACTCTGGGGGACTGATGCGATTCCGTGCGCTTTTCCTCCTCTCGCCCCTCGTGCTGGCGGGCTGTGCGCAGATGGACAACCGCCACGTCATGCATATCAGCGTGGCCGACCAAAAAATGCTCGTGACTG
>JBIKXZ010000228.1:0-3626 GCA_044355525.1 Chthoniobacterales bacterium
GCTTCTTCGCGGCTGGTGAGGGTCCCTTCGAGTTGGGCGGTTTGCACGGCTTCGAGGATGGGGCCGAAGTGCGGGCCGGGTTTCCAGCCGAGGGCCATGAGGTCGTGGCCGGTGACCAGCGGGGGCGGGATGAGGGGTTCGTTGGCGAACTCCTCGGCTTTGGCTTTGAGGAAATCGTAGTTGTCCAGGGCGCCGTGGCTGCTTTGGCAGTCGACGCGGTGGAGTTCGAGTTCTTCGTCGAAACCCTCTCGGGCCATGAAGCGCTTCAGCTTCGCCGTGCGCATGTTTTGCACGTCTTTGAAGACCATGTGCTGTCGGACGGCCTCGGCGACGCGATCGATGTCGTCTCGCGAGAAGCGGAGGCGCGCCATGAGTTTCTCGGTCATGTTGGCGCCGACACGGTCGTGTCCGCTGAAGCGGATCCGGTCCTCGTCGGCGTGGTAACGGAAGGTCGGTGGCTTGCCGATGTCATGAAAAAGAACAGCCAAGGCCAGGGTGACCGGGACATCGGGCGGGAGAAGTTCGAGCATGGCGCGAGTGTGCACGTAGACGTCGCCTTCGGGATGAAATTGCGCCGGTTGCTCGCAGCCTTTGAGGGCTTCGATCTCGGGGAGGATTTCTTTGAGGAGTCCGCTTTGGTCGAGCAGATCGAATCCACGAACACGCTTCGCATGGGCGAGGATCTTGACCAGTTCCTCGCGGATGCGCTCCGCGCTGACCGCGTGAATGTCGGCCGCGTGGGCGCGGATCGCCTCCCAGGTGGCGGGATCGATTTCATAGCCAAACCGCGCGGCAAAGCGCACGGCGCGCAGCAACCGCAATTTGTCCTCGCGGAAACGCGCCACGGGATCGCCGATGGCCCGCAGGGTCTTTGATTTCAAGTCCTCTCGCCCGCCGACAAAATCGATGAACTGGTCCGCCACCGGGTCATGGAACATTCCGTTGATGGTGAAGTCGCGGCGCGCGGCATCTTCCTCCGGTGTGGAGAAGGTGACCATCTCGGGGCGGCGTCCGTCGATGTATTCGTGGTCCGAGCGGAAGGTGGCAACCTCGAAGGCGCGGCCGTGTTCCATGACGAGGATGACACCGAAGTGCGCGCCGACGGCTTGGGTGTGTGGGAAAAGTTTTTGCACTTCCGACGGCTTGGCGGAGGTAGCGATATCGTAATCGTGCGGGTCGAGTCCGAGGAGTTCGTCGCGCACGCAACCGCCGGCAAAATACGCCGTGTGGCCGGCCTCTTGCAGGCGGCGGGCGATATCGGTTGCGGCGGCTTTGGGTTCCATCGAAAGAGCGCGAGTCTATCGGGTGCGATGGAAGATGGAAACCGCAGAGGGCACAAAGGTCGCAGAGGTTTTCAATGTCGGGGATTAAGGTAGGGTTGGTGTCCTATGAGCTTCAGTGGTCTGATCACGGCGTTCGGATTGGGTGTGGTATACTTTATTGCCGCGATTCCGGCGGGGGTGGCGGCGGGGGCTCCGGCTTGGCTGGCCGGCCTGGCCGCGGGGATGGGTTATGTCGTGGGAGCGGGTGTCGTGCTACTGGCTGGTGCGCCGCTGCGGGAGTGGTTGGTGCGGAAGCTGAGGATTCCGGTGGAGCGCGATCCTTCCAAGTTGGTTTGGCGCATGTGGGAGCGCGGCGGACTGTTCGGGCTCTGCTTGATCGCGCCGGTGACGATCGGGCCGCAGGCCACGGCGGTGATTGCCCTGGCGGTCGGAGAAAAGCCGCGCCGCATCCTTGGCGCGGTTGCTCTCGGCGTCCTTCCGTGGTGCGTGCTTTTCGCGGTTCTCACCGCACTTGGTTTCAAAATGGTTGACTGAGCACGACGTCGACCTCCTTGTCGTGTGGTTCGTGCGGGATATCCGCCACGATCTGGTCGGGGAAACAAGCGCCGACGCGCAGAATTTCCGGCGGCAACGCGGCGAGGAGGCGGTCGTAAAATCCGCGCCCGCGTCCGAGCCGTATCCCCTCGGTGGTGAACGCGAGTCCGGGGACAAAAATAATTTCCGCCTCGCGCGGGTTGAAGGCCGGACACTTTGCCGGATCGGGCTCCAGCACGCCGAAGGCGCCGGGTTTCAGCTGGCTCGCTTCGCTCACGGCATGAAAGACGAGATCGTCGCCGTCCACGCGGGGGAGCAGCACGGTCTTTTTTTCGACCCAGTCCAGGGGCCGCAAGTCGGGTTCCCCGGGCAGTGGAGCGTAGGCGGCCACCACCCGCGCATCTTGCCAGCGGGGGAGGCTGGGGATACTTTGGCGGATGCTTTCCGATGCGGCACCCACGGCCGCGGGAGACATCCGGGCGAGCTGCGCGCGCATTGATCGGCGGAGTTCGGTTTTGGGGGGCATGAAGACGACCAAGTTGAGCGCTGACCAGAAACCAGACAAGCCCGTGCGCAAGTCGCGGCGGAGGATTTTGTCGCGGCTACGGGGCGGCAAGCCCGCGAACCACGTGGGGCTCAAGCCGGCCGAGGGCTGGCACAAGCGCAACTTTCTCGCGGAGGTGGTGTGGCCGAGTTTGTTCGAGCGGCGCACCGGGGAGCGAAGGACGCCGGAATTTCCGGAACTGAAATCCGGCCAGGTCGCGCTCACTTGGATCGGGCACGCCTCGTTTTTGCTGCAGGCGCCGGGGGTCAATCTGCTCATCGATCCGAATTGGTCGCGGTGGCTCAAGGTGATCAAGCGGATGCGCGAGCCGGGGCTCGAGTTGCATGCGTTGCCGGACATCGACGCGGTGCTTATTACGCATGCGCATTTCGACCACCTCGACAAACGCACGCTGCGCAAAGTGGCGGCCGAGCAGCCCATTGTTGTGCCGCGTAACGTGGGGCGCCTCGTGCACGGGTTGGGCTTCGATCGCGTGCATGAATTGGACGTCTGGGAGACAATGCAACTCGGTCCGGTCAAAGTGACCATGACCCCGGCCCACCATTGGGGTGCGCGCATGCTGGCGGATTCGCACCGCGGGTTCGGCGGGTTTGTCATCGAAGTGGAAGGACGGTCGATTTTTCACTGCGGCGACAGCGCGTATTTTCCGGGGTTCGCCGAGATCGGGAAGCGCTTGCCGATCGAAATCGCGCTGTTGCCGATCGGGGCCTACGACCCGCCGAGCGGGCGTGAGGTGCACATGACCCCCGAAGACGCTCTGCGGGCTTTTGTCGAGATGGGTGCGCAGACTTTTGTGCCCATGCACTACGGCACTTTTCGTTTGAGTTACGAACCCGCATGGGAGCCACCTTCGCGGCTGATCGAGTGCGCGGGGGCGGAGGGATTGCTCGAGCGTGTTTGCTTTTTGCGCGAGGGGGAGCCGAGGGTGTTTTAAAAAAAAAGCAGCGGCGGTCATGGACCGCCGCTGCAAATTGGTCGAAATGTTGCTTTGGTTTAGCGCTTGTCGAGGATGGCGTTCCATTCCGCGAGGCGTTTCGACTGGGCGGCAAAGAGGTCGTCAGTCGGGTCGAGAATTTCGATCGACTTGATTTTGTCGCCTTGGGTCACGGCGTTGACGATGTCCTGGCCCTTGGTCACGGAACCGAAGATGGTGTGTTTGCCGTCGAGCCATGCGGTGGGGACGTGGGTGATGAAGAACTGGCTGCCGTTGGTGCCGGGGCCGGCGTTGGCCATGGAGAAGATGC
>JBIKXZ010000068.1:0-11094 GCA_044355525.1 Chthoniobacterales bacterium
ACTTCGCCGTGACATTGTCGATCACGGTGTGATCGCCGTAGCGTTTGGTGAGCTGATGGAAATGCAGGAGCATTTCTAGTTGAGAGGTGAGAGTTTAGGGTTGAGGGAGGGAGGAGATTGATCGGAGGGCGAGCGTCCTCGCGAGCCTCCGGGTTCGCTTGCCTCGGTGCGTTGCGGCGGCCGGGGACGGCCGCCCTCCAGCGGTTTTGGATGTCGCTCAACGCTCATCTCTCAACGCTCAACTTCCTATGTTTCATAGCGGTATTTGCGTTCGAGGTGACGGGCAAGGATCGACACGGGGAGGGTGAGGGCCAGGTAGCCGATGGCGAGGGGCAGATAACTTTCGAGGGTGCTGTAAGTGGCGGAGTTGACTTGCTGCGCCGCAAGGGTGAATTCGCCGATGCCGAGGATGGAGAGAAGTGAACTGTCTTTGATGATCGATGCAGCCTGTCCGGCCAAGGGAGGAAGAATATTGCGGATGGCTTGGGGAAAAATGACGTGGCGATACGTTTGCCAGCGGGTCAGGCCGATGGCGCGGGCGGACTCGAGTTGGGACTTGCCGATGCTGTCGATTCCGGAGCGGATCATTTCCGCGATGTAGGCACCGCTGAAAATGGACAAAATAACAATGCCCGCAGCGTAGCGGTTTTGCAGGCCGACAGCATCCGCGACAACGTAGAACAAGATGAGGAGCTGAACGAGAAGCGGGGTTCCGCGGATCAGTTCGACATATCCGACCGAAAGCCAGCGCAACGCGGGGTAGCGTGAGCGCCGTCCGAGGGCGGCGAGAAGGCCAAGCAGAACACTTAGGGCGAGAGCAGCGGCGGAGATCCAGATGGTGTTGAGCCAGCCGCGCCAGAAGACTTCGCGGTAGGCCCAGACGCCGGACCAGTTCCAGCTGAAGGCTTGGAGGATGGCGAAGCAGGCGGCGGCGAGGAGAACGGCGCCGAGGAGGACGGAGATGACCGCGTTGATGGTGTGGTGGCGGGTCATGGACGGAGCGCGGCACAGAGTGCCGCGGCTACAATGCGGATTTGGCGGCTGCCCAAAGTTCCTCGAGATGTTCTGGCGTCAGGTCTTCGAGTTTTTGTCCACCGCGGGCGGCGGAGGTTTCCATGTGTTGGAAGCGGGCGATGAAGCGTTGGTTGGCGTGCTCGAGGGCTAGTTCGGGTTCGACACCGAGTTTGCGGGCCATGTTGACCGCGGTGAAGAGAAGGTCGCCGAGTTCGTGTTCGAGTTTCTTCGGGTCACCGGATTCGAGTTCGACGGACAGCTCGGCCAGTTCTTCGCGGAATTTGTCGATGACGCCCGCGGTGTCGGGCCAGTCGAAGCCGACGCGGGCGGCTTTCTTCTGGATGTTGGCGGCGCGGATGAGCGCAGGGAGGGCGCGCGGGATGCCTTCCATGATCGATGCCTTCTCGCCTTTCTCCTCTCGTTTGATCTGCTCCCATTGGCGAAGCACGGCACCGGTGTCCGCGGCATCGCCGTCGGCGAAGACATGGGGATGGCGGCGGATGAGTTTCTCGCAGGTGTGGTGCGCGGCGTCCTCGAGCGTGAAGGCGCCGCGCTCGGCGGCGAGGTCGGTGTGGAAAACGACTTGGAGTAGGAGGTCGCCGAGTTCTTCGCGGAGGTTGGCGTCATCCGCATTGGTGATGGCGTCGATCGTCTCGCACGCTTCCTCGAGAAGACCGGCGCGGAGGGATTCGTGGGTTTGCTCCCGGTCCCACGGGCAGCCGTCGGGTGAGCGGAGGAGGCTGACGATGGCGCGGAGGCGGGCGACGGGTTCCGTCGGGAGCTTGTCTAAATGCGCCATTGCTCTTTGTGACTGCCGCGCAGGTCGGTGACCTCGCCCGCGCTGTTCACCGAGACATACCAAGTGAGTGCGGTGGTCGCGATGATGGTGAAGAGCAGAACGGCGGCGATGAGGAAGGAGGGGAGTTCGCCCACGGCAAGGGCTTGGTAGAATGCCGACCACGAATGGATCGGCGGACTGGCGTGCATAAAAATTTTCGTCACCCACGCAACGATGATGATGGCGATGATGAAGACGTAATTGCGCTTGAGGCGGCGCCCGACGGCTTCGAGCTTGCTGATCTTGAATGAGGGGAGGATGAGGTCTTCGCAGACCAGCTTTTGCCAGTCGCCGCGGAGGAGGGCCGGGTTGCGCGAGACGGTGGCAACGAGGAAGTGGGACTCGATCATGCGGACGCGTCCGCGGAAGGCGTCATAGAAGCGGTAACGCCGCGCCTCGATCCAGAGCATCATCCAGACGATCACGAGGTTGAAAAAGAAGACGATGTGCGGGATGTCGCGGAAGGAGAAGGCGACGGTGATGATGGTCGTCGTGCTGGTAATGGCCCACGTCGTGGTGATGTCGAGGCGCTGGCGCCAGACCATGATGCGTCCGAGTTCGCCGCGGTAGAAGTGCGACATGGCGTTGACGTAGCACGGATCGTGCAGCTCGTTGCCGTCGGTGCGGGTGATGGCGCGGTCGCCGTCCATCGGGTCAGCGCCGTTCCTTTTCCAACAAGACGGTGCGGGCACGCTCTAGTTGCTCGCGTTCGCGGCGGGTCAGGCTGGCCAGTCCGTCGCGGGAGATTTTTTCGAGCAGCGGGTCGATGATGCGGTGCGGGTCGACCGGCTCGTCGTCGGGGTTTTTCACCACGCGCAGCCGCGGACGCTTGGTGCGGTGGGACACGGGGCGGAGGCGGGACATGAAATCGAGGTTGAGCGCCGAGCCGTGGCGGATGGCATACCAAGCGAGCGCGGCAGTGGCGAGGAGGACGAACATTTCGGGCCATTGGCGTCCGGCAAGAAGCTGAAGGACAGAAAGTCCGAGGAAAACCCAGGCGAAAACTTTGGCTGTGATCTGGAAGAGCAGTTGGGCACCCGGATAAAGCGCGGCGAAGGCGAGGAAGACGGCGAAATTGGCCCAGCTTTGGCTGAGGGTGTAGGCTTGTCCTGTGACCAGCGAAGCGGCGAGGAGGAGGGACGGGCCGAGGAGGAGAAAGCCGAGGTAGAGACGGACGAAGCCTTTGCGTCCGAGGTATTGCTCCACGTCGCGCCCGAAGATGTAGAGCATGACGAGCGAGATGATGAACCACGGGTCGGGCGGATTGACGAAGGCGTAGGTGAAGCAGCGCCAGATTTCGCCGTGGCGGAGGGCGTCTTCGGTGTTGAAGGTCAGCTTGGCGAGGATGGCTTCGGCGCCGGAGGCGAGGGCCACGGCAACACCGATCATGCACGCGACGTAGAGGGCGACAATGATCGTCGTGGCATAGACCGGAACGCGGCCGAACCAGGTGATCGGATCGTAGTTCTCGGGGCTGCGGTGAGTGATCACGGAAAAGGTAAGCTAGCGCGGTTCGGGCGGGGGGACAAGCAAGAGAGGGGTGAAGAAAGGGGGGCTGAGGGGGAGTTTGAGACTTGAGTGGAAAGGCAGCGGTCGGCTGGGCTCCTGCTCGTATCAGTTGGCCGCCACGGCGACCTGTCTACGCTAGGCTCCTGCTGAGCTTACGGCTCGGAGAGGGCCAACCAACCCTACCGGGGGATCTGCAGGCGCTTGATGGGCTTGAAGTAGGCGGTGAGTTGGCCGGGCGGGAGGCGGCCGGCGGTGCCGTCGGCGGCGAAGATGCGGTCCCAGCAGCGTTCGAAACAATGGGGGGCGAGGGTCATGGTGGCGGCGAGGTCGCGGGCGCGTTCGTAGAAAGTGCGATCGCGGCGCAGGGCGGCTTCGCGGGTTACGATGAATTGGGCACCGACGAAAAAGCGGTAGGTTTCGGGTCCGGGCGTCCCGAAGATTTGCTGATGGAATTCGTCGAGCGGGAGTTCGTTGCGTTCGGGATTTTTGCTCCAAGGAACAAAAAGGCGGCGTCCACGGGAGTCGTCGGTATCGGCAAGGAAGCCAAGCCAATGAAAATCCGGAACGTTTTCGTGTCCGTCGACAAGAGCCCGGAGGCGCTTGTGCAGATCCGATGCGTGATCGAAGGGATGTCCTTGAACAAAGACGGTGGTATCGGCCAGAGAGTTGTAGCGCTCGGTTAGATGGTGGAGATACGTATGCGCCTCGCGTCCCTCGTTGCCCAGGGCGAATCCACCGCTCGAGCCATCGCCTTTGTCGTAAACCGTGACTTGGAATTCCTTGGGCGCGCGTTTGAGCCACGCGAGGTCCTCGCCGTAACGGGCAACGACCAGCTCAAATCGCGGATGCATCATGACAATCGGCCGCGAAGATTGCCGCGGCAGTTTCGATGGTGTTGGCGTGCAGGCGCGCGGTCATGCCCGGCTCGCGATGGTATCCGCCCCCGTAAAGCACAGCCACGGGAAGATGTCGTTCACAGCACCAGGTCAGCACCATGCGGTCGCGTTCGATCATTTGTTCCGTGCTCAACCTCATCTGACCGAACCGGTCCTGCTCATGCACATCAGCCCCGGAAATCCAAATGACGAGGTCGCACGGGAAATTGGTCAGGGCTGATGGCAGCGTGTCGGCAAGCGCGGCGAGGTAATCGTCCCCGCTGACCTCTCGGGGGAGTCCGACATCGAGATCGCCCGGTTCCTTCGCGCTCGGGTAGTTGCGCCCTCCGTGGATCGAGTAAGTAAAGACGCGTTCATCGCCGCGAAAGATGGCGTGCGTTCCGTTCCCTTGATGCGCGTCGGTGTCGGCAACAAAGATCCGAAGGTCCGGACGCGTCTCGTGCAGATCGCGGATGGCCACGGCGACATCGTTGAGCACGCAATACCCGAGACCGCGGTCGGGAAAGGCATGATGCGTGCCGCCGGCGAGATTGGCTGCCATGGCGTGGTCGAGCGCATGGCGGCATGCTGCGACCGTTCCCGCCGTTTCCAAGGATGAGCGGTAAAGCAGCCTGGCTTGCCAAGGGAGACCCATCTTGTAGACCGCCATGTCATCGAGGGTTCCGCGGCTGAGTTTCTCAAGATACGCGCTTTCGTGAACGCGGCGCAGTTGTCGCAGGGTGGCCGGTGCAACAAGATCGATGTCGACGGGTGCGCCAGCCGAGACGAGCAAATCGTGCGCTTGCGGGAATTTCTCCATGGGGAAGGGGTGGCCGGTGGGCAATGGGAGAAAATAATCCGGGTGGTAGAAGCAGCGCAGGCGCGGCGGCATGGGAGGAGGATACGAACGGGGGCGGAAAAGGGAAACCGCAGAGGACACAGAGCGCACAGAGGAGTTTGGAAAATGAGGGCGCATTCGGCATGATGTTGCGATGGATTGGATCAGCGGGGAGCTTTGGGAACAGCTTAAGGCGGAGCAGACCGATGCGCACCGCGTGGCGAACGGCAAGGACGGATGGCTTGATCGCTACGGGGACTGGATTCTTTGGAGTGGAGCCAAGCCTCCGCAGGTGGAAATGCTGAGGGATGAACTTGCAGCGCGTTACGGATTTTCCCCGCGTGGATATTTGGCGCGCGAGTTGGTGCGCAAAGCGTCCGACCAAAAGCCGGCGGCACTTATTGCGGGCGAAGAGCCCGGTGAGGTCACGGTGGAGGAAAACGGATTGTCCTACTTCGTGGAACCGGCCGGCGGGTACTCCTCCGGTCTATTTCTCGACCAACGCCTCAACCGCGAATGGGTTGCCGGGTTCGGCGCCAAGCGCATGCTCAATCTTTTCGCCTACACCTGCAGCTTCACGGTCTGTGCGGCATCGGCCGGGGCGGAAACCTGCAGCGTCGATGCAGCAAAGCGCGTGCTGGGCACGGGTCGGCGGAATCTGGAGCTGAATGGAATCTCCGCGGCGGAGGGGCATCGCTTTTTGGCTGACGATGCCATGAAAGTTGTTCCCCGGTTGATGAAACGCGGTGAGACCTTCGACCTCATCGTGCTCGACCCGCCGACGTTCGGGCGGTCGGACGGTCGGGTTTTCCGGATCGAGAAGGATTTGCCGGGCTTGATTGCGGAGTGCTTTGATTTGCTGGAGCAGGGCGGGTGGATGTTGGTTTCGAGCAATTATGCGGAGTGGGATGCGCGGGATCTGCGGGAGCTGTGCGAAGGATCCTTGCCCGGAGCGAGATTCGCGATGGAGGCGGGAAGACGACCGGAAGAGATTCCGCAGGGGGCGGTCTCTTGGCGGGTGCGGCGGGAGGTGTAGCGCGAGCGTGCGTCTGCATAAGTATTGTCTTTTTTATTGAAAAAGGTATACGGTTCGGCATGGCAGACAGCTACTCGATCAAAACGGCGCAGCAGAAATTCTCCGCCGTGGTCCAGGAGGCGGCGGATCATCCGGTGACCATCACCAAGCAGGGCAAAGCGGTCGCGGTGATGATGTCGATCGATCGTATGGAGGCGATTGCCGAGACGATGGAAATTCTGGCTGATCCTAAAGCGATGGCGGCGATCCGCGCGCACCGCGAGGGGCACGGGGTCTACCGAGACGTCGCCGAGTTGGACGAACTTCTATGATTGAGGTCCGGGTGCGCGAGGAGGTCCTCGACTACTTGCGCAAGTTGCCGCCGGAGCCTCGGCATGCGTTGCGCCTGGCGATCAAAGGGCTGGGTAATGAGCAGGGAGATATCCGGGCGTTGACGGATGACCTGGAAGGTTTTTGCCGTCTGCGGGTCGGCAGCTACCGGGTTGTTTTCGAATACGAGATGATTGCCGGGAAACGTACGGCGACGTGCATTTTTGCCGGAGCACGACGGTGGGTTTACGAGGCGTTCCAGAGCCGGCTCATGGAGTAGGAATTGAACCGAAGCTAATGAAGGGGAGAGGGCTGGCCCTATATCCGGCCCTTTGTGACCTTCGTTTCCTTTTGTTGAAAATCAGCTCAGCTCCGCGAGCTTCGCCTTGATCGCGTCGAAGTTGGGCAACTCGCGCGGATCGTCGTGCGATTCGGCGTATTGGATGACGCCGTTTTTGTCGACGATGAAGGCGGAGCGTTTGGCGACGCCGCCCATGGGGAGGTTAAGCTGCGGGGCGAATTGCTCGTAGGCGATGCCGTAGGCTTGCGCCACTTTGTGATCGTAGTCGCTGGCCAAAGTGACGGTGATGCCTTCTTTCTGCGCCCAGGCTTCCTGCGCGAAAGGGTTGTCGCCGCTGATGCCAATCACCTTGGCGCCGGGGAAATCATGAAAGCCCTTGGAGATCGAGCAGAATTCGTCGGTGCAGACGCTGGTGTAGACCATGGGGAAGAAAAGGAGGACGACGTTGTGGCCTTTGTGGTCGGAGAGTTTGACCAAGTTGAGGCCGTCGGCTTTCTTGGACGAGAGGGCGAAGTCGGGGGCGGTGGTTCCGGTGTTAAGCATGGGTTTGATGTGGTTTGTTAGGTTAAAGTTGAGAGCCGGAGCGAAGCGGAGACAGGTCGCCCCAGCGACCAATTGAGAGAAAGAAAGACAGAGCGTCAAGGACGGGTCATGGCTTCGGGGTTGACCCATTGGTCGAATTGCTCGCCGGTGAGGTGGCCGGAGGCGATGGCGGCTTCGCGGAGGCTGGATTTTTCTTTATGCGCTTTTTTGGCGATCTGGGCGGCTTTGTCGTAGCCGATGTGCGGGTTGAGCGCGGTGACCAGCATAAGCGAGTCCTGCACGTAGTGGTTGATCTGCTCCAGGTTCGGTTCGATGCCAGTGGCGCAATGGTGGGTGAAGGAGCGGCAGGCGTCGGAGAGAAGGCGGACGGAGTGCAGGAAGTTATGGATGATGACGGGCTTGAAGACGTTGAGTTCGAAATTGCCCTGGGATCCGGCGAAGCCGATGGCGGCATCGTTGCCCATGACCTGACAGCAGACCATGGTCATGGCTTCGCTTTGCGTCGGGTTCACTTTGCCCGGCATGATGGAGGAGCCGGGTTCGTTTTCGGGAATGGTCAACTCGCCGAGTCCGCAACGCGGTCCGCTGGCTAGCCAACGGATGTCGTTGGCGATCTTCATCAGCGAGCAGGCGAGCGTCTTGAGCGCGCCGGAGGCGAAAACAAATTCGTCGTGGGCCGAGAGCGCGGCAAATTTATTGGGGTTCGAGGTGAAGGGCAGGCCGGTGAGTTCGGCTATCTTTTTCGCGGCGCGTTCGCCGAATTCAGGGTGCGAGTTGAGTCCGGTGCCGACCGCGGTGCCGCCGATGCCGAGGGACATCACGCCGGGGAGGGTCATTTCGATACGCGCGAGGTCGGCGTCAAGGAGCGCGACGTAGCCGGAGAATTCTTGTCCGAGGGTGATTGGCGTGGCGTCCTGCAAATGGGTGCGGCCGATTTTGACGATGTCGGCGAAGGTCTTGGCTTTTGCGTCGAGCGTTTCGCGCAGTTCGCGGACGGAGGGAAGAAGTTTGTGCACGACGACCTCGGCCGCGGCGATGGACATGGCGGTCGGGAAGGTGTCGTTCGACGACTGCGACATGTTGACGTGGTCGTTGGGATGAACCGGCGTTTTCGATCCCATCTCGCCGCCGGCCATTTCGATGGCGCGGTTCGAGATGACTTCGTTCGCGTTCATGTTGCTCTGCGTGCCGGAGCCGGTTTGCCAGATGCGCAAGGGAAAATGGTCGTAGAGTTGGCCGGCGATGACTTCGTCCGCGGCTTGCGCGATGAGCGTGGCTTTGTCGGCGGGGAGTTTGCCGAGGTCTTGATTGACGAGGGCGCAGGCCTTTTTCAGCACGCCGAGGGCGCGGATGAGTTCGCGCGGTTTGGTGTCGTCGCCGATGTCGAAGTGGACGAGCGAGCGGGCGGTCTGTGCGCCGTAGTAGCGGTCGGCGGGAACCTCGATGGCCCCCATGGAGTCGGTTTCAGAGCGTGTTTTCCCGGGTTGAGGAAAGAATGTGGTGCTCGGGGGGGGGGCGTAGGCCTTGGAGGAGCTACTCTGCAGGAATGATCAAAAACCCGGGTTTGGGACTTTTTGATACGGTTCTCATACAAATTTTGGGCAGGAGCGAAAATTTATTGGTCACGGTTGGTGGCGTCACTGCGAAAATCTACCGCTCGGACACGGGCGGCTATGTTTCGTGGTTGGTTCGATACTTTGTCGATGGCAAGGCCAAGAGTCTTCGTGCCACGAGCCTGAAGCAAGCCCGCAGCAAGGCCAAGAGGGCGCTGGAGTCGGTCAGCTCCGGCGCGGCCCACGTCGAGGCCCTCACGCCGCAGCAAATGGCCGCGGTGTCCATGGCGGCGGCCAAGCTTCGCGAGGTCGGAGTTCCTCTGCTTAAGGCCGTGACCGACTTTGTCGCGGCGCGCAAGGCCCGGGGAGCCAAGCGGCACACGAAGAATTTACTGTTCCTTGACCGGACCGAGGCGTTAGCCCGGTGGTCAGGTCCACGGCCCGTAGCTAATCCAGGCTCGCTTACAGCTCCATTTGTTCGAGACTGCGGCCTTTGGTTTCGCGGATAAATTTCCACGCGCAGAAGCCGGAGATGGCAGCGAAGATGGCGTAAAGGCTGTAGGCTCCGCCCAGACCGATGGTGCCAAGAAGTATGGGGAAGGTCATGGTGACCAAAAAATTGGTGCCCCACTGGGAGAGTCCGGCCAAGGAGAGCGCCGCGCCGCGGATCCGGTTGGGGAACATCTCGCCGAGTAGGACCCACATAACCGGCCCCCAAGAAATACCGAAGCAGACGATGTAGAGGTTCGCGCTGACCAAGGCAACGCGACCCGCGGTATCCCCGAGGACAAGGTTCCCATCAGAACCGACTTCGGCGGTGCCGAAGACCACGGCAAGGATGCCGAGGAAAAGCGCCATGCCGAGCGAGCCGATGAGGAGGAGGGGTTTGCGCCCCACTTTGTCGATGAGGAGAATGGCTGCCACCGTGGCGCTCACGTTGATGATACCCCCGATCACATTGATGAGCAGCGCGTTGGCCTCGGAAAAGCCGGCCGCCCGCCAGAGCACCTCACCGTAATAAAAAACCACATTGATCCCGACCAACTGCTGCAAGGCGGCGATGGCAATACCGACCCAGACGATGGGATGGAGGCGCTTGGTGGTGTGATTGAAAAGATCCTGCATGCTCGGACGGTGATTCGCGTCGAGGGTGGCGCGGATTTCCTCCACCTTGGCCGCAGCGTCCTCCGGGTGGGAAAGGCCTGCCAGCACGGCCTCGGCTTGTGCCGTGCGGCCGGCGGCGACCAGATAGCGCGGCGACTCGGGGATGAAAAAGAGGCCCGCAAAAAACAAGGCCACCGGGACCAGCTCCATCCAGAACATCCATTGCCAGGCTGAGAAGCCGAACCAGAACGGCTCCGATGCACCACCGGCACCTAGGGCGATCAGATAGTTTGCCAGAAAAGCGAAAAAGAGTCCGAGCACAATGGCCATTTGCTGCAAGGTGGCCAGTCGGCCACGGTAGGCAGCGGGAGAGATTTCACTGATGTATGCCGGGCAAATCACGCTGGCGGCACCGACCGCGAAGCCGCCGATAAGCCGGTATATGACAAATTCCAGCGATCCGGTTGCGATGCCAGAGCCCCAGGCGCTGATTCCGAAAAGAATTGCTGCTGCAAAGAGCGCCGCGCGCCGGCCAAAGCGGTCGGCTATGCGTCCGGCAAGGAAAGCGCCTGCCGCGCAACCCAAAAGCATCGAAGCGACGTTGAAGCCGCTATTGATGTCGTCAGCGTTAAAAGCCTTTTGGAGTGCTCCCACAGTTCCGTTGATAACCCCACTGTCGTATCCGAAGAGAAAACCTCCGAGGGCGGCGACCGCGGAAAGCAGAGAGACACGAAGCAGGTGTGATGAGGAGTGTGTTGTCATAGAGCGGGGATTTGCATTGGGATGGAAGCGGTCATCTGTGTCACAAGGTGTTCCTCGGGGTGCAAATGAATCGTGCAGGGCCGGGACGCGCTGGAGACAAGTATTTCTCTGGGCTAAATCATGGATGCAAGCAGGGCTGGCTGCAGCCGGAAAGAGGAGGAGAGCACAGAGGGAAAGACAAAGGCCATACAGCTGGGGAGGCGGGACTTTTCAAACCACTACTTTTCCAGCACCCAACCCAACCTGTAGAGCCTGGCCGTGTAGTCACTCCCGCCAAGCGGGTAAAGCGGCGTGACCCCGCTGGCCCGGTCCCCCGAACGCAACTCCTTTGCACTGGCGGTTCCGACGTGTCCGTCGGCATAGGCAAGATTGATGACCGGATTGGAGCTTCCGCGATAATGGGACCATATGG
>JBIKXZ010000069.1:0-11033 GCA_044355525.1 Chthoniobacterales bacterium
CTTCGCGCTTTTCGCCATCGGCCTCGGCTTCCTGATTTTCACCGGCGGACCCCAGGAAGAGCCGCTCAAGAAATACCTCATCTGCCTGCTCGTCTTCGGCATCTCGATCGCGCAGCTGTGGGTCAATCACCCGCAGGCTTTCTACCGAAACTCGAGCCTCGCCCTTATTTACGGCATCCTGCTCACGCAATTGGCCACGATCAAAGGTCTGCTCGTGCTGGCCGATACCGGACGCATCGACCTGCAGATGCTGCCGCTGCTCATTCCCTACGCGTTCGCGCCGCTGGTCTTTTCCGTGCTGCTCGGACGCCACCTCGGCCTCTTCGGCGCCGTGGTGGCCAGTTTGTGGGGCGCGTTCCTCATGCCGGTCATCGACACGGTGTTCCTCGTTATTTCGCTCATCTCCGGCGTGGTTGCGGTGCTCTTCACCTTGCAAGTCCGCCGCCGCAGCCAACTCATCCGCGCCGGACTGTATGTCGGGGTCGCCGTCTGGATGCTCGCCGCCATTTTCGGACAGATCGGACCGCGTCTCATCACCGAGCCGCAACTCACCGATTGGGCCATGGTCGGATGGCAGACGCTGGCCGCCTTCGGCGTCGGCGTCGGCACGGCCATTCTGGTCAGCGGCATCCTGCCCGTGCTCGAGCACATTTTCGGCATCACCACGGACATCTCGTGGCTTGAGTCGGCCGACTTGAATCACCCGCTGCTCAAGCGAATGACCCTCGAGGCGCCGGGGACCTACCATCACAGCCTTGCCGTGGCCAACCTGGCCGAAGCCGGCGCCGAAGCTATCGGGGCCAATCCCACCATCTGCCGGGTCTGCGCCTACTTCCACGACATCGGCAAGCTGGTGAAGCCGGAATACTTCACCGAGAACATGGCGGGCGGCGTGAATCCGCACGACGACCTCGCGCCGTCCATGAGCGCTCTCATCATCATTTCGCACGTCAAAGAGGGCGTCGATCTCGGGCTGAAAAGCAAACTCAACGACCTCGTCATCGACGTCATCCGTGAGCACCACGGCAATTCGACGGTGCGTTTCTTCTATGACCGCGCCCGGCGCCAGGCCGAGGACGCGCGGTTGGGCGGTAAGATCATGAACCTCCGCGCCGAGGACGTGCCCGCCGTGCAGGAGGAAAATTTCCGTTATCCCGGACCCAACCCGCAGACCAAAGAAAGCGGCATCATCTGCCTGGCCGATGCGGTGGAAAGCGCCTCGCGCAGCCTCAAGCGTCCGACTCCGCAGCGTGTCGAGGACCTGGTCGACGAAGTCATCGAGCGCAAGATGGACGAAGGTCTACTCGATGAATGTCCGCTCACCTTGGCCGACGTGAAAAAATTGTCCGCCAGCTTCCGCTTCACTCTCCTCAACATGCTGCACAGCCGCATCGCGTATACGCAGGACGAAGAGAAGGCGGACAAAGCCGAGGCCGAAGCCAAAGCGACGGCTTGAGCTTTATTTGTAGCGGCGGTCTGTGACCGCCGCGACAAGCGTGGATCGCACCCTTCGGGCGCGGGTTTTCAATGACTTATCGCGATGAGGACATCGCGATCCACCTTCTGGCTTGGACCGTCCCCCGCTTCGGCTTAAGCAAAGCCCCATGAGCGCGGCACCCGAGTTGGTCTGGTTGAATCGTCAGCGTGCGGTTTCGACCCGCCAATTGCGGCTGCCCGCGGCGGCGGAAGCGGTGCGAAGCGCGTGGCCCGACATCGCCGCGGCGAAACGCAAAGGATCCGTTCTGGACCGGTTGCCCGAGATTTGCCTCGTCCTTGTTTCCGATGCGCGCATCGCCGCGCTGCACGACGAATTCATGCGCGATCCGGCGCCGACCGACGTCATCACGTTCCATCACGGTGAAATCGTGATCAGCGCCGAGACAGCCCGGCGCGAAGCGCGGGCGCGCGGGTTGCCGCTGCCCGCGGAAATCGCGCGCTACGCCGTGCACGGCTTGCTCCACCTCGCGGGCTGGTCGGACGCCGATCCCGGTGCGGCCTCCGACATGCGGATCATGCAGGAGAAAATTTTGCGCCGCGCCCTGCGCGGTTTGTGCTAGATTCGGCCATGCTTCGCCCCGTCCCCATCGCCGATTCCGCCGCGGAAATCGCCGCGTGGTGGCGGCTGGTGGAATTGTGTCTGCCCTCGCACGAGGAATGCGGGGCCATCACTTTCGCGCCGAGCGGGGAAGGAAGCCTCGAGTCCGAGTGGGACCGTTGGCTGACCGATTTATTTCTGCCGGTGCTGCATCCCGCCCTGACCTCGCTGCAATCGGGCGCCGCGACTCAGGATGCCGCGCGCGTGCTCTCCGAGGATGCATCGCTCGGGAGGACCCTGCCGGCAGTAGCGGTGCGGGGTAGCCTCATGGCCGGGCGGCATCTGCTGCTTTCCTTCCAGCCGCCGCAGGCGGCGAAGCTGCTCGAGCGTCTGCGCGATGCGGCGGCCACGGACAAGTCGGTCGGTCATTTGGCGACGGTGTTCGCGGTGCGGGGTCAGACGTTCCATTTGCCGTTCCTGCAGGTGGCGGGAGCCTTGCTCTTGGCCGAGGGAGTTTTGGGGGCGGACGCGGCTGGCTTGACCTTGCCGGCACCGCGCACGGTCGGGTTGCTGCAAAACGCGTTGGACCGCATGGCCGCGCTGCCGGCCGTGCAATTGCTCGCGGTATGAGTCAGGCCGGGGTCATCACCGAAATCGAAACGCGCGACGAGGACGTTCTCGACACGCCCTGGAATGTCGTGGTGCACAATGATCCGGTGAACCTCATGTCTTATGTCACCATGGTCTTCCAGCGCGTGCTGGGTTTCCCGCGCGACAGGGCGACCAAGCACATGCTCGAGGTCCATCACAAAGGGCGTTCCCTCGTCTGGTCCGGCGAACGGGAACGTGCCGAGGCCATCGTCGAACAACTCCACGGTTACCTCCTGCTGGCCACGCTCGAGCAGGCGGAACTCTGACCTTCATGCGTTTCCGTCGCGCCTCGCCCGACTCGTGGGAACTCCGCGAGATCCATCCGCTTTTCGCCTCGCTCCTCGTCGATCTGCCGAAGGTGGCGTCGCGTCACAAGAAAGCGCAATCTCGGCTTTATCCCGATCCGACCGGCGGTGCGGGCGATGCGCAACTGCGCTGCGATTGGAAAGAGCACGTGCGTCCCGGGCTGGAAAGGCTGTTCGCCACCAGCCGCGATATCGTGGCGCGCGATCTGGAAAGTCTCGGACCCAACGGGCAGGGGAACAAGGTGGTCATTCCCGGCAATCACCTCGACGCGTGGCTCAATGCGCTCAACCAGGCGCGCTTGGTCATCGTCGAGGAAAACCAACTCGCCGAATCCGACCTCGACCATCGCGAGCCGCCCGATCTGGCCACGCGCCGCGGACTGTCCCTGCTCAAAATCCATTTCTACGCGCACTTGCAGGAACTCCTTGTCGAGGCGGCGGGCTGACCATGTCCGCGGCCGAGACCACCGAGGCCATCCTTCTGCGTCGCGCCCGCTTCGGCGAATCGAGTTACGTGCTCATCTGGCTCTCGCCCGACCATGGGAAAATCCGCACCGCCGCGCGCGGCACGGCGCGCCGTGACAGCAAGTTGCGCGGACGCCTCGACCTTTTCTACCACGCCGAGGTGCAGTTCGCGACCGGACGCAAATCCGACTTGCATGCCTTGCGCGAATTGAAATTGCTCGAGACGTGGGAGGGATTGCGCGGGAATTACGCACGCCTTTTGGCCGCGTCCTATTTCGCCGAGTTGTGCGACCTGTTGTCCGAACCCGCCCACGCCGCGCCGGGTTTGTTCGACTTGTTGCGCCGGTCTTTCGGTCATCTCTGCACGCACGACCCCTCGCGGCGCTCGGTGGAATTCTTCGAGTCCGAAGCATGTCGTGTGCTCGGTTTCGGTCATGACGGCAATGTCCTCGGCGCCATCGAGGCTCATGCCGGGCGCGTGCCGACCAACCGTCGCCGGCTTGCCGGGGTCATCGGTTGACGGTTTGCCATTGCGGGATTGCTGTCACCGTTCGGCGATATTAACCTCCGGTTATGGCGCAAGCCGCCTCTCCGGATCCTCCCGAGTTCGTCGCGCGGGACAAGGCGGCCGTGTCCATGGAAGTCGCCGGGGACAAAGCCTCGGCGCGAGGTGATGACCGCGAAGCTCTCTCTTGCTGGGCCGAGGCTCTGGAAATTCTGACCAGCCGGGCGCGGTCCGCCGAAGCCGCGCGGGTTGCTTCGAAGATGGCCATGACCGAGGAAAATCTCGGCGAATCGGAATCAGCCTGTGCTCATTACGCGCAAGCTGCCGATCTCTACAAACTGGCCGGCGACAAGCACCGCGTGCCCATGTGCCTCAACAATCTGGCCATGCTGCGCAAGCTGTCCGGCGAGTTGGAAGAGGCTGCCGTTCTTCTCGGCCGCGCCCTCGATGAGGCCTCCCGCTGCCATGGCGCGGTGCACGGCGAGACCGCCCTCATCGCCACCAACCTCGGTGCCGTCCTCTGCGAATGCGGCGACCTCCTCGGTGCCGAGCAACGCCACATGCAGGCTCTCGGCATCCGCGAACAGCTCTTCGGTCCCGCACATCCCGAAGTCGGCCTCAGCCTCGGGCATCTCGGTGTCATCCAGCAGATGCGCGGCGACACCGCGAGGGCCAGAAGCTTCTACACCTCGGCCTTGGCCATCCTCGCCGAGTTCCCTCAACTGCACCAATCGGAACGAGCCATTCTTCACGAGAATCTCCAAGGCCTCTGAGCCGGCGTCGCGTTTTTCTCTTTCCTGTTTTTACAGCGGGGCGTGTCTCAGGATGGTGAGCATCTCAGCTGCAGGCTGACCCACTTGCCGCGGCGGGAGGCTTGCTCCAAGCGGAATCCGCGGGCTTCGAAGGCGGCGAGGGTTTCACGTTCCTGTGGACGCAGGATGCCGGAGAGGATGAGGCATCCGCCTGGTTGGACGGCGGCGGTGATTTGCGGGGCGGCAAGTCGCAGGATTTCGCTGAAAACATTGGCCACCACGAGCGGGTAGCGTCGACGCGGTGTCCAGCGCAGGAGATTTTTACGGGACAGCTTGATGCGGCGGCAGCGGTTGCGTCGGAGGTTGGCTTGCGCGGCTTTGATGGCGCGTTCGTCATAATCGAAGGCGTCCACGCGTTCGGCGCCGAGTTTTTCCGCGGCAATGGCGAGGATGCCGGAACCGGTGCCGATATCGAGGGTGGTCCAGCCGGGTTCGAGACGCGCGGCTTCGGCGCGCAGGAAGCGCAGACAAGCGGACGTGGTGGCGTGCTCGCCGGTGCCAAAGGCCATGGCGCCGGCGATGCGGAGGAGCAGGCGCGGCTTCGCTTGCGCGGCCGGCCAAGAGCCATGGGCGTCGATTATGGCAAGATCGCGGGCGATGCGCAGCGGGCGGCGCGGCGCATTGGCCCGCGTGGCGATTTTCACCGCATCGATGCTTTCCACTTTCCCGCCGAACTCGCTAGCCAGGCGGCGCAGCACCTTCCGGGGCGCGTAGGCCTCGAGGCGCAGGAGTTTCGTCCCCGGCCGGCTGTGGATGACGAGGCCGGTTCCGAGGAAGGCGAGGCGTTCGCGCCAGGCGTCCTCGTGTCCGGCCGAAGCGTGGCGCACCCAGCGCGGCACGTGGCGCGGGGTGCTAGAGTTCGGCATGGCTACAGGCTGGATTTATTTTCTTCGCGCCTCAAGCGCCGGGCGGATAAGATTCTCCCCCATGATCAAATCTTACGCGCAATGGATCACCGGCCCCGGTGGTGAGTGGCTCAAGGATGTCGGTTTGCTCGTTCTCAGGGTGTGGCTGGGGCTCTCGATGCTCCTGCTGCACGGCTGGGGCAAGGTGCAGGGCATGGCCGAGAAGGCTTCATCCTTTCCCGATCCGCTCGGGGTGGGCAATGCGATGAGCTTGAACCTCGTCGTTTTTTCCGAGGTTCTCTGCGCCCTGCTCCTCGTGGTGGGCTTGGCCGCCCGATTTGCCCTCATCCCGCTGGTCATCACCATGGCGGTGGCGTTTTTTGTCATTCATGGCGGCGTCCTCATCGGTGAAGGCAACGGCGAAATGGCCTTTATCTACCTTGCCGGTTTCGTCGCTCTGCTTATTGCGGGGCCGGGACGTTATTCCTTCGACCATTACATCTTGCGGGCTTTCCGCGGCAACGACTGAGCGAGCGGCCGGCTGAGCCAGCCGGCCCTACCGGCTTATGCACGAGTTTTCCTATCGCGACGGTGAGCTGTATTGCGAGGGCTCGTCCCTGGGGAAATTGGCCTCCGAACACGGCACGCCGCTCTACGTTTACAGCGGGAAGACGATCCGCGATCACTACCAGCGACTCGATCAGGCGTTGGCCGGCCTCGACCACCGCGTGTGCTTTGCCATGAAGGCGAATTCGAACCTCGCCGTGCTTGATTTGCTGGCGCGCGAGGGCGCGGGATTCGACATCGTTTCCGGCGGCGAGCTTTTCCGCGTGCTCAAGGCGGGCGGACGTGCCGATGCGTGCACCTTTGCCGGCGTGGGCAAGACGCGGGAGGAAATCGAATACGCTCTCGAGCAGGGCGTTTACTCGTTCAACGTCGAATCCGAGCCCGAGCTGGAATTCATCAACGGGGTGGCAGGCGCCATGGGCAAAAAAGCGCCGGTGGCGTTGCGCGTGAATCCCGACGTCGATGCGCAGACGCACAAATACATTTCGACCGGCAAGAGCCACAACAAGTTCGGCATCGGCATCGACCGCATCCTCGGCGTCTACGCCGAAGCGGCCAAACTCCCGCATCTGCGGATCCGCGGCATCCAGACGCACATCGGATCGCAGATCCTCGAGACCAAACCCTTTGTCGAAGCCCTGGCCAAGTTGGTGCCGATCGTGCAGGAGTTGAAGTCGCTCTATGGCATCGAGTTCTTCAGCATCGGCGGCGGGGTCGGGATCATTTACCGCGGCACTTTGGAAAGCGGCGCGCCGGACTGGTGGAAACGTGCCGACGAGGACGGGGGAAAACGGATCGGATTCGATGACTATGCCAAGGCCGTGGTGCCCCTGCTGCAGCCGCTCGGGCTGAAAATCCTGCTCGAACCCGGACGCAGCCTCGTCGGCAACGCCGGCGTGTTGCTGGCTTCCGTGCTCTATGTCAAACGCACACCGGCCAAGACATTCATCATCACCGACGCCGGCATGAACGACCTTATCCGCCCGGCGCTCTACGAGGGACATCACGAGATTGTGCCGCTCCGGGAACCGGAGGCCGGCGCGTCACGCGGCCCGGTTGACGTGGTCGGACCGGTTTGCGAGAGCGGTGATTTTTTTGCGCAGGATCGCGAGTTGCCTGCGGTCAGCGCGGGTGACCGTATCGCATTGCTCAGCGCCGGTGCCTACGGATTCGTCATGGCGTCGAATTACAATTCGCGGCGGTTGCCGGCGGAGATTCTGGTCGAGGGCGGGAAGGCTGCGGTTGTGCGCGAGCGCCAGACTTGGGATAACTTGATCGCGGGCGAGAGGGTGGCTGGTTGATGTAGCGTCGCCGTCCTCGGCGACGAATCGATTGGAACGACCGGCGACGGGGACGTCGCCGCTACAATTCATCAATCCGCCGCTGCGGTGCGCAGTGCGTTGGGCAACTCGAGCGGCCGCGCCACGTAGATGCCGGCGTGGGTGCTGAATTTGTTGAGGTAATCGCTCAACCGGTCGTCGAGCACGACCTCGCGGTGGTTCTTCGAGGCGTGGAGGAAGCGCAGGACATCGTTGCTGTCGCGCGAGGCGAGGCCGACGTGGGAGGTGTAAGTCTCGTGCCAGTTGGTTACGATGCAGATGATGTCGCCGTTGCGGAGTTTGGATTCGATGGCTGGCACCTGCGACCGCGGGATGTAGGTGATGCCGCGGCGGGAGAGTTCGTTTTCGATGCGGATGAAGGCCGGCACGAGCGAGGGATCGGCGCGCAGTTGGCGGTAAAGATGCGGCTTCTTGCCCATGTAGGCCATGCGGCGATGGAGTTTCCGGCCGCCGAGGGACGGGGTGATGTCCTTGACCAAGCCCCGCCGTGCATTGTCTTGGATCCAGTCCTCGAGATGGTGCAGGCGCGAGTCGAACCGTCCGGTGCAGCGTCCACCGCGATAGCGGTCCATCTCGATGAGGCGGAGCATCTCTTGCGGCGAGTAGGGCGGGGGATGCAGAGCCACGAGGCGGGCCATGCAGAGGGCGATTTCGAAAAGCGTCCAGCAATCCATGCCGTGCATGTTGACCGACGGCGCCTCGATGGTGTCGTGCAACTCGAGCGTGTAGTTCACGTAAGGCGTGCCGCGCAGGGCGAGAGCGAATTTGTTGACCCGTTCCCCGAGCGGCAGCTTGGCCCAGCCCGCGCGGTAGCCGCGGTTCATCAACTGTTGGAATTTCTGCGGTCCGACAAAGGTTTCGTTCAGCGGCAAGCCGGCCGCGGGCCCGGCGTCCGGAAGCATGGCCAGAACGAGCAAAGAGGCGAGAAGTCGGCGCATCGGCGGAATATAGCAGAAGAGCGCGCGGGCTCTACAAAGTTATGCCCGCGCGCGCGAGGGCCGCGGCCATGACCGCATAGCCGGCGGCGGTGGCCACGCACGCCACGGCGAGCGCGGCATAAAATCCGATCTTCGGCAGGAGCCAGGGCAGGAGGACAAAGAAGAGCAGGCTCGGCAGCACGAACCAGAAAACGCTGCGCGAGAAGTCCGCGATTTTCGCGGCATCGTGCGTCTCGAACCACATCCAGCCGATGGCCAGCAGCGACACGAGGGGCAGGGAGGCAAGGAGTCCGCCGAGATATCCGGTGCGCTTGGAGATTTCGCTGATGGCCACAATGAGGCCGGCGCTGAGGAGAAGTTTGACCAGATAGTAAGTCACGGACGGCCCGTTTAGCGCCGATGCGTGGTCTTGCCAAACCCATTCGGCTGTGGTTCTATTTCATTTCGGCTTTTGAAGGGGTCATAGCTCAGTTGGTAGAGCGCCTCAATGGCATTGAGGAGGTCTGGGGTTCGAATCCCCATGGCTCCATTCCCCTTCCGGATACGGGGGTTCTTATTCGGTGGCCGGCTTTTTCGCGAGATTGTCCAAAGCGGTGAAATCCACGGCGCGTGCGCAGGCCTGCAATTTCGCGGGATCGATGTCGCGTCCTTCGACCTCGACGATGAAGCGGTTGCCGACAACGACGGTGATCGTGCCCGAGCGCGTGGCGTTGGCGTATTTCTCGAGCGTTTTGAAACCGCCTTGCGTCGTGGTGCGCTCGTAACCGTGGTCGCCCTCGCTGTCGACTTCGGTCTGCATCCAGCCGAAGCCGGCCAAGGCGCCGAACGGACCCATGGCGGCGAGGTCGGTGACTTTGATCTTCACCCGCGGGCCTTCGCCGTCGCCATATTCGCCGGTGGCCTGCACGACATTGGCCCCGAAGGCGCCGGTCTTTTCGCCGCGCGCGTTGGTCCGGCGCATACCGTCGGCCTCGGCCGGCAGCATGGCCCTGAGTTCACCCGCGCCGACCGGTTTTTGCGCGCCGAACACGGCGAGGGGA
The DNA here is from genome assembly GCA_044355525.1 of Chthoniobacterales bacterium. Taxonomy (GTDB): domain Bacteria; phylum Verrucomicrobiota; class Verrucomicrobiia; order Chthoniobacterales; family JACTMZ01; genus JACTMZ01. Next base: position 9,504 of record JBIKXZ010000069.1, read on the forward strand.
TTGTTGGAATCGTCCCCGAAGGACTGCAGCATTTTCGAAAACGCAGCCATGGCATCCTTGGCGTCTTCGGGGATCGGCGGCGGATTCTGGGCGCCGGCGGAGGCCAGCGTGACGGCCAGGAAGAGGGGCAGGACGGTCCGGGTTTTCATCTCGGGCCCAAATTAAGCGGAGCGCCTTCTGCAGCAAGCTCCAACAGAGTCCGATTTCCTTTGCGGCGGCCCGCCGGGTGGATAATCTGGAGGTTTTCCCGGACACCGTCCGGAGGCAGGTATGGTCAATTTCATCATCAGGAAAATCATCGGCTCGAAGAACCAGCGCGAGATCAAGCGCATGATGCCGATCGTGCGCAAAATCAACGAGCTGGAGCAGCAATACCAGTCGCTGTCGGACGACGAGCTGCGGGCCAAGACGGCCGGGTGGAAGGCGCGTATTTCGGCCATCGAGGACTACAAGGAGCAGCAGAAGGCGCTGGACGACATTCTGCCGGAAGCTTTTGCCGTGGTGAAGAACACGGCTCGTCGCCTCTGCGGCCGCACGGTCAACGTGGTCGACCATCCGATCGAGTGGCAAATGGTCCATTTCGACGTCCAGCTCATCGGCGGCATGGTGCTGCACAGCGGGCGCATTGCCGAAATGGCCACCGGCGAAGGCAAGACCCTCGTCGCAACATTGCCGCTCTACCTCAATGCCTTGGCCGGACGCGGCGCGCACCTGGTCACGGTCAACGATTACCTGGCCCGCCGCGACGCCGAATGGGTCGGCGAGATCTACCGGTTTCTCGGACTCACCGTCGGCATCATCCAGCACGACCAGCCGCCGGACGTCCGCCGCGCGCAATACGCCTGTGACATCACCTACGGCACGAACAGCGAATTCGGCTTCGATTACCTGCGCGACAACGGCATGGCCACGTCGAAGGAGCAGCAGGTGCAGCGCGGACACTACTTCGCCATCGTCGACGAAGTGGACTCGATCCTCATCGACGAGGCCCGCACGCCGCTGATCATCAGCGGTCCGGCCACCGTTTCGACGCATCAATACGACCGCTTCAAACCCCTCGTCGATCAACTGGTCCGCAAACAAACGATGCTCTGCAACCGCCTGGTCACCGAGGTGAAGGAGCTTCTGGAAAAGGGCGACAACGAGGAGGCCGGCCGCGCGCTCTTCAAAGTCAAACTGGGTGAGCCGCGCAACAAGGGGCTCCTTCGTCTGATGGAGGAACCCGAGATGCGCAAGCTGCTCGATAAGGCCGAACTTGCCTTTTATCAGGACACGAACAAAGAGGCGCTGGTCGCGCTGAAGGAGGAGCTTTATTACACGATCGAGGAGCGTCAGCACGAGGCCGACCTCACGGAAAAAGGCCGCTCGTTCATGAATCCGGATGACGCGGATGCGTTCGTCCTACCTGATCTGATCAACGAATTCACCGACATCGATCTGGATCCGTCGCTGGGCGACAAGGACAAGATCGAGGCCAAGGCCAAGAAGCAGCAGCACTTCGACGCGCAGGCCGAGCGCATCCACAACATT
>JBIKXZ010000086.1:0-9667 GCA_044355525.1 Chthoniobacterales bacterium
AGATCCTTCCTGGGCAGCGAGAGGCCCCATTGCACCCTCCCCTCGTCATCGCGGTGCAGGGCGATGCCCGCGGTGTCGCGGAATTCGGTCATGGCTTTGCCGCCGAGTTCCGGAAGGATGACGACATCGGCGCCGAGGCCTTTGGCCTGGTGGACGGTCATGACGCGCACCGCGCCGGGCGTTTCATTTTCTTCGAGCGTGCGGTGCTCCACGGCGCGGGCGAATCCGCTCCAATCCCCCGCCCCGCCAGCGATGGCATCGAAATCGGCAGCCGCCGCGATGAAAGCGTCGAGTTCGCCTCCCGCGATAATGTCGGCATCAAGCGCGCGGCGAACCCAATGGCGCACGGTCGGCGCGAATCCATCCCGCGCGGCACTACGGCGGGCGTCAGCGGCAAAGGATCCGGTATCTATTCCGATAATGACCCGCCATGGCGAGGCTTCGGCGTGGGCGCGGGAAATGACATCGGCCGGAGAAGCGATGAAACGGACCAGGGCATGCAGGGCGACGCCGGCGGGCGACGCGAGGCACGGATTTGTTTTGCCCTCGGCGGCGGCGGGGATGCCTTCGTTTTTCAGCACCGCAACATAGCGGGCCAATTCGTCATTGGTGCGAACGAGGATGGCGCAGTCGAGTCCGCGTTCGAGCGGTTGCACGTCCCGCAGGATGGCTACCACATGGCGCGAGAGGGCCTCGTCTTTGCTTTCGTCCCCGTCGCACGGCTCGACGAACTCGCATCGCGCGTAGCCTTCGGGTGCATGGTCGATGGCGCGATGCTTCACCCAGGCTTGCTGCCATTCGGCAATCGTCTGGTCGGGGAAGCGGAATTCGCCGGCATGTTCCCCGATCGTTTGCGGATTCAGCGTCTTTTCAACGACCTCGACGATGGCCCGCGCCGAGCGGTGGGAGACTTCGAGTTTATCTTCTTCGACCACATCGGTGCGTCCGCGGTTGTAGTGGTCGCGGATTTCCCAGAAGAGCCGCGCATCGCCGCCGCGCCAGCCGTAGATGGCCTGCTTGGTGTCACCAACGTAGAAAAAGGTGCGGGCGGCGGAGGTGTCCTGGATGATTTCGTCGGCCAGCGGTTCGAGGATCCGCCACTGCGTGCGGCTGGTATCCTGGAATTCGTCGAGCAGCCAATGGTCATGGCGTCCGTCGAGGCGGTAATCGAGATCGCGCCGCCACGCTTCGTCGGCGCTGTCCGCGAGGAAGAGGGCGATATCGGCAAAGGTGAGCGCCCCCGTTTCGCGCACCGCCGCGTGATAGGCGGATTCGTAATGGGCAAGCAGGGCGTGCAGAGCGCGCGAGCTTTGCAGCTTGGCCTCGAGTTCCAGTTTGACCAGCGACCGGCGGAGATTTTCACGGAGATCAGAAAGATTCCCGCGCAGGTAAAGACGGTCCTCTTTTTTGCCGCCGACCGGGACGTAGAGTTCACCGGTGATCTGGTCGACGGAGTTTCCGGCCAATTTTTCTTTGAGGAATTTGTCCAATTCCGGATCCATGCGCCGCGGCGGACGGTGCGCGGTCGAGAGATCAAGCCAGGTGTTCCATTGCGCGCGTGCTTTGGTTCCGAGATCCGGATGCGTCGCGGCGATTTCAGCGCGCAAGGCCTGCACGGCGGCATCGACCGGGCCGGCGGAGAGAATGACGGATCCATCGGGCCAGATGCGTGCGGGATCGCCCCACACGACATCCGGCGGGGTCTCGAGATAGCTTTGCTGGAGCACGCGGGCGGCGGATTCGATGGTGCCGAAGACAGAGCGGTTCGAGCGGTTGCGGCTTTCCTGACGCAGCAATTCGACGAGTTGGTCGAGTCCGCCTTTGGTTTCGGCCGCGGCGGCGAAGAAGCGTTCGAGGGCCAATTGGCGGTTTTCCTCGAGTCCGGCTTCGTCGAGCAGGCGGAATTCGCGTCCGAGCCCCAGTTCAAAGGGAAACGAACGCACGATGCGTCCGAAGAATCCGTCCATCGTGCCCATCGACAACCGCGGCAAGGCGGCGGTGAGGTGGCGCAGCCATTGGGTGCATTGGACGGTGGTCAATTCCGGATCGTCCAGTTCCTTGCGGAGCTTTTGCAAAGCGGCGGGATCACGCGCCGCTTCGGCAAGGCGTCCGAAAAGTTTCTGCAGGAATTCGGCGGCGGCCTTGCGGGTAAAGGTGAGGGCGAGGATGCGGTCGGGCGCCTCGCCGCGGGCCAGCAGTTCGAGGCAGCGCGTGACCAAACGGTAGGTCTTGCCGCTGCCGGCATTGGCGACAATAAGCAGGACGCGAGACAGATCTTTCATGAGCGTCCCTCCAAGGCGGTGATGGTCGCGGAATCAAAGACATCTTTCGGATGCTCCCCGCCGAACCAGGTGGCAAAATTGTCATAATCGACATTTCCGGCCGGCGGCCAGAAGACGCCGCGAGCGATGCGTTCGGCCACGGTTTCGGCACAGCGTTCGGCCGAGGATTGGGTCGCAGGGTCGATGTCGAGCAAAGACACCTGCGTGTCATCCGGGTCGGCGGGCAACAGGATGTATCCGGTGGTCATCCCCTTCCCCGCGTGCTCCGGCCAGATGACGGACGCCAACCGGCGGTAGAGCGGCAGTTGCAGGTCGAACCAGGATCGTTCCGCCGGTGATCCACCACGGCCGGGACGCATGACGGAGGCCTCCGGAAAACCGTCGTCCGCGCGCGCCGGTCCGAAATGCGTGTCTTCCGGCGTCTTGGCCGTGTTGAAAGTTTTGTAGTCGAGGACGCGCAGGCCCTGCTCTTCGTGCACCTCGACGCGGTCCATCGTGCCGGTGAGCGCGAGCGGACCGATGGTGAAGCCGGCGTCTTTTTTCACCGCGTATTCGCTTTCGAGGATGCGCCAACCGGCGCGTCGCTCGGCGGCTTGCAGCGCGGCGAAGCGACGCAGACGCACGCGCATCGATTCGGTCTGGACGCGGACGACGGGCGATGGATGGCGTCCGTAGTGGCGCGCGACCACGGCGTGCAATTCTTTTTCCAGCCACGCGGCGATGATGTTTTCGTCCGTGCTATCCGCCGGTCCGCCGCGTTGGTGGAAATTCTCCACCACGCGGTGCAGGAGAGTTCCGTAATCGGCAGGACTGATCTCCCGCATTTCCGGATCGAACGGCTGCAGGCGTTTGACCTGCGAAAGGTAGAAGCGCAGCGGACACTCGAGATAATATTTGAAACCGGTGACGCGGATGGATTCGACCGGGGCCGGAGCATCGAGGTGAAGTTTCCATCCGGGCGAGTGGCGCGTCACGCGGCGCGGCGTCGGTTGCGGTTGGAAAATTTTTTCGACGCGTGCGGGAAGTTCGGTATCCGGGCAGCCGAAGAGCAGGCGCGAGGGACGGTTCGGTTCACCTCCGGGACGGAAGCGGCTGCAGCCGAGGCGCAGTCGCGAGGATCCGTGCGCTTCGAGCAGGCAGGAGAGCAAGTAGGCATCGCGGGCGTAGCGCGTGGCTTGGCAAGGCAGTCCGAGTTTGGCCCGGACGGCATCCGGCAGGAAGGCATCTTCATTGACGCCCGAGGGCAGCGCGCCTTCGCGGCAACCGGCCACGCACAGCACGGGTGCGGCGACCCACAGGGCTTCGAGCCATCCGTAGATTTCGACGGCGCCCTCCGAGGCCGGGGTGAACACGCGTTGTGTTGCCAAGTGTCCGCGGTGCAGAGCTTCGCGCCATTCGGGAGAGAGACCGGCGAGCAAGGGCGAGGTGTCGGAGTCCTCCAGCGCATCAACCAATGATTCCAATGCGGTCGCCGTTTGCGGTTCGACGGACTCCGTCGATTGGTAGAGTGCGGCCAGCAAGCTGCTGCCGTGCAGGTCGCGATCGAAGAGCCGGTCGAGCGCCGCGACAAAGTGATGCAACAGCTGGTCGTCGGGTTTTGCGGGTTGATTGGACTTCGACCAGTCACGCGCGGCTTCAAACGTGCTGCAAAGTTTTTCCGCGATGAGCCGGTCGCAGGCTGCGCTGGTTTCGTCGGCAGAGAGATCGGTGCCATCAGGCAGCAGTGCGGTGAACACCGGGAGTTGGAGCAGTGATCGCAGCGTGCGCAGTCGTCCGTGGCGTAGGAAGTCATCCCATGCCGCCACAATGGTGGCTGCCTCGGTTTGGCGCAGCGGACGCCCTTCCGGCAGGTAAGGCAACGCCCCGCGCCGTGCGACCTCGGCTTCGAGGGCGGTGGTGGATTCGGGGGCGGCCGAGACAAGGGCGAAGCCTTCTTGTCCTTGGGCAACGGCGAAATCGACAAGAGCAGCCGCTTCGCTAGCAGTGTCGTTTTCGACCACGATGGTTTCCTCCGGAACCGGCACTGGATGGGTGGTCCACCATTCCGGATCGGGGCGTCCCCAGCGGTCGACTTGCGCATCTTCAACGATGGATGACGCACACAGGACTTCGCAGGGGATCCCTTTGCCTTGCATGGCTTCGAGCCATTGCGCGGTGACGGGTGGAAGATCGGGAATGGCGGCGACGATGATGCGGGCGATGCCGGCGGGCGGATCGGGATTGGCCGACTGCGCCAGGCGCACGTCATTCGGGTCCGGGCGACCGGCCGCCGACAGAATTCCCAGATACGTTTCGTGCAGTTTTCCGAATTCTGTCCAGCGCACGGCGTCTTGCGGGCAGAATTCGCAGAGGTGTTCGGCGGACGGCGAGAGTCCGGCCTCCGCCAAGGTGTCGCATACTTCCGCCAAGCGTGTGGCCACGCCGATCCAGTCCTCCGGGGCGGACAATTTGACCGCGGGCGGAACCAGCGCGGCGAATTTAGGGCGCGGGGTTTCGCGCAGCGCTCGCACCCAAGCAGCGAGGCATTCGATCGGGGCGGCTGTGACGGCGCCTTCCGGCAACAGAGCTTCCATCGGCATCTGGAACCTCGGGGAGAGCACGCCTCCCGATTGGCGCGCCAGTTCCGCGCGAATGGCACGGGCGGCGCCCGCGGTGGGCGCTATCACCAGCGTGTCGGATACATCAACGGGTCGGCCCGAACGTCCGGCCAGCAAGTGTGCAGCCGTTTGCGCGGCCAGCGGCTGCGGTTTGGTCAGGAAGACGGGCGGGTTCAAGGAGGGAAGTGTGGTGCACTGCGGACGATTAGACGAGCACGGAGTCTGTCATAGAAAGACAGGGTGGAGACTTGAGTTTGGGGCTTGAGTGCGACGGAACCGAGGGGTTCTCACGGAGGCGCGGAGGGGGAGCGCCGTGTTTGGCCAGGGCCCGTCTCGCAAAGCCTCGGCTCGGTGGGACGGACAGGAAGGATTCAAGATTTGAAATTGATGATTTAAGCGGGCCGCTGTCATAAGGGTTGCGTTGTGGCGGCAGGTGGGGCAGAGTTGGGTTTTCTCACCATGAAGAACAAACTTGTCGAACTGCCGGACCGTGATTACGGCGCCAATCATCACATCTGGGACAACAATGGAACCTGGTGGTGCCATTTGAGCATTGCCCGCCGGAGCGGACCGGCCAAAAGGCTGCGGTTCTCTCTGAAAACGAACAATGTCCGCGAAGCGCGCAAGCGGCGCGATTTGATCATGAAGGCCAACGAGGCCAAGGCGAAGGCCTTGATCAATTCGTGGGCCAAGGCCCGCTGAGCGGATCGCCCGGCTTTCGGTCCCCCTTGCCTGATGGCTTGACGGGGCGTTTTGTCGGAGGAAAATGATTCCGCAATGAAAATCATCCTTACACTTGTTGCGGCGACTTTTCTCGCCGCGGGTCAAAGCTTCGCCCACTGCGGCACCTGCGGCGTGGGTGGCGCGCACAAGGACGGCTGCGTCAAAGGCGAACCGTGCAAATGCTCCAATTGCGGTCAGGTCTGCGGTTCGGAAGCCTGCAAGGCAACGGCGGCCTGCAAGGGCGACGGCTGCTGACCGCCGGGCATTCATCAAAGCCGGTCCATTTGTTTAGGTGGACCGGCTTTTTTCGTGTCCCGCTCGTGCCCGGGATGGCGCATTGGCCTTCCGGAATTTCAGAACGCCAACTTTGTCGGCGCTTTGTGAATAGGGTGTGTGTGATGTGGACAAGTTGGTGTTCCACGATGTTCCGCGGCAACGGTGCGCAGCGTTCCGACAATTTTTCACAGCGGTGAATAGCCGTGGAACGTGCATGGATGCGGCGTGGAGCGCGGAGCGTGGAGGTTATTCACAGCTTTATGATTGATTGTTTTGTTGGGCTTTAAGAATTCCCAAACATCAGACGGTGTGAACAAGCCCGCTTCGCGGGTGTAACGAGTGGCGCGTAAAGCGTGACGGGTTTAGGCAACCCGCTAAGATCGGACTGATGAGTTCGCTATTTCCGTTGTTCGAACCGTTGCGCGTGGGCGCGATGGAAGTGCCCAATCGTATGTTCATGGCTCCCCTCACCCGGTGCCGCGCGCAGGAGGGTCATGTGCCGGGTGAGTTGATGGCGGAATACTATGCGCAGCGGGCCACGGCGGGACTGATCATTGCCGAGGCGACGATGGTCATGGAGGGGAATTCGGCGTTTTATGCCGAGCCGGGGATTTACAACGAGGCGCAGGTGGCGGGATGGAAACTGGTGACGGATGCGGTGCATGGGGCGGGTGGGCGGATTTTTCTGCAGATCTGGCACGGGGGACGGGCGTGTCATCCGTTGTTCAACAATGGCGCGCAACCGGTGGCGCCGAGCGCGATTGCCATCACGAATGACGAAGTGCACACCCCGGAGGGCAAGAAGCCGTATGTCGTGCCGCGGGAGTTGGGTGATGACGAGTTGCCGGGGATTGTCGCGGGATTCAAGAAGGCGGCGCAGAATGCGAAAGCGGCAGGATTCGACGGCGTCGAAGTGCACGGGGCGAACGGATATTTGCTCGATGAATTTTTGCGCGACGGGGCGAACAAGCGGACGGGAGCTTATGGTGGTTCGTTGCCGAACCGGGCGCGTTTGCTTCTCGAGGTGATCGAGGCGGCGGGGGGCGTGTGGGGTGCGGACCGCGTGGGTGTGCGCAATTCGCCGTTGAACAGCTTCAACAGCATGAGCGACAGCGATCCGATCGGATTGGTGTCATGGCTCGGGGAAAAGTTGAACGGTTACGGGCTGGCTTATTGGCACATGATGCGCGCGGATTTTCTCGGCCAGCAAAGCGGTGATGTGATCACCGCGGCGCGGGCCGCCTATCGCGGGGTGCTGGTCGGTAATATGGGATATTCACCCCAGGAAGCAGCCGAGGCGATTGCGGCGAACAAGCTCGATGCCGTGGCCTTCGGGACGCCATTTTTGGCCAATCCGGATTTACCGGCGCGGGTCAAGGCCGGTGCGGAGTTGAATGCGCCGGATGCGGCGACTTTTTATTCGCCGGGGGCGAAGGGGTATACGGATTATCCCGCGATGGCGGGATAATCCTGTGGCGGGTGACGGGTGACCTGTTGCGGTTCGGGGACACGAGGTCCCCAACGCCGCTTAGATATGGATGGCGTGGCCGCGGGATTGTTCGGCGGCTTCGTGCACGGATTCGCTCAAGGTCGGGTGCGCGTGGATGGTGGCGATGAGTTCCTCGTGGGTCGCTTCCATTTCGATGGCCAGTCCGAGCTCGGCGATCATTTCCGTGGCGTGGGCGCCGATGATGTGCGCGCCGAGGATTTCGCCGTGGGGTTCGCCGAAGATGATTTTCACGAAGCCTTCGCTTTCGCCCACGGCGAGCGCTTTGCCGCTGGCCATGAAGGGGAATTTGCCGACTTTGTATTTGAGGCCTTTTTCTTTGGCGGCGCGTTCGGTCAGTCCGACGCTGGCCACCTGCGGTTCGCAATAGGTGCAACCCGGGAAGACTTCCACTTTGCGCGGGGATTTTCCGGCAAACATGCCTTCGACGGCCTGGATGGCTTCGAAGCTGGCCACGTGGGCGAGCCACGGGGGTCCGATGATGTCGCCCGCGGCGTAGACGCCTTTGACCGAGGTTTCGTAGCGGTCGTTGGTTTGGATCCAGCCTTTCGGGTCGAGGTTGACCTTGAGTCCCTCGGGCATGAGCGGCGCGACGCCGATGGCAACGAGGGCGATCGGTGCCTCGAGGGTTTCGTTGGCTTTGCCGCTCACCGTGAGTTTGACGCCTTTGTGGGTGGACTCCGCTTTTTCCACCTTGGTGCCGGTGAGGAGGCGGATGCCTTGTTTGGTGAGGGATTTTTCCAGCGCGACGGAGACATCGGTGTCCTCGACCGGGAGGATGTTGGGCATCATTTCGACCACGGTGACCTTCGTGCCGAAGGCGTTGAAGAAGTAGGCGAATTCGATGCCGATGGCGCCGGCGCCGATGATGATGATTTCCTTCGGCTGCTCGGGCAGGACCATGGCTTGTTTGCTGCCGATGACGCTCTTGCCGTTGAAGGGGAAGCCGGGCATTTCGCGCGAGACGACGCCGGTGGTGACGAAGATTTTCGAGGCGGTGTGCGTGGTCTTTTTGCCGTCCGCATCCGTCACTTCAACCACGCCGGCTTTCGGGATGGCTGCGGTGCCGCGGATGTAATCGACCTTGTTTTTCTTGAAGAGCATTTCGATGCCGCCGGCGAGTTTGTCGGCCACGCCGCGGCTGCGACTGATCACTTTGGGCCAATCGAAGGAAAGTTTGTCGAAGGTCATGCCGAAGTCGCCGGCATGTTTGGACATCAGCTGGTAAAGCTCGGCGTTGCGGAGGAGTGATTTGGTCGGGATGCAACCCCAGTTGAGGCAGGTGCCGCCGGCGCGTTCCATTTCGACGCAGGCCACTTTTTTACCGAGCTGGGCCGCGCGGATTGCGCCCACATATCCGGCGGGTCCGCCGCCAACCACGATGAGATCGTATGCCATAGCCCGCCATCTTGGGGGATTTTCGGGTGGGATTGAAGAAGATTAAGAATGGCGGGAGTTGGCAGTTGTCAGTTTTCAGTATTCAGCAAAGGCACTAGAATACGGGTATGCCGGAACTTGCGGAGGTGGCTTTTTATTCCAAGAAGTGGGCGCCGGGTTTGGGGGACCGGGTGGTCGAGGTGATTTGCCGGGAGCGGGCGCGGATTTACCGGACGGCGCAGCCGGGGAAAATCCGGCAGGGGTTGAAGGGCAAGAAACTTACCGGCATCGAAACCAAGGGGAAGCAGATGCGCTTTGTGTTCGAGGAGGCGAGCCTTGGGCTGCATCTCGGAATGACGGGCAAGCTTTTGGTCAAAGGGAAGGAGTACGAGGTAGGCAAACACGACCACCTGGTTATCCGGCAGACGAAGCGTTCGCTCGTCTTTCGCGATGCGAGAATGTTCGGAGCGCTGAAGTTCGATCCGTCGGCCGACCCGGACTGGTGGGTGAAGTTACCCCCGGAGGTGGTTTCGCGCGGGTTCACGCGCAAGGTGGTGACGGATTATTTGCGGCGGCGCAAGGGGAGTCCGCTCAAGGCGGTGCTATTGCAGCAGGAGCGGTTTCCGGGGGTGGGCAATTGGATGGCGGATGAGATTCTTTGGCGTTGCGGGTTTCACCCGGCGCGCAAGGCCGGGAAATTGAGTGAGGAGGAAGCGGAGACTTTTTGGCGCGAGACGAAACAATTATGCCGCGATGCGTTGAGGATCATCGGAACAAACTACGGGCGTCCCCCAGCCTCCTGGTTGTTTCGTCATCGCTGGCGGCGCGGCGGGAAGTGTCCGAAGGATGGGTCAATACTCGAGCGGGCAACGATTGGTGGACGGACTACGGCGTGGTGTGCGAAG
>JBIKXZ010000070.1:0-10977 GCA_044355525.1 Chthoniobacterales bacterium
CAGACCGAAAACCGCCACCACGGCGTGGGCCGCCCACGCACTCATTCCTTGGGCAGCTTGGCTTCGAGCAATTCGCAGAAAACGTGCAGCAGGAATTTCTGCGCTTCCTGGATCCGCGCCGTCGACGTGCCCGGCACGATGATCTCGATATCCGCCGCACCCTTGGTGAAGCCACCGTCGCGGCCGAGGAGAGCAACCGAGGTGACTCCGCGGCGCCGCGCTTCCTCGATGGCGGCCAGCACATTGCGCGACTGGCCGGAACTGGAAATGACGATGAGCAAATCACCGTGTTGCCCGAAAGCATGCACTTGGCGGGCGAAGGCGTCGGCAAACTCGTAATCGTTGCCGATCGCGGTGAGCAACCCGCCGTCCACGCCCAAGGCCATCGCGGGATACGGACGACGGTCTTCTTTGAAGCGGCAGACGAATTCCGCCGCGATGTGGGCGGCATCGGAAGCACTGCCGCCGTTGCCGCAGAAAAGCAATTTGCGCCCGGAGGTCAACGCGGCAAGGGCGGCCTCGGCCGCGCGCAACAAAGGCGCCTCGAGCGGACCGAGCGAGTCGAAGGTTTCCCGCGCCGCGGTCAGAGAGTCGTGGAAGTGGCTCATGAAGCGCCAGCATCCGGAGCACGGCCACCGGCAAGCAAGCCAAATTGCTCCTTTCCCGCCGTTTGACATCGGACGGCAAACCTTCTTTCATGCGGGCATGATCTTGCGCCTCGGCCTGCTGTCCGCCGCTTTGCTGCTTGCTTCCTGCGTCACGCCCACGGCCCCGCCGGTGGAGATGCCCGAGGCGAATGTGCTTCCCCTCGCGCTCGACAGCGACTTCGAGTTCCGCAAAACGCGCCGCACGATCAACCAGGCGGAAATCAACCCGGTGACCGACAACGAAATGCTCAACTTCGAGCGGGCGCGCATCAATTACGGCGCCCTCACCGCCGACGAGCGCAACCAACGCCAGGGCACCTATTACGATTTCTTCTGGCGCGCCAAGCGGCCCGCCGACCTCACCGTGCGCTTCGAATACCGCCAGGCCAAAACCGGCAATGCCGTCATGGCCCAGGAAATTTTCGTCCCGCAGGCCAAAGGCACAATGAAGAGTTCTTTCCAAGTGACCGGCGACGCCTTCCTCTGGGACGGCCCCGCCACCGCGTGGCGCTGTTTGCTCATCGAAAACAACCGCATCGTGGCCTTCACGCAATCCTATCTCTGGAAATGAAGTCCCCGCGCCGCGTCCTGCGTTTGACCGCGGCGTGCCGCCCCGTCTGATGTTCGCCATTGTCCGTTTGTGAGCGCGGTTTCGTCAGTGCAAGTGGGCCTCGACGGTCCCACGGTCTGGGTCCGGGTCCAGGGCCGCGGGACTTTCCAGAACAGCACCGGACTCAAGGAGTTCGCCAACGGGATGACGGAACGCGGACACCGTGAATTCATCGTGGACCTCAAGGATTGCGAACTGATGGACTCCACGTTCATGGGCACCCTTGCCGGGATCGCCCTGAAACTCGGCCCGGCGGGAAAGCTCCGCGTCATCCGCGCCAACGACCGCTGCCGTTCGGTCCTGCGCAACCTCGGCCTCGACCGCGTTTTCACCGTGGACGAAGCAGCCGCCGACGCACCGGCCGCCCCGCTCCGCGAGGCCGAGGGCCATCCGCCGCGCGAGGCCCGGCGCGAGACCATCATCGAGGCCCACGAGAACCTTGTTGCGGCGAATCCGGAAAACGCCGTGCGCTTCAAGGACGTCATCGAGTTCCTGCAACACAAAGAGCCCGAAGACCAAGCGCGCCCTTGATGCCGGTCCTCCGGCAGCCCTAACCTTCGGTGCCCTTGCGGGGCCTATGGTTACCGGCCTGCTCATCGTTTTCATCCTGCTCTCCGCCTACCTCGGTTGGCGGGTGGCCAGCCAGCGCCGCGCCTTGCGCTCCCTCGGACGCGAATGGCGGGAGCTGCAGGCCGAGGAGGAGAAAGTCTTCGATTTCCTGCACGGTCTCGGCGAGGCCTTCGGCGGATCGGGCGGACGCCGCGAACTGCACCGCCTCATCGTCGAGAGCGCCACGCGCATCCTCGACGCGCACGGCGGGGCGCTCTACCTGCTCGACCGCTCCGGCAATTTTCTCTCCCCCGCCTACATCAGCCGCACCTGCGCGCCCCTCATCAAGGTGCCGGAACACATCCGCACGCAAGCCGCCGCCAACCCCGTGGCCATGGAAAGTTTCCTCCGCCTGCATCCCGTCCGCCCGGATGAGGGCGCCATCGCCCGCGTCTGGAAAGAGGGCGGCGTCCGCCTCTTCAACTTCTCCGATCCCGAACTCGCCGGACTGGCCGGCGACGGACAACGCGCCACCTCCGCGCTCGTCGGCTGCCTCGCTTACCGCGGCAAAATCCTCGGCGTCCTCGCGGTGGTCAACGGACCGATGGCCTCCACCTTCACCTCCGACGACCTCGCCGTCTTCAAAGCCATTGCCGAGCAGTCCGCCTTCGCGCTCTTCAGCGAGGCCGTCTACCTCGAGGCCGGCGAGAAGAAGCGTCTCGACAGCGACATTGTCACGGCGCGCGAAATCCAGAGCATCCTCCTCCCCTCCCGGGCCCCGGACGTCGCCGGTTACCAAATCAGCGGACTGAACATCCCCGCGCGGCATGTCAGCGGCGACTACTTCGACTACCTGCAGATCGACGAGCACCACTGGGGCATCGTCATCGCCGATGTCTCCGGCAAAGGCATCCCCGCCGCGCTCATCACCGGCATGTGCCGCACCATGATGCGCGGCGCGGCACCGGGTTGCAGTTCCGCCGCGGAGGCCCTGCGCCGGGTCAACCGCCAACTTTATCCCGACATCAAAGAGGACATGTTCGTCAGCATGCTCTACGTGGTCCTCGATACGCGCTCGGGTGATGTGACCATGGCGCGGGCCGGACACGATCCGCCACTCCTCTACCGCGCGGCCGGGCGGCAAGTCTCCCCTTTGAGCCCGCCGGGCATGGCCGCGGGCGTTGACAGCGGGGACGTCTTCGATAGGGTCGTGGCCGACGAGACGATCACGCTCGGTCGGGGGGACGGCATCCTCCTTTACACGGACGGCGCCACCGAGGCTCTCGACCGGCATGAAGCGGAATTCGGTCTCGCCCGGCTGACCCAAGCCGTGCAGGCCAACGCCCCGAAAGGCGCGGAGGCCACCGTGCGGAACATCGCCGACGAACTCCGCGAATTCGCCGGCGAGGCGCCGCAATACGATGACATCACCCTGATTTCCATCTTCAAACTATGAGCAAGAAACAACACGACGATCCGTCCGTGGAAACGGCAGCGGAAGACGCCGCCGAAACTGCCGCCACGCCCGATCCGGCAGCCGAGGCCGAGAAATTCCGCGACCTCGCCATGCGCTCCGCCGCCGACTTCGATAACTACCGCAAGCGCGCCGCGCGGGAGAAAGAGGACGCCATCCGCTACGCCAATTCCTCGCTCCTCGAGGGTCTCCTCCCCGTGGCCGACAATTTCGAACTCGGTCTCGACGCCGCGCGCTCCGCGCCCGACGCCGCTGCCATCCTCCAAGGCCTCGACATGGTCTCCCGCCAGTTACGCGACTTCCTGACCAGTTCCGGACTGGAGGAAATCAAAACCGAAGGCGCCGAGTTCGATCCCAACATGATGGAAGCCGTCGGACACGAACCCGACGACAAAGTCTCGGAGAACCGCGTCCTGCGGCAAACCCGCCGCGGATACAAGTTGCGCGACCGCCTGCTTCGTCCGGCCAGCGTCATCGTCTCCAAAGGCCCCGCCAAGTAGCCGTCTTCATGTCGTCCCGTCATCGCCAGGACGCCTACGAGTTGCTCGGGGTCTCGCGCGGCGCGACCGCCGAGGAGCTGAAAATCGCTTACCGCAAGCTGGCCATGAAATACCACCCGGACCGCAATCCGGGAAATGCCGAGGCCGAGGAGCACTTCAAGGAGATCTCGCAGGCTTATGACATTCTCATCGACCCGGAAAAGCGCGCCGCTTACGACCGCTTCGGCTATGCCGCTTTCCAAGGCGCAGGCGCCGGGCCGGGCGGCGGCTTCCATGATCCCTTCGATCTTTTCCGCGAGGTCTTCGGCTCCGGTGGCGGCGGAATCTTCGAGCACTTTTTCGGCGGCGGCGCCGGCGGCGGCGACACGGGGCGCGGTGCCGATCTGCGCTACGACCTCGAGATCAAACTCGAGGAAGCCGCGCGCGGCGTGGAAAAAGAAATCGAACTGCGCAAGACCGGACGCTGCTCCGCCTGCGGCGGGTCCGGCGCCGGAGCGGGTGCGCGTTTGCACACCTGTCCGACCTGCCGCGGACGCGGACAAGTCATCGCCTCGCGCGGCTTCTTCCAAGTGGCCCAACCATGCCCCCGCTGCCACGGCGCCGGGGAAATGTTCGACCATCCGTGCAAAGTTTGCCGCGGCGATGGACGTGCCGAGACCACCTCGCGCATCAAACTGAAAATTCCCGCCGGTATCGAGGACGGCACCCGTTTGCGTTCCGGCGGCAACGGCGAAGCCGGTGCGCGCGGTGCGCCGAGCGGCGACCTCTATGTGGTAGTCCATATCCGCGAACACAGCGTCTTCGCGCGGGACGGAGATGACCTCTACTGCGAAGTCCCCGTGCCTTTCGTCATCGCCGCGCTCGGCGGCGAAATCAATGTCCCCACCCTTGACGGCAAAGCCTCGGTCAAAATTCCCGCCGGCACGCAGAATGGCACCGTCTTCAAGCTCCGTCACAAAGGTATGCCCCACCTGCGCGGGACCGGACACGGACAACTCCTCGTCCGCGCGGCCGTCGAAGTCCCGACCAAGTTGACCGCCGAACAGCGCAAAAAACTCGAAGACTTCGCCTCCAGCTGCGGCGACCAGAACACCCCGATCACGAAGAGCTTCCTCGAACGGGCCAAGGAGTTCTTCACCTGACGCCCTAAGCCTGCGCCGCCACGTCGCGGTAGATGCCGGCGCGGGCCACGGCCGGACGCGGGCCGGCGTGGGTGAACTTGACCGATCCTTCGCACGTCACGCCCTCCTCGAATCGCCAAGGGCCGGTCACGCGCATGTGCGTGCAATGACGCAGCGAGGGTGCCGTCTTACCGAAGCCAGCTTCGAGTCCGGCCAGTGATTTGTAATACCTCTCCTCCAGCACGACCTCGGGAGGAACGCCTTGGCACTCCGGGACGAGTTCGAGACGCTGGTCGTCGGTCACCTGATAGGCATCGGAGCGCAGGGCGAGCAGGTCGGATGTCGTTTTGACCGGGGCAAACCGCGTGCGCGGCACCAGAACCGCGTCGGATTTGTCGAAGCATTCGATAGCCGCGCCCATCGCGGTTTCGAGCTGCAGCACCTTGGCGGACGCGGCATCGCGCGGATCGACGGTTTTGTTGTTTTTGATCAGCGGCAAAGGTAACGCGCCGCCGTGCTCTTCAAGCGCCGCGCGCAGGTCGGAAACGCGCAGCCACATGGTGTTGGTGTTGAAATAGCGATGACGCGTGATGTCCTGAAAGGCACCCGCATCGGCTTCGGGGCACTGGGCGACTTCGCGCAGGACGAGGTGCCCGTCGGCTTTGCGCCGCGCCAAATGGCCGCCTTTGCGGTCGGAAGGCGTGCGCTCGGCCACCTCCATGAGGAAGGACAAGCCGCTGCCGGCGAAGTAAGCGAGCAATCCGGCATCCGCGGTCGCCCCGAGATTGTCGCTGTTCGAGACAAAAAGATATTCGATGCCCTCGGATGCCAGACGATCGAGCCAGCCGGATCCGAGGAGCGAGGGATAAAGATCGCCATGCCCCGGCGGACACCACTCAAGTTCCGGATCGCGGGGCCATTCGACGGGTTGCAAGTCGGCCGCGCGCAACTTCGGGACTTTGTTCTGCAGAAAGTCGAGCGACGCTCCGTGGCTCAGGTCCGGGTATTTGGCGAGGTAGCCCAGCGTATCGGCCGACGTGCTGAAGCTGTCCATCAACAAGAAGCGCGGACCCTGGGTGCCATGGCGCTGCCGGATCCAAAGAATCTGGCGCGCGATGAAATCGAGAAAAGTCAGACCGTCTTTGACCGGAATGAGCGACTTGGCTTTGTCGAGTCCCATGCTCGTGCCGAGTCCGCCGTTGAGTTTGATCACGCAAAGTCTCTCGAACAGCCCGGGATCCGCCGCGCCGCCTGCGACATCCGCCATGGCGGGGATGCCCTGTGCCGGCTCGATCGCTGCCTCGGGAATCAAACCCGCCTCGCCCGAGGCCGCTTGACGCCAGGCGCGCTCGAAGCTGGCGCAGGCTGCGGCCGAGAGGTCCGCCTCCCGCATCTTCCGCAAAGATTCCTCGAGTCCGCGCTCGTCCATGGCGGTGTCAGGCTTTTTTCGTCGAGGCGATGTAAAGCTCGCGCAACTGCTTGAAATCGACCACGGAGGGCGACCCGGTCATCAACTCGACACCACGGTTGTTCTTCGGGAAGGCGATCACATCGCGGATGGATTCCGCGTGCGCCAACAGCATGACCAGACGGTCGAGTCCGAGGGCGATGCCGCCGTGAGGCGGGGCGCCGAAGCGGAAAGCCTTCAGCAAGTGGCCGAACATCGAAGACTGCTGGTCCGCGTCCACCCCGAGCACGCCGAACATTTTCGACTGCAAATCGGCCTCGTGGATCCGGATGCTTCCGCCGCCGATTTCCACGCCATTGAGCACGATGTCGTAGGCCTCGGCGCGGACCTCGCCGAATTTCTCCGCGTCCAGCAAGGCTACGTCCTCCGCCTTCGGACGGGTGAAGGGATGGTGCACCGCGTTCCACTTGCGATCCTCCTCGCTCCACGCGAGCAGCGGGAAATCGACCACCCAGAGGAAGTCGAGACGTTGCGGGTCGTGGTCGATGCCGAGCAATTCGACGGCGCGCAGGCGCACGCGGCCGAGGACCTCGCAGACAATTTCCCATTTGTCGGCACCGAAGAGGACGAGGTCGCCTTCCTCGATCTTCAGCCGTTCCTGGAGGGCCGCTTTCTCGGCCTCGGTGAAAAATTTGACGATGGGCGACTTCCACTCGCCGTTCTCGCACTTGATAAAGGCAAGACCTTTGGCCCCGTATTGTTTGGCCATTTCGGTCAGCTCTTCGATCTGCCCCGTGGTGATCTTGGCCAGCCCCTTGGCATTGAGGGCGCGAACCACGCCGCCGCCGTCCAGCGCGCCGCGGAAGACCTTGAATTCGGTGCCGGCAAAAATGTCCCCGACGTCGACGATTTCCTGCGCCCAGCGCGTATCGGGCTTGTCGCTGCCGAAGCGGTCCATCGCCTCGCGATGGGTCATGCGGAGGAACGGCGTCTTGATCTCCACGCCCCACGCCTCACGGAAGACCGCAATGAAGGCCTTTTCGATCAGCGCGAAAATATCCTCCGACGTGGCGAAGCTCATCTCGATGTCGACCTGGGTGAATTCCGGCTGCCGGTCGGCCCGCAAGTCCTCGTCGCGGAAGCAACGCGCGATCTGGAAATACTTTTCGATCCCAGCGGCCATGAGCAGCTGTTTGTATTGCTGCGGCGCCTGCGGGAGCGCGTAAAACGTCCCAGGATTCAGCCGGCTCGGCACGAGGAAATCCCGCGCGCCCTCCGGCGTGCTCTTGCTCAGGATCGGCGTTTCGATTTCCCAGAAGCCGTCGCCGTCGAGCACGTCGCGAAGTGTTTTGGTCACGCGGTGGCGGAGACGGAGATTTTGCGCCATGCCCGGACGCCGCAGGTCGAGGTAACGGTGGGTCAGACGCAGGTCTTCGTTGGCAATCTGCTCGTCGAGCGGGAAAGGCAGAACGTCGGCCTTGTTGAGAATTTTCAGTTCGTCGGCGACGAGTTCGATTTCGCCGGTCGAAAGCTTGGTGTTTTCCGTGCCCTCGAGGCGCTTGGCCACGATGCCGGAAACCTGGATGACGTCTTCGTCGCGCAATCCGTGGGCCAACTCGGCCACCGCGGCTTGCTCTTCCGGCCGGAAAACCACCTGCGTGACGCCTTCGCGGTCGCGCAGATCGACGAAGATCACGCCCCCGTGGTCGCGGCGCGAGCCGACCCAACCGGCCAGCGTGGCGCGCTGGCCGATGTCCTTGGCGCGCAAAGCACCGCAATGACAACTCCGGAAATTCATGGCGCGGGAGTCTGGAGATTTGCCGCCCAATCGGCAAGCGCCTCTTGGGACAACTCGGACTCCGACCGCTCCGCCAGATTCTTCACTTTCAGCGTGGGCCACTCGTTGCCCACGACCAGCGCGACGGACGCTCCGCTGGCATCGGCATCTTTGAACTGACGCCCGACTTTGTCGGCCTGCAACGGATAATCGACGCGCCGGCCCAGCGCGCGGAGGAGTTGAACGACACCGAGCGCCTCGGCACGGCGCGACTCGTCGGCCACCACGACAAAAATGTCGCAGGCCTGCTCGCGAACGACGGCCTCCTCCATCAAGGCGCGCGTCTGCGGCAAATCCTCGAGCAAATCGCCGAGCACCACATCCCCGATGCCGAACCCGATGGCCGGAAGATCGACCTTGCCGTCACTCAAGTCGGACAACAGCCGGTCGAAACGTCCGCCCCCGGCAATGGCACGGCGCTCCTGTCGGCGGTCGAAGACCTCGAAAACGAGACCGGTGTAGTAGGCCAGCCCTCGGACGATCCGCAGATCAAGCTGGCAAAAACCCTCCAGCCCGCGGGCGGACAGATTTTCGCGCAGGACTTCGTAGAAAGCGGGGCGCCCGCTCTCAATGAATGTCCGCACCGCCGCCAAATCGAGGCCTAGCGGTGCCAGTTTTTTTGCCAGCTCTTCCGGGCTCTCCCGCTCCAGTTTGTCGATCACGGCCAGCGCCTCGCGGGCTTTGGCCTCGTCGGTGATCCCCTGCGCGGCGAGGAATTCCAGCCAAGCCTTTCGGTCGCTGACCCGGACAACGACATCATTTTCGGTCAGACCGAAAGCACGCAGCGTTTCGGTGAGCAGCGCGATCATTTCGGCGTCGGCAGCGGGCGAATCATCGCCGACCAAATCGCAATTGAGCTGCAGGAACTCGCGCAACCGTCCGCTCTGCTGTTTCTCGTAGCGGAAAAACGGCGCGATGCTAAACCATTTGATCGGCTTGCGGTATTCGCGTGCCTTGGCGATGAGCATGCGGGCGACGGTCGGGGTCATTTCCGGACGCAGCGCCACCTCGCGTTCCCCTTTGTCGGTGAAAGAAAACAACTGCCCGAGGATTTCGCCCCCGCTGTTCTTTTTGCGGTAAAGATCGAGCGGTTCGAGCGTCGGTCCGTCGTATTCGCGGAAGCCGAACGAACGCGCGACGCGGCGCCACGTGCCGGTGATGTAATTCCGGCGCGCGCAGTCGGACGGGAAAAAGTCGCGGAAACCGGGCAGCGATTGCATGGGACCGCCCATGTTGGGGCGCGGCTTGTCCGCCTTCAATTCCTCTTTGGGGACGACTGGCTTTTCGTCCGGAAAAATGGAAACTGGCAAATCATGGTTCTCGAATCGCTCGCCCTGCACGACTTCCGCTGCTTCACGCGGGCGGAATTCCGTCCGGCCCCGGGCTTGAACCTGTTGAGCGCGCCCAACGCCAGCGGCAAATCCTCCGTGCTCGAGGCTGTCTGCATCCTCCTGCGCCTGCAATCCCCGCGCGCCGGAACCCTGGCCGAGGCGGTGCGGCACGGGGCGGACGGCTTTTCGCTGGCCGGCCGCGCCGGCGACCGTGCGATGGCCTGCCATCTGTCCAAAACCGAAGGCCGCAAACTCTTTCTCGACGATCTGCCGCAGCGCAAATCCGACGAATACCTGCGCACCGGTCTGGTCGCGTTCTTTTCCAACGAGGACATCGAACTGGTCCGCGGCACCTCGTCGAAGCGTCGCCGCTTCCTCGACTTCCTCGGCAGCCAGTGCGATGCGGGTTATCTCAAAAATCTGCGCGCCTACGAACGCGCCCTGCGTTCGCGCAACTTCCTGCTCAAGGAGGGACCGCATCGCGGCCGCGAAATCGCCGCCTATGACGGACCGCTCCTCGCGTCCGGCGAATACCTCGGACGCGCGCGCCGCGAACTCTGCGATGAACTCGCGCCGCTGGTCACCAAGCATGTGACCGCGATCAGTCCGCGCGGCGAAGCCGCCGGTCTGCATTACGAGCGCTCCGGCGGAGACGACCTCGCAGGCGCGCTCGCCGCCAGCGCGGCCGAAGAACGGCGCTTGCGCCAAACCGTGGTCGGTCCGCACCGCGACGATGTTCTCCTCGACCTCGACGGCGCCGCCGCGGCCACCTTCGCCAGCGAGGGACAGCAACGCACGCTCACCCTTGCCCTGCGCCTCGCCCAGGCTGAACTCATCCGTGCGCGGCGCGGTTCGCCGCCCGTCTACCTGCTTGACGATATCTTCGGCGAACTGGACACCGAGCGCCGGCGCCGCCTGCTCGCCGCGCTGCCCCCCGATTCGCAACGCATCCTCACCACCACCACCTGGCAATGGCTCGAAGATCGCGCCGAAGCTGCGCATTGGACCATCCGCGATGGCGTGGTGGTGCCGGAAAATTCCTGAACCCGCGCGTCAGCGCGCGCTCCCCAGCCCCAGTTCCTGCAACGCCGCTTTGACCTCCGCGGCATGGTCGCCAGTTTTGGCACCCTGCACGATCCACGCGATTTTGCCGTCTTTGACGATGAAAGACTGGCGCTTGGCGAAACCCATCGCCGTCGGCACGCCGAATGCTTTGGCCACCGCGCCGTCCGCATCGGCCAGCAGCACGAAGGGCAGGTTGTATTTCTCGGCGAATTGTTTTTGCGCTTCGACGGTGTCGGCGCTCACCCCGATGATCTGCACTCCCTGCCCGGTGAAATCCGGGAAAGCATCGCGCAACGAACAGGCCTGCGCGGTGCAACCCGGCGTGTCGGCTTTCGGATAAAAATAAACCAGCGTCGGCCCCTTGGCGTAGATAGCGGCGAGATCGACCGTCGTGCCGTTCTGGTCGGTCGCGGCGACCCGCGGGGCTTCGTCCCC
>JBIKXZ010000229.1:0-3544 GCA_044355525.1 Chthoniobacterales bacterium
CGCGGGATCCCGAGCAACCGCGCCAGCTCGGCCAGCGACGATCCTTTGTGGATCTCGCGATGGGCGAAACGCATCCACACATCGTTGCGATTGAAGGAAAACTCCGGGACATCCGCCGCCGCTTCGACAATGTGCGCCGCCACCACGTCCATCGTTGCCGCATCGGACGTCATCAGCCCCGCAATGCGACCGTTCTCGTAAAGCATTTCGATCCCGTCCGCGCGCGCCGCCAGCTCGCCGATCGCGTCGAGCACATGTCGGGCCCGGCCGAACAAATCCGCCGTCCGATCTTCCATCCGCGCATTCCAGTCACCGAACGCCTCCCAACTACCCTCTTCCACCCGCCGGAAAATGTCCTTCTCGCTGGTCAGCACATAATCCGGATCATGCGGCAGGTGCGCATGCTCAAGTCCCTCCAGCGCGAACCACAATTGACGCCCCGTGTTGACCGCCCACACCGCGCCGTCGGCGCGCAAGTCCGCCAACGCACCCGCCAGCGAAGCCGCCGTGCGTGCATCGGGCTCGTGACCGATTAGCGTGCCGTCGAAATCCGTGCTCAACAAACGTATGGGCATCGGATACTCCTACCCGAAACCGGCTTCCCCTGCCAACCGGCTGCGTCATGAAATCCGCTTACGAACTCGCCATGGAACGCCTCGAGGCCGCCAGCCCCGGCGTGCAGCTGACCGAGGAACAGAAATCCCGCATCGCGGAAATCGAAGGCAAGTGCAAAGCGGACATCGCGGCCAAGGAACTGCTGCTGCGCGGCGAACTGGCCAAGGCGGCCGCCGCCGGACAGCCCGACGAGGTCGACAAAATCCAGCGCCAGTTGGCCGACGAAATCCGCCGCCTCGAGGAAAAGCGCGACCGCGAGAAGGACGCGGTGCGAACCACCACCCGTTCATGACCGATTCCCGACAGACCACCGCCGAGGACGAGCGGTTCATGCGCCATGCCATCAAGCTGGGCGAGAAAGCCGCGCTGATCGATGCCACCGGCGGACCTTTCGGCTGCGTCATCGTGAAGGACGGCAAGATCATCGCCGAGGGCTCCAACCACGTGGTCGCCGAGAACGACCCGACATGGCACGGCGAAATGGAAGCCATCCGCACCGCCGCGAAAAAGCTCGGCACCTTCAATCTCTCCGGCTGCACCCTCTACACCACCGGGGAACCGTGCCCGATGTGCGCCGGCGCCATTTTCTGGGCGCGCATCGACCGCGTGGTCTACGCCTCGACCATTGCGGACGCCCTGCACTACGGCCAATTCGACGACCAGCCGATCTACGACGATCTGGCCAAGCCGATCCAGTCGCGCCTCGTCCCCGCCGCGCAATGCCTGCGTGAGGAAATGCTCGAACTCTGGCGGCGCTACGAGGCCAAGCCGGACAAAATCCGTTACTGAACAGACTCGAGTTCGCGGATTTCGCGGTCGAGGATACTGTCGGGTTCGAAACCCATTTCGCGCCGCGCCTGCTTGAGCACCGCCGCGGCGTCCTTGTCGCGTCCTGCGGCGCGCAATTGCCCGACCAGCGGACGCACCACGTCATAGAAGAAATTCCCCCCGCCGGGCCCGGCCAGCTTGCGCGCCAGCGAACGGTATTCGCGCATGGCTTTGTCATAGTCCCCGCTCTCGACCAGACGCGAAAGCGCGGTGGCGGCGGCCGCCGTGCTGAGATCGGCGCGCTGACGCCGGTTGTCCGCCACCATGCGGTTCTCCAGACGCTCGGCCACCCGCAGGTCGCCGCCCTCGCGCTCCAATTCGGCCAGACGTGTCTGATACCGCACTTTGAGGTCGTTCTCGCGGCTGAAATTTTCGATCGCCTTGGTGTAAAGTTCGCGCAGCGCGGCCTGATCGCCCGTGGCGCGCAATGCTTCTTCCTGCGCATCCCACGCGGAGACCATTTGCGGGGCGAGATAGACCGCGCTGGTCGCCGCGGCCAACTGCGCCTCGCGGTTGCCCTGACGCGCAAACATCCCGGCCATGGCCAGATCGCCGAGCGCCGCATCGACCTTGGGCTGACGCGCCGCCCGGCCGGAAAAGTAAACCAGTTCGTGGTCCGTGATCGGCAGCCAGGTCTGCGGATCGAGCGCCTGACCCACCGTGTAGTTTTGGTTGAGGAATCGCCCCGCATCGAGTTCCCACTTGTCCGGCCCGCGCAGGTAACCGAACCACGCATGCCCGCCATCCGTGCCCTGACCCGCGAAATAAAGCGTGGGTATCCCCCGCGCCTTGCCGGCCAGACTGGCGAAATAGGCCTGATCCGTGCAAATCCCGCCCCATAGCTCGATATTGCCGAGCAGGTAGCGCCCCTTGTTCCAAACAAAATCCCCGCGCTCCACCCGGCGCTGATCGTAGTTCACCATGCTGAACGCGCGATCGAATTGGCTGCGTCCGAATTTCACGTTCTTGGCCGCCCATTCGAGTTCCGAGCGGGGCACCGGCGCGTCGATGACGAATTTCAATTCCTCCGCGGTGAGCCGGCGCATATCGTAGTCCAGCTTCCCCGCATCATTGCGCTGCACGTAGAATCCGAAGCGATCAGCCAACGATTCGTCCATGGCCGGCACCGCCTCCGGCGCGACCTGGTGGTGCGGCCAGTGCGCCGGCGGACGCTGGTCGTAAACAAGCGCGTAGGCTAACGCGAGCGAGCGGTATTCCGGCAACTTGTTGCGATGCGCCGCGTAAAGTTGTTCGAGCCGCGTGAGGGCGACCGGCGGAAAATCGTCCGGCTTCAACTGACGGAAAAATTCCCGCAAAAACTCCGGATCGGCCAGCAGGCCGGCGAGAAAATCCTCCTTCGCCCGCAAAGCCACCGCCCCGTCCTGCGGCGTGTAGTCGTCCGGCAGCAGGGATTGCAAAATCTGCGCGGGCACCCGCGCGCCCTCGAGCTTGTCCGCCGCCGTCGGCAGCAAACGTCCGCTCGCATCGGTCGGCAACGACATCCCGGGCGGAATGACGAGCAACCCGTTCGGATCGTCCGGATTCTGCACCACGCGCCGTCCGAGATAAGCCCGCAGCACCTCCGGCTCGGGCGTGCCGAGCAGACGGCACCACTGGTAAATGAGTTGCCACTGGCGGAAGAGCGAATTTCCCGTGCTCCCGGCCTGCGCGAAATGCGACGGCCTGTAGGCCGCGGCCAGCTTGGGTTCGAGTGCGTCGGCCGCCGCGGACCAACCCATGGCCCGGATGGCCTGCACATCCTGAACGGTGGGCATACGCGCAACATCGAAATCCGCAGCCCGTGCGGACACCGCACAAACCAGCAAGACGAAACCGAGACGCATGGCCGTCATCACCCGCAAAGATACCCCGCTCCCCGCGCTTGCCAAGCGGCGGGCGCCTCAGACCGCCGCCAAACGCGCGGCCGCTGCCCGGGCGCCCTGATCCGCAGCGAGCAACGCATCCAAGTCCGACGCCGCACCATCGGGCGTTTCGTCCAGAACGCCGGCGACGATCTCCCAGATGCGTGGAAAGGCCACCCGCCCGGCCAGAAATTCCGCCACCGCCACCTCATTGGCGGCGTTGAGGGCGGCCGGAACCG
>JBIKXZ010000230.1:0-3495 GCA_044355525.1 Chthoniobacterales bacterium
AAGGCGCCGTCGAATTCGCGCCGCACGGCGTTCCATTGCCGGGCGTCGGCTTTCTGGATGATGCTGTTGCTGCGGGCCACCACGGATTTGCGCACGTTGATGGCCTCGGCGAGGGTGAGGACATTGCGGCCGATTTCTTTGACGCGCTCGCTGTCCTCGGCTTCGACCGCGACAAAGCCGTCGGCGATGACCGTGCCGAGGAGCAGGGCAACCTGCGCGCGGTTCGGGCTGGCGGGGAAGTTTTTTTCGGGTCCGAGCTGCGCGCGCCAGTTGGGATTACCCAGCTTGTCGAGGACGGCGAAAATTTCGCTCGGCACGGGCACGACGACATTGTCGATGGTGTCCGCCGGGAATTGGCCGAGGTCGATCTGCTTGGCCGGTTTCTGCGCGGACGCGGTGGCCAGACCGAGTAGGAGGACGAAAAGAAGGCGCGGAATCACGGTTGACGGAAATTTCACTTGGGAACCTGCCGAGATAAAGCATAAAAAGCCTTTCGTGGAACAATTACCCAGCGCCGCGCGTGTGCAGGAAATCATCGGCGGCATGTCCGGCCGCCGTGTTCTGGTGGCGGGCGACCTGATGCTCGACGAATTCATCTGGGGCAAGGTCTCGCGCATTTCCCCCGAGGCCCCGGTGCCGGTGGTCGCGGTCGACCGCGAGACCTTCTATCCGGGCGGCGCGGCCAACGTGGCCCGCAACCTCCACGAGTTCACCAAGCATACCTCCGTGCTCGGCTTGGCCGGCGAGGACGCGGCAGGCGCGCGCCTGCGCGGACTGCTCGCGGCTGGCGGCATCGGGACCGATGGCGTGGTCCACCGCGCCGGACCGACCACGGTGAAAACGCGCATCATCGCCCGCACCCAGCAAGTCGTGCGCGTCGACCGCGAATTGGCCGAGCCGGCCGGGCCGGCGCAACGCAAGGCCTTGCTTGCCGCCTTGGACGCGGCCCTGCCGCAAACGGACGGCGTCATTCTCGAGGATTACGGCAAAGGATTTTTCGACGAGGAAATGTCTTCCGAAATCATCCGCCGCGCGCGCGCCGCTGGCTGCGTCGTGGCCGTCGATCCGAATCCCGGCAATCCGCTCGCCTGGCGCGGTGCCACCGTGGTCAAACCCAACCGCCACGAAGCCTTCGCCGCCGCCGGCCTCCCCTGGAGCGAACCCGCATCGCATCCGATCGAGGACAAGCAACTTCTCAAGGTCGGCGAGACCCTCCTGGCCAAGTGGGACGCCGACCAGTTGCTCATCACTTTGAGCGAACTCGGCATGATGCTCTTCAGCAGGGACGGACAGCGTCATCACACGCCGACGCGCGCGCGCGAAGTTTTCGACGTTTCCGGCGCGGGTGACACGGCCATCGCGCTCTACACGCTGGCCCTCTGCGCGGGTGCCACGCCGGTCGAGGCCTCCGAAATTGCCAACCATGCCAGTGGCGTGGTCGTGGGCAAACTCGGCACGGCCACCCTGACGCCCGCCGAACTCCTCGCCAGCTTCCAAAACCATGCCCGCTGAGCGTCCGGCCGCGTTCTTCGACCGCGACGGCACACTGATCCACGAGGCGCACTATTGTTCCAATCCCTCGCAAGTCCGCGCCATCGACGGCGCTCCCGAGGCACTGCGCAAACTGGCCGAAGCCGGCTTCGCCCTGGTCATCGTGACCAACCAAAGCGGGATCGGACGCGGATATTTCACCCACGACGACTACCGTCGCGTGCACGAGGAAGTGCTGTGGCAACTCAAGCCCGCGGAAATCACCGCCGCCTACTACGACGAAAGCACGCCGGACCATCCGAGCCCGCGCCGCAAACCATCCACCGCCATGTTGGAGGAAGCCGCGCGCGAGCACGGGTTGGATCTCTCGCGCTCATGGATGGTCGGTGACAAAACTTCCGACATCGCCTGCGGCAGGAACGCCGGGATGCGCACGGTCCTCGTCGAAACCGGCCACGGCAAAGACCATCTCGATTGCGGCGCGGATGCCATTGTTCCCGATATCGGCTACGCCGCGGATTTCATTTTGCGGGAGGCGGGATCCGTGAAATGAAGGCGAGTAGCTTTTTCCCGGTAGGGTCCGCTGGGCCAGCGGACCGCTGCCTACAACGAAAGTCAACGGACGGCTGGGTCCAGCCGCCCCCACCGATCGAGGAGAAAGCAGAGCGACGGCCTCATGAGTGAAGTAGCCGCCATCATTCCCGCCCGCTGGGCTTCGACGCGTTTCCCCGGCAAGCCGCTGGTCAAACTGCGCGGCAAA
The DNA here is from genome assembly GCA_044355525.1 of Chthoniobacterales bacterium. Taxonomy (GTDB): domain Bacteria; phylum Verrucomicrobiota; class Verrucomicrobiia; order Chthoniobacterales; family JACTMZ01; genus JACTMZ01. The sequence continues at coordinate 2,252 of JBIKXZ010000230.1, forward strand.
CCTCTTGTGCAACACGTCTGGGAGCGCGCGCAGCGCGCGAAGTCCGTGGATCGCGTCATCGTGGCCACCGATGACATGCGCATCGCCGAAGCCGCGTTCGATTTCGGCGCGGAAGTCGCGCTCACGTCGTCCAAGCATCCGACCGGCACCGACCGTCTGGCCGAAGTGGCGAGAAAACTGAGGTCATCTTCAATCATTGTGAACGTCCAAGGCGACGAACCCGACATCGCGCCGTCCACCATCGACCGCCTTGTCCGCGCGCTGCAGGACGATCCGAAACTCGGCATGGTCACCGCGGCCAACCCGATCTCCACGGCCGCCGACATCGGCAACCCGAACGTGGTCAAAGTCGTCACCGACCTCGCGGGCCGCGCGCTCTATTTCTCGCGCAGCGTCATCCCGCACGACCGCGACGGGCGCGGCGGGATCAAGTATTTGCGTCATCAAGGCATCTATGGCTACCGCCGCAAAGTGCTCCTCGATTTCGTCAAATGGAAACCGACCCCGCTGGAGAAAGCCGAGAAGCTCGAACAATTGCGCGCGCTGGAGAACGGTGTGTCCATCGGGGTGATTGTCGTGAAGAAGGGTTCGGTCGGCGTCGATGTTCCCGCCGACTTGGCCAAAGCGGCTCGCGCGTTGGATCGGTAGGGCGAAATCGGGGAGAAACCGCAGAGAGCGCAGACGTTGATTTCACCCCGCTGTGTTTCTCCTTTGTTCGTGCTGGCGGTGTAATTCTTGGTTAGAGCGGATTTTTTGTAGTCGCGGCACTCTGTGCCGCGGCTACACCAAACAGATGCGATATTTCCGAAACTGCTTTAAAACCGTCCGAATTGTTCCGACTCGGCGTCCTCCGCGTCCTCTGCGGTCGTCTTTTCCGTCGCTGAAGAGTTATTCCATGTCCAAACCCTGGGTGACCTGATAGGGTTCTGCCCCCGTGAAGACGATTTTTGTCACGGGCGGGGTGGTGAGTTCTCTCGGGAAGGGATTGGCCGCGGCTTCGCTCGGCACTTTGCTTGAAAGCCGTGGTCTGCGCGTGACCATGGGCAAGCTCGACCCGTATCTCAACGTCGACCCGGGCACGATGAGCCCTTACCAGCACGGCGAGGTCTACGTGCTCGACGACGGGGCGGAGACCGACCTCGACCTCGGACACTACGAACGCTTCACCGGTTGCGTTCTCAGCCGCCGCAACAATCTGACCAGCGGACAGGTCTACGAAAACGTCCTCGCCCGCGAGCGCCGCG
>JBIKXZ010000231.1:0-3494 GCA_044355525.1 Chthoniobacterales bacterium
ATCGAGGGTCGAAGCTCCGGACTCGACTGCGCCGGTGCAGGTGACGTCGCCGATGGTGCGGAAGCGGACCGTTTTGCGCTCGGGCTTCTCCGTCTCCAGCATGGTGATATGCGGAGAGACAGCGAGCAGGGCGCCATTGCGGGCGAAGACCTCGCGCTGATGGGCAAAATAAAGGGACGGAAGTTCGATCTCCTCGCGCTTGAGATACATCCAGATGTCCATCTCGGTGAAATTGGAGAGCGGAAACACGCGGAAGTGCTCGCCGGGATGGTGGCGTCCGTTGAAAAGATTCCACAATTCCGGACGCTGGTTTTTCGGATCCCACTGACCGAAGTCGTCGCGGTGTGAAAAGAAACGCTCTTTGGCCCGCGCCTTCTCCTCGTCGCGCCGCCCGCCGCCGAGGCACGCGGTGAATTTGTGTTCCTCGATCGTGTCGAGCAGCGTGACCGACTGCAACGCGTTGCGCGAGGCATGCGGGCCCTTCTCTTCCTTCACGCGGCCCTTGTCGATCGAGTCCTGCACATGACCGACGACCAGGCGGGCGCCGAGTTTTTCCGTGAAGGCGTCGCGGTAAGCAATCGTCTCGTCGAAGTTGTGCCCGGTGTCGATGTGGAGAAGCGGAAAGGGAATCTTGGCCGGCCAAAAGGCTTTGGCCGCGAGGTGGGCCATGACGATGGAATCCTTGCCTCCGGAAAAAAGAAGCGCGGGATTCTGGAACTGCGCGGCGGTTTCGCGCAGGACAAAAATCGCTTCAGCCTCGAGCTGGTCGAGATGGTCTAACTGATAATGCGGCATGGGACCCGTCCGGTCGCCCGGCTTTTCCGGTAGATTACTCCTCCCGGCGGCCGTCCGCGACGGACCGCCAATACCCGAGCAACTCGGCCGCACACTGATCGACGGAACGGGCCTGTGTGTCAAGAACAAGCGCCGGATTCTCCGGTTCCTCGAACCCGCTATCCTTGCCGGTAAACTGGCCGATTTTTCCTTCCTTGGCCTTGGCGTAGAGCCCCTTCGGATCACGTTCCGCGCACGTGTTGAAGTCGGCTTTCACATAGATCTCGTGAAAATCGGACGCACCCACGATCTCGCGGGCCGCCGCGCGATGGCGGCGCAGAGGAGTGATGACCGAGACGAATACGATGATCCCCTGCCCCGCGAGCAACTTGGCTGTCTCGGCCACGCGGCGGACATTCTCCGTGCGATCCTCGTCGGAGAAACCGAGATTACTATTGAGCCCCGTGCGCAGGTTGTCGCCGTCGAGAATGACGGTCATGCGTCCGTCACCGTGCAGCACACGTTCGACTTCGTTGGCGATCGTCGATTTGCCCGAGCCGGACAGGCCGTAGAGCCAGAGCACAACGCCTTTTTGGCGAAGTAGTTCTTCCTTGGCCGCACGATCGAGAAAGCGGCGCGTCTCGGGATGGATATTGGTCATGGCCGGCGACGTTTCACCCAATAGGTTGCGGCCCGCTCGCGCACATGAAAACCCAATTCGCGCTCGGTAAAGGCGTAGGGCCGGGCTATCTGGTCGCGGAGTCTGACGCGATTTGAACCGGTCGCAATTTGCGACCGTTCTATTTTATCGTATTCTTGCCCAACGACTTCTGTTGAATTAGCTCGAACCTCACGCCACGCTTTGGACGTCAATCTAAAGACGAAGTCCGCCGGGAACCGGTCTTTGTTCCGCTTCACTTGCTCGTTGAGCCTTTTGGTTGGCACTCCATAAACGGGCTTCAGGTCCGCATCGAGCATGACGGCGGCATCGCGGATATGGCGAATCGGGATGTTCACGGAAGCGGAAGGCTACAATGATCACACCGACCTTCAAGCCGTGCGAAGATCAACGAATTCGCTCGAGGAGAGGACTCAGCGCATTCGACGGGTGGAAAACCGTATCGGCCAGATGCCGTGCGGCGGCTCTGTGTTCCTTTGGAGAGGCTTCAATCTCCGCCACGCGCCTAACCGCATCTTCGACGGTAACAAAGGGCAGCAATCCTTCGCGCGTTTTCACCACCGCCGGCCAACCGGTGTCCTGCAAAACCACCGGCCGTCCCAGCGCGAGATAGATCACACTGCGATCACTAATCCAACCGCCGCGCGATACCACATAGCCTCCCTTGGCCACGCCGATTTCCCCGCGCGATCCCGCAATGAAGCGCAAATAAGCCGGCACATCGCGACAGACCTCCGCCGAAGAAACCAAACGCCACCCGCCTTCGATGTAGGCATCGTAGTCTTCCCACCCAGGCTGCAAGTCGCTGGCGATGGCGAAAGGCTGCCCGCTCATCCGCGGCAGGCCGCGCAACGCATGCAGACTGTCCCGCTTGCCGCCGTAAATTTTCCCCTCCCAGACCAGATCATTGTAGCCATACCAATGCGACACTGTGGTCCAGGCGTCCGGCGCATCGGAAACACCGGCCTCCGCCAAACGTCCGCGCCAGTATTCGCCCGCCACCGGAGGTATCAGCGGAATCCATTCCTGCTTGGTGGGCGGAAGCCGCAACTCCGGCGAACCAAAATTCGTCCCCACCGTGAAAAACAAATCGTGCCCCGCAAAATTCATGTCCGTCCCGCAGGTCTCGGCCCACAGCTGCGTGAACCCCGGATCGACATCGAGGTAGCACTTCGTCATCCGGTCCCCGAGTAGATCGAGCTGCTTGAACTGCCCCGAGTAATTCAAAAAGAAATCCGCCTCCGCGCAAAAATTGCGGAATGCCGCCAGATCCGGACTCTTCCCGTCGATGATCAGACACTGACGGTCGGCCAACCCGAACTCCGCCGCCGTCTCGTGCCAGAATTCCTCCTGCGGACTCCGCGACTTACCCGCTTCCGACGCCTCGAGTTCGTCGGACGACAAATGCTCTGCGATCCAAACCTCGTGCCCCAGTTCACGCAACCCCATCACCCAATTCATCACCGCGCAGGTATGCCCCGCCGAAGCCCGCGGACACCGCGCCAACACCGCCCCGATCACCGCCTTCATAAATCTGCAGTCTCCATCCGACGACGTGTTAAGCCCCCGCCCCGCGCACGGCGAGATTTAAGTGAAACGAACTCTTCTCGCCTCCTGGTCTTTTATCAGTTGGTTGCTTGGCAACCCGTCTCCGGTCTCTGGTTTGCCCCCGGCTTCGCCTCACGCCGTCTCCGTCCGCCGCGGCGGACTCCGGCTCTTGGTCTTTTATCAGTTGGTTGCATGGCAACCCGTCTCGCAGACTCGGCTGTCTCTTAGTCTTTTTGGTCGCCACGGCGACCTGTCTCCGGTCTCCGACCTCCGGCTGTCTCTTGGTCTCCAAGTCTCTCCGTCCTCCGCCCTTTGCCTCGGGCGTGCTGCCGTGCACAATGCTCCTCGTGGGCAACAAACTCACCATTGTCCTTATCGCGGCCGGATTTCTCGCCGGATTTCTCCTCAATCCGGGGATAGACCACCATCGCGCGGTTTTCATGGACCACGCGCAGGAACATTTTTTCACTCTACCGCGATCCTACCAGCATAT
>JBIKXZ010000071.1:0-10742 GCA_044355525.1 Chthoniobacterales bacterium
CAAGGTCGCGGCTGGTGGCAAGGCAGGCGAGCCACCCCTTCGGACCCGCTCCATCGTAGGTCATGTAATAAAGCCCCCCGTGCTCAAAAACCCACGCTTCCCGAGTGCCGAGGACATCGCAGTTTTTTGGACCATGACCATACGGGAAAACCAGCCCCTGATCCTGTGCCTCCAGGCGCCAGCGGCAGGACGGTCGGCCGTCTGAGTAGTGAATGGGCTCGGTGGGTTGTATACGTGTCATAATGATGGGAAGACGGCAGGCCTACCTGCGCCAGATCCGGCGGTAATAGGTGGGCGACATGCCGTGCGTGCGCCGGAATTCGCGCGAAAAGAAATTGGAATCGGTGAAACCGCAGTCGTAACAGATCTCAGTGATCGTCGCTTCGCTGAGCCGCAACATTTCCGAGGCCCGGGTGAGACGCACCTGTTTGAGGTGCGCGTTGGGCGTGAGACCGAGCGTCTGACGGAAAAGACGGTAGAAATTGCGCTTCGACATGGCCGCGGCATGGGCCAGCGCATCCACCGTAATTTCCTCGCGGAAATTCCGATCGATGTATTCCACCGCCCGGGCCACCCGCCGGTCCGTATCGAGCGAAGTGCGCCGCTGCTGGGCGTAACCGCGCGAAGCGGCAATGCAGAGGTGTTGGAAATGCAGGGAAGCGAGGTCACGCCAACCCGGATGCTGCTCGGCAATTTCCCGCTCAATCTCCCCGGCCAAGGCGAGCAGTTGTTCGAAAATCTGCGAGATGAGGCAGAAATCGAGCAGCTTTTGCGCGCCTTGCTGCGGCGCGCGCGACGCGGCGAAAGGAAAGAGCGCCTTGAAATTGGCGGAGCGGGCAATGTCCCAGTGGCGCGCCTCCGCGCGGAACGCCGGCACTTCCACACTGACCACCCGCATCTGCAAATTCTCCGGTCGGACAAAACGCACGGAGTATCCCGGCGAGACAATGACGACATGGCCCATCGATACCTCTTGCGTCCGCCGCCCCGCCTCGAATGAACCGGTGCCGCCGCTGACCAGGATGATGCGCGCGCACTGACGGTCGGCCGGTCCCGTCGGCGGGGCCGGTGACACCTTCAGCGGAAAGGACAAGGACGAGTCTTGCCGGGAAACCTTGCGGCGCGGCTTCCGGACCTTCCGCGAGGCCTTGGCGATGCGGGCTCTCATCGCAGCCCTCCGGATACGAAGGCGCAGGCCAGTCCGCTGGGGGGTGGAAGATCCATGGGACTCTTGTAGAGTGCGGCCGGCGCCCGCCGCCATGAGCCGTGGGCCAACCGTTAGCATTATCGTGCCATGTGAGCGGCCGTGCCACAAGGAGACATCCGCGTTGTGCGGTGAAAGCATTGCCAAAACGGGAGGATCCGGATCCGTGCCGCCTCCCCGCCGATCAGACGGCGCAAGAGGCCCGCGGCACCCCGGCACGAACCGCCTCGCGCAGTGCTTCAAGATAGGCCATGCCGTAAACGGTATCCGGCTCGAGGTAGCTGCCCTCGGTCCACTCGTTCCACGCATTCAACGTGACCAAGGTCTCCCCGGGCAGCGGACTGACAAGATCGATCGCCTGCCGCACCGCGCGACCGAAGGCTTCCGGTGTGTTGCCCTCGAGCACCTGACTGTAGGGATAGACCGCGGGCTTCCAAGGTCCCTCGGGATCGGTGCGCGGACTCGGGTCCCACCCCATCGTGACGTTGGGGAACACCGGAATGGGACACGTGTCGCGGGCTTCCTCATACATGGAGAAATAGAGGTCCGCCATGACATCGTAGTGGTTCAAACCTTTCTCCTGCACGTCGACGTGGTGGACCCACACATAGGACGTGGCGCTGTCGAAGCCCAACTCCGCGGCATTATGGAACGGGCGCGTACGCGGCAGTTCGCCCTGCAGAGAACCCAAGTTCCAGCCGATGGCGTTGAGGTGCACACCGGGCAACCCCGCCTGTTCAACGCGACGACGCATTCGCTCCAAGGCGCGTGCCATTTCCCGTTCCCCGCCGAAAGATTCAGCCAGCGTATCGAGATGGTAGATGGAAAAGAACGGCAGACCGTCCATTCGGAAATAACTCTCGCGGGAAAAGTAGCGCTCGATGATGAGGTCGGTAATGCGGTCGAACGCCTGCGGACTGACTTTGCCGGGGTAGTGCAGGTCGGGCGCGCGGCCGGCTTTTTGCGGAAAAATATCGAGCCAATCGTGGTTCGCCCACATCAGGGCGAAAGTCATGCCCTCCGGATTCGGCGCGCCGAGGAATCCCTCGTCGAGCGCGCGGGAAAGAAACGGTCCGTCCTCGTAATGATACCAATCGAAGAGGAAGTTCCCGATCCCGTGGCTGGTCGCAGCGGTGATTTTGCGCTGCATGACCTGCGGATCGGACTCGTCCTCGTAACCCCAGACCGGCACCAAAGGTTGGCGATGACCAGGATAGCGAGGCACACCGCCCTTGAGGAGATCCCACTCGGTCCAGCCCCGCCCGTATTTCGCCTCATTGCGCGGGTCCGCGTGGTAATTCGGGAAGTAGAAGGCGCTGATCGTCGGGTTCGATGCGGCGCCGGACTCGGCGAGGGCGTGTGAGGTCACCTCACGATCATAGAAGCCGGCAGAGTAACCGCCTCCACGATCCTGCCAAACGGCAGCATATTTCTGCCAATCCGACCGGCCCGACCCCGGTGGTTTGGCATGATCGTGCTGACAAATGGCGGAAATCCTCCCGCCGCGGCCCACTCGCTGTGCTAAAAACCTCCGACGCAGCCATGAGTTCTTCCGCCTCAACCACCCCGTTCCCTTGGTCCGAATGGGAAAACCCTTCCGCCGCTTATCGCGGCAAACCTCTCTGGAGCTGGAACCGGCGGCTCGAACCGGCCGAACTCATGCGTCAGATCGGCATTTTCAAAGAAATGGGGCTCGGCGGGTATTTCATGCACTCGCGGACCGGATTGCAGACGCCTTACCTCGGACGCGAGTGGTTCAACTGCATCAACGCCTGCACGGACGCCGGAGAAGCGCTCGGTTTGGAGCCGTGGCTCTACGACGAAGACCGCTGGCCCAGCGGATCAGCCGGCGGATTGGCCACCAAAGAACTGCGTCATCGTATGAAATATCTGCGGCTCACCGTTCACCAAGACGGGGGGACGGACCACTGGCCGCCTGACGATCATTTTGTCGCCGCCTTCAGCGCCAAGGTCCGCGGTCTCGATGTCGGTCCCTACCGGCGTGTGGTGCACGGCGCCCGCGCGCATGCGGGCGAGCAACTTCTTGTCTTCGCGTGGGAATACGTGGACGCACACTCTTTCTACAATGGAGCCGCATACCTCGACACCATGGACCGCGCGGCCACGGAAAATTTCCTGCGTGTGACCCACGACGCCTACCGCGATGCGTGCGGCGGCCGCGTCGGCACGAGCATCCGAGGGATCTTCACCGACGAGCCTCACCGCGGCTTCGTCTTCTGCGACGCGCACGGCCAGCCTGGCATCGCTAAGGACCCGGGCTGGGCCGCGCCCTGGACACACTCGCTTCCCGAAGCTTTCACCTCGGCCTTCGGCTATGACTTGGTCGAACGGTTGCCCGAACTTTTCCTGCGTTTGGAGGGACAACGCATTTCCCCGGTGAAGTGGGCCTACATGGAAATCGCCCAGCGGCTTTTCCTCGAGAATTGGGCGCAACCGCTCCTCGAGCATTGCCATGCACTCGGACTGCTCCTCACCGGACACACCCTGCACGAGGACAGCCTTGCCGCGCAGGCCGTGCCCTGCGGTTCGATGATGCGCTACTACCCATATCTCGACCACCCGGGCGTGGATGTTCTCGGCGCACGCAACCAATGTTACTGGGTGGTCAAGCAGCTCGCCTCGGTCGCCCGTCAGTTCAACCGGCCTTGGATGCTCTCAGAATTGTATGGCTGCAGCGGATGGCGGACGGATTTCACCGACCACAAACGCATCGGCGACTGGCAGGCCCTCTTCGGCATCAATGTGCGCTGCCACCATCTGAGTTGGTATTCCATGGCCGGCGAATCGAAGCGCGATTTCCCGGCCAGCATCTCGTTCCAATCGGCGTGGTATCCGGAATACAATGCTATAGAAACCTACTTCAGCCGCCTGCACGTCGTGCTCAAGGCCGGACACCCGGTCTGCGATGTGCTGGTCCTCAATCCGGTGGAAAGCGTCTGGGCGCAGATTCGTGTCGACGGCGCGACTTGGTTGCAAACCACCGACCCCGATGTCGAAAAGTTGGAGGAAACCTACCGCAAAGTCTTCAACGCGCTGGCCGAGGCGCAGATCGATTTCGATTACGGCGACGAAGCGCACCTCGCGGAACACGGATCCGTCGATGCTGAAGACGCCGCCCTTCATCTCGGGGCCATGCGTTACCGCGTGGTCGTGGTGGCCGGCGCGGAAACACTGCGCGACACAACCATGCAACTGTTGCGCGATTTCCGCAAAGCCGGCGGCACGATGGTCTTTGCCGGCACGCCGCCCACGCACGTCGATGCGCTCCCGTCCTCCGAACCCGCCGCATTCTCCGCGGCCGGACCGAACGTTTCCGAACCCGGCCCCGCGCTGGTGCAAACAATTCGCCAACACAGTCCGGCTGCGCAAAAACTCGCGCTCGGTAGCAACGCCGCCGGCCTTTTTGCCCAAGTCCGCGCCGAAGGTGAAAGCTGCACCGTGGTGCTGCTCAATCCCTCTGAGACGCGCGCCTATGAGTCCGTCATGGTCCGTTTGCACCATGCCGGTCCCGTGAGCGAACTCAGCGCCTTGACCGGACGCGCCACGGCGATCGAGACGGCCGACGAGGGCAGCTTCTTGCGCTGGGAGACCTCGTTCCGCCCCTTGCAGGAACGCATCTTCATCTGCGGCGCGGCGATACCCAGGGCCGAACCCGCGCGATTGGAGGAGTTGAGCGGAAAAGAAAAAATCGAGGGAGATTTCGCCTACACCCTCGACGAACCGAACATTGCCGTCCTCGACACGGCGGAGTTCTCGCTCGACGGCGGACCATGGGAGGACGCGCGGGAAGTTCTCCGCGTCGAAAAAGTCCTCAGCGAGCGCCTCGGCATTCCGCTGCGCGGCGGCGAAATGGTCCAACCGTGGGCCCGCGAGGAATCGCTCGACGCCCAAGGAACTCCGTTGTCTTTGCGCTTCCGCTTCGACGTGGAGAGCCTTCCCCAAGGCCCCGGCAAGTTGGCGCTGGAACAACCGGAGGAATTCACCATTCGCATCAATGGGACAAATCTTCCGTCAACTTCCAGCGACGAGTGGTTTATCGATCCGTCTCTTCGCGTCGTCACATTGCCGCCAGACGTTTTACAAAAAGGCCCGAACGTTCTCGAACTGCACTGCCACTACCGCGAGGGCATTGAACTCGAAGCAGTCTTTTTGCTCGGTGCCTTCGGTGTGCGCCCCGGACCGGGCTCCCACGTAGCGCTGACAACTCTGCCAGCTCGCCTCGGGTTAGGAGACTGGACGCAATCCGGCTTGCCGTTCTACTCAGGTCGGATTCGTCTGAAGATTCCGGTCGGGTCGGCAGGGCACCTCGTGCTCGCACCGCTCGGCGCCGCCACGCTCGTGGTCAAGAACCCCGCCAATGGAAAATCGCAAATCCTGCCCTGGGCTCCCTTCGCCTGTGACCTGGACGGACTGGCCGATACGCAGGGCCTGGTTGAAGTCGAATGGGTCCTGACCCGACGGAACACCTTCGGCCCCCTTCATCTCATTCCGATGGATCCGGCTTGGGTGGGACCGACGCAATTCCGCAGCGAGGGCGAGCAATGGTCGGACGACTACCAACTCATTCCCGTCGGGATGGCCAAGTCGCCTGTGGTCCAGTCGTGACCGGTTGATCAAGCCGCGCCTCATTCGCGAGAGGCCCGCCGCGCGGCCAGCGCCTCTTGGATTTCCCGCACCCTTGCCCGACTCAGCCCGTAGCGGCTGAAGGCGATCATCGCCGCGACGATGCAGGCGCTGGGGAAAAGAGCGATGAACAGCCGCAACCGCGTCAACGCTTGCGGCGTCATCGAGTCCGACCCCGCATCGTAGCCGATGAAGGCCAGCACATAGCCGAAGGTGAAAGCGATCCCGGTGAAGGCCAGCTTGATGATGAAACCGTAGAAAGCGGAAAAGATTCCCTCGCGCCGGTAGCCGTGCTGCAAGTCATCCTCGTCGCAAATGTCGGCGAGAAAAGAACCGCCGAGCAGCCAGACCGCGCTCATGCCGGCACCGACAAAGAGTGCGAGGATCAATTGCAGGGCCGGCCAGCCGGGGCGAAAAAGAAACCACGAGCACACGATGGTCACCGCCGCCAGCGCCATGCCCGACATGATCACGGTCTTTTTGTCGAAACGGCGCACGAGCAAGGGGACGGCAAACGTGCCGGCCAGCGAGGCGATACCCTGGGCGGTGCCGTAAAAGCCGGTCCACGTCGCGCCGGCGCTTTTGTCCCCGCCGAAGAGGTAGAAAATATTGGCATAAGTCGCCAACACGCCGATGAAGGACATGCCGGCAATAACAAAGAACATCATCAGGCAAAGAATGCGGAACGAGCGGTTCCGCATGGCCAGCTTGCCCGAGTGCAACAAATGGAGCTGCGCCTGATCATGCACCTTGAGTCTTTCGCGGGTGAACAACGCCGCGGGAAGAGCCGTCAGCAGCACGACGACCGCGAGGGCCCACGCCACGTAGCGGATGCCGAGCACCTCGATTTTGACGCTGTCGTCGGCCGCCATCTGCGCCATGGGCTGGAAGACAAACCCATACCATGCCGATTGCCCGGACTCGATGTAGCCGCGGACGAACTCCCCCGTGCTCAAACAGATTTTGTAGAGCCACGGAACGCCGAAGCTTGCGGCCGAGGCAAGGATCATCCGGTATTTCTGCACATCGGCCCGCTCGTCGTAATCCGAGGTCAGTTCCAGCCCCAGCGCGTTGTAGGGCACAGAAAAAATCGTATACATCAGATAGAAGAACGTCCCGGTGGCAACGGCAAAGGCGAAGAGTGCGGCGCTCCCCCAATACGGCGAAGCCATGTAGGAGAGCCCGAACCCGAGCGCCATGAGGAAGGCGCCGGCGAAGACAAACGGACGGCGCCGTCCGAAGCGGCTCCGGCTGTTGTCCGAGATATTGCCCATCACCGGATCGGAAAGCGTGTCGATCAACCGCGGGATGGCGGCCGCCCACCCGATGAGGACCGAACTCATGCCGAAGCCGATGTTGTAAATCGGGACGAACAAACTGTTCAGCCCATTGGTCGCCACTTGGTCGCTGAACCCACCCATGCCCCAGGCAATCTTCTCCCGCACCGGCAGACGAGCGGAGCGGCTTGATTGCGGTTGGTCCATGTGGGGGAATCTATCGCGGGTTGACCGGCGGGCTACCAATGTAACGACGATGCAGACGAGTGAAAGCTAGCGGGCAAATAACCGCAAAGATTGGAGCACACTCTGCTCAACTCCGCCCGGCTAACCCGGACAAACAACAGCATAATCCTGCCAAGGCACCGGTCCGGCCGACCTTCCGGACGGGAGCAGCGGCGCCCAGGAACTTCCACCATTTCCGGCAGGATTGGGTAGCCCGCGTCGCGACGCTGCAGCGCGGATGACTCGAATGTCGCACCCAAGTTCGGGAAAGACTTGACGTTGAAACAGCGCAACCGAGAGAAGAGGAAGCGATCCGCAGGCTCCGCACCCCGCGGCTCATACCAAGAATATGGAAAAGCATCCCCTCCGCGTCGGCTTGTTCGGCATCGGCCTCGAGGCCTATTGGCCGCAATTCGACGGGTTAAAACCCAAGCTCGAAGGCTACCTCGGGCAAGTCGCGCAAAAACTCGGAGGCCCCGGCGTCGAGGTCTGCAACCTCGGGCTGATCGATTCGCCGGAAAAAGCGATGGAAGCAGGACACGCTTTCCGCCGCGCCGATGTGGACATCATTTTCCTGCACGTCACGACCTACGCGCTAAGTTCGACGGTCTTGCCCGTGGTGCAGCGGGCCAAAGTCCCTGTCATCATCCTCAACCTGCAACCGGTTGCCGCGCTGGACTACAAAGCCTTCACTAAGATCGGCGACCGCACCAAGATGACCGGCGAATGGCTGGCCCATTGCGGCGCCTGTCCGGTGCCGGAGATCGCCAACGCCTTCAACCGCGCGCGCATCGGCTTCCATCAAGTCACCGGCACCCTGCAACCCGGCGATCCGGCTTGGCCGGAAATCGACGATTGGATCGAGGCCGCGCGCGTGGCGAACACCATGGCCCACAACCGCCTCGGGCTCATGGGCCACTACTACAACGGCATGCTCGACATTCATACCGATACGACGCGCCAAATCGCCTATTTCGGCGGACACCTCGAAATCGTCGAGGTCGAGGAACTTGCCGCCTTACGCCGCGGGGTCACGGCGGAAGAAACCGCAGCCAAACTCGCCGAGTTCCGCCAATCCTTCGACATCCAACCTGATTGCGCGCCGGACGAACTCGAACGCGCGGCCCGCACCTCGGTCGCGCTGGACAAACTGGTCGCGGCGAAAAATCTTGGTTCCCTCGCCTACTACCACATGGGCACGGGCAATGCGGAGCACGAGGACGTGATGAGTTCCGTCATTCTCGGCACCTCTCTGCTGACCGCCCGCGGCATTCCAGTGGCCGGCGAATACGAAGTGAAAAATGCCCAGGCCATGAAAATCATGGACGCCTTCGGCGCCGGCGGATCGTTCACCGAATACTACGCGATGGATTTCGACGACGACGTCGTGCTCATGGGCCACGATGGACCGGGCCACATCAAGATCGCCTCGGGCCAAACCAAAGTGCGACCGCTGGAAGTCTATCACGGCAAGGTAGGCAAAGGACTTTCGGTCGAGATGAGCGTGCAGCACGGACCGGTCACCCTGCTCTCCGTTGTCGAATACGCCGACGGCTCGCTCAAACTGCTCGTGGCCGAAGGCGAATCCGTGGCCGGCCCGATCCTCGAAATCGGCAACACGAACAGCCGCTACCGTTTCCCTATCGGTGCCCGCGCCTTCGTCGAACGCTGGAACGCGCAAGGCCCCGCCCACCACTGCGCGGTCGGCGTCGGTCATCTTGCAGATCGTATGGCCAAGCTCGGCGCACTCCTCTCGATGGACGTAGTCCGCGTGTGCTAGCAACGTGCACCTCCCGTGCGCAGGCCTGCCCACCTTCACCTTGGCCGAACGCAAAGTCTGGCGCATCACCCTGCCCGACGGCGCGCTACTCACCATCCCCGTCGTCAACACCCGCTCCACCGGCCTGCGCGCCAAACTCACGCCCGCCATGACCCAGCACATCCGCCTGCGACGCGAAGCCGGGAGCAAAGACGGCACCGATCGGTAAGGCTGAAGATCAGCGTCAGTTGAGGGGGACACTCCGCTCGAAGCGCTTCAGTCGTGGCGCGCTCTGCGTCATCGCGGATCGCGCGCGGCGAAACCACAGCAGCCACGCTAACCAGAGATCAGTTCAGGTAAGCCGGACGGAAAACATCCACCGGTTTGCCTTGAGGCAGGGCGCGGAAGAGTTTCCACGCGCGGCGGGTAGACGGATCGCTTTCGTCGGGCAGCGGGATCTTCTCCAAGTATGTCTCGAAGCGCTTTCGGGCGGCGATGACTTCCGGGTCTGTGGACTCGCTCACGTCTCGGTATTCGTCGCGATTGGCCGCACCGCGGGTGTCATAGAAGCGCCCTCGCCCATCGAGGAGCCAGTCTTTGTCGCGCACCCAGCGCGCATTGTTCATGGCCATCTGGATGGTCTCGCGGGGGTCGAAAGGCTCCCCGAGCAGATAAGGGGCGAAGCTGTGGCCGTCGGTGGTCATCGGTCCGCGATAGCCTGCGAGTTGGGCGAAGGTCGGCCAGAAATCGGTGAAGTCGACGAGCACGTCGCTGGAACCGCGGGGCTTGACCGGGCCGCCGCCCACGACCAAAGGCACCCGGATGCCGTTGTCGCGGTCGTAGCTGTTTTTATCCATGACCTCATTGCTGCCGCGAATCTCCGCCGTTCCGTTGTCGGCAGAGAAGAAGATGATGGTGTCCTTCGTCCTCCCCTGCTCGGCCAGGCCTTCGCGGAGACGTCCGAGCAGGTGGTCGAGGTATTGCATGTTCGAAGCGAGCGTGCCGGGCACCTTGCCGCCGGTCGGTTGGCCTTGTTTGTCCAACTCCGGCACATCGGTGTAATACCAGCGTCCGTCGGGTGAGCCGGCTATCTCCTCGTGCGCTTTGTGCGGGAGATTGGTCGCCCAGTAGGCGATGAACGGTTTGTCGCGATCGGCCGCAGTGAATTCCAACAAATGGTTCAGCTCGAGATCGGGACCGAAATCGTCCGGCGCGGTCGGCACGCCCTTACCATTGCGGACGAGACCTGGATGCCAATACCAAGAGACGCCATACATGTCGTTCCGGTCGGGCGACCAATGGTTCTGCCGCGGTCCGTCGTGCCCCGGCCAATACCACGCAATCAGCCAGTCCTCCGCCCCCAGCACGCCCGCATCAGGACCATCCCCCGGATGTTTTTTGCCGATCATACTCGTGGCATAGCCGGCCTCTTTCATCATCTTCAGCATCGGCAGATGCCGTGGACCTTCCCAAAACGGGACTTCGGGGCACACCGGGTTCTCGTAGTAGCCGGTGTGGTGCGGGTATTTTCCGGTCATCATCATGGCACGCGACGGAGCACACACGGGCGTGGACCATGCGTTGCGGAAAAGGACGCCGTCGTCGGCCAACTTCTGCAGGTTGGGCATGCGAA
>JBIKXZ010000072.1:0-10736 GCA_044355525.1 Chthoniobacterales bacterium
GGCACCACGAATTCCAGCTTCGTCGACCCTTGGACGAACAGCAGCATGCTGTCCCTCGGCAGTGCCGTGAACTCGACCTATACCTCCTCAACCCTCTCATTCATGGGTGCGTTCTGGAATCATGCCAACGGAACGGCCTCAACAAACACAGCGTTGTTTGATAACTTTCGAGTCACTGCCGTCACCAACGCTGCTCCCGCATCCTTCAACTGGACCGGTGGCTCCGGCAATTGGACCAATGGGTTTGGCTCTGCGCCCACCAACGGGGCGGCACTGGCTTTTTCTGCCGCTGGAGGCGGTTTGGCAACCAATGATCTCTCTGCTCTTACCGTTGGCTCGATCGCTTTCAATAGCGGCGCCGGAAGTTTCACCAACTCGGGCAATGCGTTCACCATTTCCAACGGCATCGTGAACAACTCGGCCAGCACACAGGTCATTAGCAACGCCATCACGCTTGGCGCAGCCCAGACCTTCAACGCTGCATCGGGTGCCTTGACCTTGGCTGGGAGCATCACCAATGGCGACAACCTGCTCACCCTCACGGTCGCGTCCAATTCCACCGTCTCGGGCATCATCAGCGGTGGCGGTGGCTTGACCAAATCCGGCGCGGGCACCGCCACCATCTCCGGAGCGAATACTTTTGGCGGAACAGTCTCCGTCACCGACGGTGCCCTGCGCGCCACGCACAGCTCCGCTTTGGGCACCAACTCCGCGGGAACAACCGTCGCGAGTGGCGCCGCTCTTGAGTTGTCGGGCGGCATCAGCATCTCCGGAGAAGCACTTTCGCTGGCCGGCAGCGGAATCGGTTCAGGCGGTGCCTTGCGCAACATCTCCGGCAACAACACCTACGGTGGGCTCATCACCCTCGGTGCGGCGACGCGCATCTCATCCGACGCAGGCACGCTTACGCTCGATGTGGCCAGCGGTGCTGCCATCACCGGAACGCAGAACCTGACCTTCGCTGGCGCAGGCCATGTGACGGTCAATGATGCGATTGCCACGAGCACCGGCACATTGACCAAGGAAGGCGCGGGCACTCTGATGCTCGCTGGGGCCAACACTTTCACCGGGGCGGTTGCGGTCAATGCGGGTACGCTCGCTCTCACGAACGGCAGCGCCTTGGCCGACACGGTGGGCGTCACGCTGGCCAACACCGCGGGCGTCCTTTTGAAAGTGGACTCGAACGAAACCATCGGTTCGCTTTCCGGCGGCAGCAACAGCACCGTGGACCTCGGCACGAACAGCCTCACTCTCAACCAGTCGGCTAATGTGACCAACACCGCCGCGATCACGAATACCGGCACGCTGATCAAGTCCGGTGCGGGGACGCTCACCTTGAATCGCGCCACGGCGATCGGAGCGGATTTCACCCTGCGCATAAATCAAGGAATCGTTGATCTCGATCGCGGCGGAGCCTCTGTCTTTGGCATGCTCGGCGCCAACAATGCAGTCGAATTGAATGGCGGCACTCTCGAATTCAGTTCCAACGCTGGCGACGAGACCGGCGTCAATGCCAAGTCTTTCTCGCTGCTTTCCTCTTCGACCATCCTGATCAATCGCACGACAGGAGCCGCTAGCCACACAACGACCATGTCTACGCCTTTCCTTTTTGCGAACAATGCCACGGTCACACTGGATTACGTCGGGGCTATCACCTCGGGAAACAAAGCGACCACTACCTACTCGGGAGCAAACACGCTCAATTCCGATGCGACGATCCGGGTGCAGAATTCGGCGGGCGGCACTGCCGAAGTCATTTTTTCGGGCGTTTTTAGCGACGGCGGTTCGGGCTTCGGGCTGACCAAATTGGGCGCGCAGACCATGACACTCTCCGCTGCCAACACCTACACGGGCGACACCGTCGTGGGGCAGGGCACATTGCAATTGTCCGGCTCCGGGCGCATTGCGGACGGCTCGCGCGTGGTTGTCTCGAACGGCGCAACGATGAATTTCAACAGCGTGAGCGACACCATCGAGGGTTTGAGCGGTGCGGGATCCGTCGCGCTCGGCAGCGCTACGGTCACGCTCTCCAACATTGCTACCGATACCTTCAGTGGCGTGATTAGTGGGACGGGTGCCATCATCAAGCGCGGCGCCGGCACGCAAGTGCTCTCCGGTGCCAACACTTACAGTGGAGCCACAACGGTCGGTGGCGGGACCTTGCGCATCAGCGGCAATACCAACCTCGGCAATACGAGCACAACCATCACACTCTCCAATGCAGGCATCCTCGATGTCACCGCCGCCGGCACGCTGACCAATGCCATCACGATCGGCGCCGGTAACGGCGTCCTGTCCAACAGCTCGGCGGGCGCACTCGTCATCGCCGGCGCGGTGTCGAAGAACGGCACTGTCCTTACCTCCCGCTCCGGCAGCGGCACGAATGTTTTCACCGGTGTTATCTCCGGGGAGAGCGCGAACTCCGACTTCATCGTCGACGGCGGCACCACGGTTTTCAGCAATGTGATGACCTACAACGGCCCGACCATCATCACCAATGGTGGCACGCTCGTGCTCGGAACGAACAACGCCATGCCGTCCGGCTCGAACCTCATCCTCGGCGGCGGCACCTTCCGTGTCGGTGTGGCGAACTACAATACCGCCGATCCTGCTTTGGTCTTCGGCAGTCTCACGCTGACCGAGAATTCCACGATCGATTTCGGAATTTTCGAGGGCGGTGTGCGACGGTTGTCCTTTGCCAACAGCTCCGGACCTTCCATCGTCTGGAAACCGGGCGCCACTCTCACCATCACCAACTGGCAGGGCGTGGCCCTGGCGCAGAGCGATGTGACCAAACTCCTTTTCGGCACCGGCGGTTTGGACTCGGATCAACTAGCCCAGATCCGCTTCGCTGATCAGAATATCACCGGTGGTGTTCTCGTCGGTCTCAACGGTGAGCTATCACCCATTCCCGAAGCTGACATCATTTATGCTGCGCTGGCACTCGCGCTCTTTATCCTCTGGCGCGAGCGCCGCCGCTTGCTCCACTTCGTTCGCGCCGTCACGCCGCCGCGGCATTGAGAAGCCGCGGCGCGGACGCGCCGAGGTAACGAGTCACTGGTGGCGAGTGGTGGGTTCTGAAGCCTCGCGATCGGCCAGTGTTTATGATGCAGCGCGCCGCCTGCATCACCCTGCGGGTCCCGCTTCGCAGGATATTTCTCGCCGCTTAACCATGAACGACAAGCGGGCAAGAATTCCCCCGCTACCCCGACCTCGTCGGGGTAACGCCTGTTACAGCTAAAGTCGTTGGAAATCAGGGGATTGGCATGTGACAGAACCTTTACATTTAAGGTTTTGGCTTTGGGGCTTGCGCTGCCCATTTTGCCGGCGTCGCACGGCACATTTCGTCCGGGGTTTTGGACGTGTGCGGCGACGAGACTGGTTATGACAAACACAGCCATGAACGAAAACCGCTTGTTCGCCAAGCCCCGCTTCGATGCGTTCGAGGCCGCGCGCCCGAGCGGCGTGATGCCGGCGCGCTTCACGCCCTCCATCGCTTTGCCCCCGCGCACGAACTCCGCGCGCCGCCTGCCCACGGAAAACTTTCTCACCTCGGCCGAACACATGATGCCGTCCGCGCCTTATGACAATCTTTCTTCAACCGCCAACTAATGTCCGACCTCTGCCAACCGCAAACTGACGACTGCAAACTCCCGCTGATCCCATGAAAACAAAATCCCCGCTCCACCGCATCGCCGCGCTCTTCGCTCTCGCGCTGCTCGCAACCATCGGCTCCACGCATGAAGCCAAGGCGCAGCTGACGAATACGAATTGGATTTACAATTTTGGCACTAGCACCGGCACATTTAGCAGCAACGCGGCTTCCACAACTTTTTTGCCTGCGCCTCCTGCGGGTGGCGGTGAAGATCGAGTGCGTGTCGGTAGTGGAGGTGGCTCCTTCACCATGACCAATGTGAGTGGTTTCGGAAGCGGTTCGGCTTTGGTAGCAACCGCACCAACGAGCGCCGCGGTTAACAAGTTCAGCATTTACGACTGGAGCGATCCCGGCAGTGCCTTCTCTTTGAGTTTTGACATGCGTCTCACAGGTGGCACCAACGGAGCTTGGTTTCTTTTTGCCGGCAACGGCGCAACTTTCTCGAACAACAACACTTTCTCGGGCTCGGAGTCCTTTCTGGGTATGCGATTCGGCTACGGAACGGGCGGTGCAATTACCACAAGCAACCGAGCCGGTGGCAACTGGGCCTCACTTTCCTCGGGTATTTCCCAAAGCAACAACTACTCGATCTCGATTTTTGGCAATAACAGCTCAAGCAACCTCACTTACATCAGGAACGGTTTAACGTATACAAACACCACCAATAGCTTCCACTTTTGGGTCGGCACCAATTTGGTCGGCACCAATTTGGCGAAGGCGCAGCTGGCCAGCGGCACAGCGATCGATTCCTT
The DNA here is from genome assembly GCA_044355525.1 of Chthoniobacterales bacterium. Taxonomy (GTDB): domain Bacteria; phylum Verrucomicrobiota; class Verrucomicrobiia; order Chthoniobacterales; family JACTMZ01; genus JACTMZ01. The sequence goes on from JBIKXZ010000072.1 coordinate 4,408, forward strand.
CATGTTCTATGGTGAGAGTTCTACCGGCAACTTGGCGACTATCGCCTTGGATAATTTCAACTATGCGAATTACCTCATGAGCGAAACCCCTGCTGGCGGCAACTACTGGGCGCCGGCCGCAGGCGGCGGCGGCACCGGCACTTGGTCTTCGTCGAGTGGGGACACGGTGTGGGCGACAGCTGCCGGCACGCAAGGCACGGGTCCGCAGGCGGCGACCGGCACACTGATCTTCGGCAACAATGCCGGCACGGTCACAGTGAGCGGCGCGGTGACCGCCGTGGCAGGCCTGCAATTCTCCACCGATAACTATACGGTGACGGGCGGAACTTCGATTACGTTGACCGGCGCGAACGCGGCGGCCAACACGATCACGACCGATGCGAGTGTCGGTGCCACAATCAACACGGTATTGGCTGGCGCGAATGGCATGACCAAAGCCGGCACGGGCACGCTCACTCTCGGTGGCGCGAACACCTACACGGGTGGCACGGCGGTGACCGGCGGCCGCCTCGCGGGCGACACGACCAGTTTGCGCGGCAACATCACGAACAATGCGGCGCTCACTTTCAACCAGTCGACCAATGGCACTTATTCGGACGCGATCAGCGGCAACGGTTCGGTCGTCAAGTCGGGCAGCGGTTCGGTCACTCTCTCGGGAACCAGCTCGTACAGCGGTGGCACCGCGGTGAGCGGCGGCACGCTGGTCGGCGACACGCGCAGTTTGCAGGGCGCGATCACCAACACGGCGGCAGTGAGCTTCAATCAGTCGACCAACGGCACCTACGCCGGCGTGCTCAGCGGCAGCGGCGGCACAGTGACGAAGAGCGGCGCGGGCACGGTTACGTTCACGCAGAACAATACCTACACCGGCGCCACTACGGTGGACGCAGGTCGTCTCGTGGTGAACGGATCGCAGTCCTCCAGCGCGGTGACGGTGAACAGCGGCGGTGCATCGCTGGCTGGCTCGGGCACGGTGGGCGCGCTCACGGTGAGTGGCCTTCTCGCACCGGGCACGAGCGTTGGCACGCTCAACGCGGGCAGCACGACCTTCAACGGCGGAGGCGCGTTGGAGTTGGAAATCTTCGATTGGGTCAACTCGGCGGGCACAGGTTGGGATCTGCTCGCCATCACCGGCGACCTCACCCTGAACAACACTTCAGTTAGTCCCTTCACCATCAATCTGGTCTCGCTGCAGAACAGCACGACGCCCGGATTGTCGATCGATTGGGATCAGAACCTGAGCTTCACCAACACATTCATCACCTACAGTGGCTCGCTGCTCGGCACTTCGTTCGCCTCGGATCTCTTCTCGGTGAACACGAGCGGCTTCCAAAATACGGTCAACGGAACGTTCTCCATCACCAATGTGACCGGCGGTCTGGCCCTGCTTTACACCACATCTTTCAATCCTGGCGCAGCCTATGTGTGGAGCTTGGCGGGCAATGGCGTTTGGGGCGATGGCGACAACTGGGATTCAAGCGCACCGACCAACGGTTCGGTCTTGGTCTTCAATGGCTCTGGCACCTCGGACAACAACATCCTCACCTCAGTGGCCGGCGTCACCTTCAGCAACACTTCCGGTGCGTTGACGATTACCGGCAACGCCTTCACCAACGGGGCGGGCGGTATCGACAACGAGTCCTCCGTGACCCAGACGATCAGCAACAACCTCACGCTCGGTGCGGCGCAGACCTTCCTCGCCGCCAACGGCGACCTCGTGCTCGGCGGCACCGTGAACAACGACGGCAATGAGCTCACGGTCAATGGCGACAACGACACCACCCTCGGCGGCGCCGTCTCCGGAGCCGGCGGTATCATGAAACTCGGCACGGGCTCGCTGGTTCTCGGCGGCAACAACACCTTCACCGGCGAACTCGACGCCAACGACGGCGCGGTGGTGGTGAACGGCACGCAAGCCACCACCACGATCAATGTGGGCGGCGGCACGCTGCTCCTCGGTGCGGCCGACCGCCTGGCCAACGGCGCCACGGTGGCCCTGACCACCGGCACGGTGGACTTCGGCGGAAACAGCGACACGATCGCGACCTTCAACCAGAGCGGCGGCACCTTCACCAACGGCACCCTCACCGCGACCACCTACGACCTGAGCGGCGGCACGGTGGGCGGCACGCTCGGCACCGGCACCGCCAACGTGACCGGCGGCGTGACCCTCTCGGGCGCCATCAACAGCACGCTGAACATCAACTCGGGCGGCACTCTCACCCTGGCTTCGGCCGATCGCATCGGTGACAGCAGCGTAGTGACGGTCGATGCCGGCAACTTGGCCACGGCCAACTTCAATGACACGGTCGGTTCGCTTGTGCTGACCAACGTCGGTTCGATCACCGGTAGCGGGACGATCACTGCGGCGACTTACACGCTCAACGGCGGCACGGTTTCGGCGAACCTCGGACTCGGCACGGCGACCTCGACGGCTGGGACGACCACGCTCAATGGCACGCTGACGGGCGACCTCGCGGTTAGCGGTGGGACGCTCACGCTCGGTGCGGCGGATCGGATCGGCGGCTCCTCCGCCGTCACGGTTTCCTCCGGGACACTCAGCTTCGGCGGGTTCAGCGACAGCGTTGGCTCTTTCAGCCTGAGCGGCGGCATCTTCACCAATGGCACGGTCACCTCCTCGACCTATGCCCTGAGCGGCGGCACAGTGGGCGGCACTCTCGGTGCGGGCACGGCCAACGTGACCGGCGGTGTGACGCTCTCCGGCGTGATCGACAGCACGCTGAACATCAACACCGGCGGCACACTCACCCTCACCGCGGTGGATCGCATCAACAACAGCAGTGCGGTGACGGTCGATGCCGGCACGCTGGCCACGGCGACCTTCAACGACACGGTCGGATCACTTTTGCTCACGAACAGCGGTTCGATCACTGGCTCGGGAACGATCACGGCCACGACCTACAATCTGAACGGCGGCACGGTGACCGCCAACCTCGGCACGGGCACGGCCAATGTTTCCTCCGGCACGACCACGCTCAACGGAGCCCTGGCGGCAAGCACTTTGAACATCGATGGTGGCACGCTCGCGTTGGGTGGAAACGGCCGTATCGACAATGCTGCCGTAGTCAATCTCTCCAGTGGAGTGCTCGATATGAGCACATTCATCGATGGCGTGGGCACCTTTAATATGACCGGCGGCTCCGTTAATGGCAGTGGCACCTTGAGTGCCGTGAGCGGACTCAACCTTCAGGCCGGAACGGTTAACGCCAACATCGGCAATAGCACCGTGGGAATCAGCAACGGCACCACCACCATCAATGGCACAGTTGGCGGGGCGGTGGCCGTGAGTAGTGGAACGGCCAATCTCGGCGGTGCCTTGAGCTCTTCGCTCACCGCCAGTGGCGGAACGGCCAATCTCAGCAATACGGTCGCAGGCAACGTGACTGTGAGCGGCGGCACGATGAACCTCAGCGCAGCCGATCTGATCGGCAATTCGTCCGCTGTTGACGTGAGCAGCGGGTCGCTCAACCTTGGAGGCAATGATAGCGTCGGCGCGGTGACCCTCACCGGCGGCACCATCGGCGGCAGCGGTGTGCTCACCGGCACCAGCTATGCCGTGCAAGACGGAACCATCTCGGCGGGTATCGGCGGATCCGGCGCCATGACCAAGACCGGCGCCGGCACAACGACTCTCTCGGCGAACAATTCCGGCTTCTCCGGCGCGGTGGCCGTCAACGAAGGCGCCATCCTCGCCAGCACAAGCGGTGCACTCGGCAGCGGCACGGTTACCGTGACCAATGGCAGCACCCTCGCAGCATCGGGAGTGACTCTGGCCAACGACTTCACCATCGGTAGCGCGGGTGGATTGCAGTCCTTCTACAGCCAAAACTTCAATAGCATGGGCACAAGTGCCACTGCATCTTTGCCGACCGATTGGAAAATGTCGGCCGCTGGTCAGGGCACGACGGGCACTTTCTGGACCAACACTGGAAATTTTGCCGCCACAAGCCAAGCTGCATCGTCCGGGTCTCCCAACTCGGGTGGGCGCTACAATTGGGGTTTCTCAAACGATGCCAACAACCGTGCCGTCGGTTTCATGTCGAGCGGCAGCTATGCCGAACCCAACAGCATCATGTTTGCCTTCACGAATACAACGGGGCAAACCATCACCGACTTCACCGTCTCGTTTGATTACCTGCGCTTCCGCACAAACTCGACGGCTATCAGTAATGTCTTCTACATGAGCGATTCCTCAACCTCATGGGGAAGCGCTATTAGCACCAACGTTTGGGCTGCGGGAACCTCTGGCTACAACTTTGCCCCCGCTCCTGTCTCTCTGACCAACACCATCTCGCTTACGATCACCAACGGCGGTGTCGCCTACATGATGTGGACCTTTGATGCAACGACAGCCGGGAACAGCCAAGGCATCGGCCTCGACAACGTTTCCATCAACACTCCGGGCGGACCCACTGGCTCGGGTACCCTGGGCATCAGCGAAGCGGGCACCGCGACCTTCAGCGGCAACATTTTGAACAACACCGCGGCCACCTTCACCGCGGCCAGCGGCGGCACGGCGACCTTCTCGGGAGCGATCTCCGGCGCGGGCACATTGTCCAAGACGGGCATCGGCACGGTCACCCTCTCGGGAGCCTCGGCCAACACTTTTGCCGGAACGACCACGGTGAGCGCGGGGACGTTGGAACTCAACAAGACGGCCGATGTGGCGGCGATTGCGGGTGACATCGAAGTGAACGACGGTGCGTTCCTGCTCCTGTCGTCCAGCGGCAACGTGTCCGACACTGCGGAGATCACGCTCTCCGGCGGCACAATCACGCGCGGTGCCGGGGTGAGCGAAGTGTTCGGTGCGTTGACGCTCAATGACGACTCGTTCCTCGACTTCGGCACAGGCGCGACCGGCACGCTGTCCTTCACGTCTTATACTCCGAGTGCGTTGCTCACCGTGAACAACTTCCTGCCAGGCAACAAACTGACCTTCACCTCGAATCTGTCCACCGACATCGAGAACAGCGCGCTGTTCAGCTTTGGTGGCGAATTCCAATGGGATTGGGATACGACAACCCCGAATACCTTCACCATCACCGCCATTCCCGAGCCCTCGACTTATCTGGCCGCGGCCGGCTTGCTCAGCCTGATGCTCTGGCCCTCGCGCAAGCGCATCATCCGCGACACGAAGAAGATCCTCGGCCTCCGCCCTCCTATGCGCGATCGCCTTGCGGCGAAGCGGGCATAAGGCATACGGCTTACGGTCGGAGGCAGGAGGGTTTAACCACCGATTACACCGATAGCACGGATGGGGGTGGGGGCGCGGAGCGCCCGGAGGTCGGAGGTCAGCGATCAGATGCCGGTGGCGACGTCTTTCGTGTTATAGCGCGGCGCCGTCGTGACCCGCCACAGCGACCGCGTCCCGCCACGGCACGCACCACGTGCCCCTCTGGCTCCAAGCTCCGTGCTCCACGCTCCCCGCTATCAGCGTGTGTCGGAAATTTAACATTTCGACGGTTGGTGGAGGGGCGCGGGATGTGCTTTGTTGGCGGTGGTTCGGACGACGATGAAACGCTGACAGGTTAGAACACCGAGAAAAAACGCAGGGAACAGGAAACAGGAGACAGCCCAACCGAAACACTGAAACACCGACCTACCGAAACACCGAGCCGAGTCCACGAGACAGGCGAAGCCAAACACCAAGCCCCAGTCCCCCAACATGCTCCCCAGCTATTTCCACGAGATCGGCAGGATTCCGCTGCTTACGGCGGAGGAAGAGGTCGAACTTTCGCTGAGGGTGCAGGCAGGGTGCGAGGAATCGCGGAACCGGATGATCGCGGCGAACCTCCGGCTCGTCGTGCGCATCGCGGGGGAGTTCGGCAATTTCGGATTGCCCGTGGCGGATCTCATTTCCGAGGGGAACCTCGGATTGGTCAAAGCGGTCGAACGGTTCCGTCCGTTCAAAGGCAGCAAGTTCAGCAGCTACGCCTCGTGGTGGATTCGGCAGGCGATCCATCGTGCTTTGGGCGAGCAGGCGCACGCGATCAGCCTGACCCCTCTGGCCATGAGCAAGGTGGCCAAGCTGCGCCGCGTGGCCCACGGGCTCTCCGGCGCGCTCGGACGCGATCCGACCGACGAGGAATTGGCTGAGGAATTGGGCTTGGAAGCGGCGGCGGTGCAACGTTTGAAAAACGTCAGCGCGCGTCCGGCCTCGATGGATGCGGTGGTGTCGGAGGATGGCGGGGCGACGTTCGGCAGTTTGCTGGTCGACGAGAGTGCGGAGGATCCGCTGGAAGCTTTGAGCGGCAAAGATCTCGGAGTCGAAGCGGCGGAATTGGTCGGCTTGCTCAAGACGCGGGAGC
>JBIKXZ010000232.1:0-3474 GCA_044355525.1 Chthoniobacterales bacterium
ATCAGCACCTATGAGATTCCGCAGGATGTGATCACCAAGGCGACGGCTAGTGGGATGGCTAATGTGATCTCGGGACCGTGGACGAGTAATCAACCGGCGGCGAACATCAATTGGTATGAGGTCGCGGCGTTCGCCAATTGGCTCAACACCAGCACGGGCAAGCAAGCGGCATATGATCTCTCATGGGATGGTTCCGCATGGAGCATGAATCTGTGGAGCAGCGGGCAGGCTTGGCAAGTGGGCGGGGAAAACTTCTACCGCAACAAAGACGCTTACTACTTCCTGCCCAGCGAGAACGAGTGGTATAAGGCGGCTTATTCCGACCCGGCTGGGCCGGATTACTTCCTTTATCCGACGGCGAGCAGCTCGGCGCCGGTTGCCGTGGACAGCGGGACCGCTGCGGGCACGGCGGTTTACAACAACGCGACGAATGCCCCTGCTGGGGTGGACAACGCCGGCGGCCTTAGTTCCTACGGCACGATGGGTCAGGGGGGCAATGTCTGGGAGTGGAACGAGACGGCTTTGGATGGCGCAAACAGTTCCTCGTCCGAGGTCCGCACGATCCGCGGTGGTGGCTGGATCAGTCCTGCGGGCCAGTTGAGTACCTCCTTCCGCAGCAGCAACGGCTTGCCGGACGGCGAACGCAATTTCATCGGCTTTCGTGTCGCAAGTGTCCCCGAACCCTCAACCTACGCACTGCTGCTCATGACCGGCGCGGGGGCACTTTTGTGGGCGAGGCGAAGGCGGTAGGTCGGCGGGAACCAATTCCATTGTTGGGGGGCTGTTTCCGATAGGCGACTCGCATGCGATAAAGTCAGTCTGCTTCTTCATTTCGCGCATTGCGCTGACTGGCGAGGGTCGTCACGAGTAGTCGATACCCGTTTCTCTCGTCGGATCGCGGTCCGTGAACCGACTCGCTCCGATGCTCCTTGCTCCTCGGGTGACCTGTATGCCTTGGAATCGGAGGGTCGTGCGGCTACAAAGACAGGTTCCTTCATGGCCAACCGTATCGACCAGAAATTCGCCGAGCTCCGTCACCGCGGCGAGGCCGGCTTCATGGCCTACATCACGGCGGGGGATCCGACATTGGAGACCACCGTGGAACTTGTGCCGGCCTTGGCGGAAGCGGGCGTCGATTTTGTTGAGCTCGGGGTCCCCTTTTCCGATCCGCTCGCGGATGGCGTGGTCAATCAACTCGGCGCGCAACGCGCCCTCGCCGCCGGAGCCACCTTGGACGGCGTGTTGGACTGCATCCGCCGCATCCGCACGAAGACGGAAGTCCCGCTCATTCTCTACACCTACCTCAACCCGCTCTACATCCACGGATTCGACAAATTCCACGAGGAGGCCGCGGCGGCGGGTGCGGACGGGATCCTCATTCTCGATCTTCCGCCGGACGAACTCGAAGCGAACCGCGAACTGGCCGGGCGTCACGCCTTGAAGGCCATACGCCTCATCGCCCCGACCACGCCTCCGGCGCGCATGGAACGCATCGCCAAAACGGCGGAGGGATTCATTTACTACGTTTCCCGCGAGGGCGTCACCGGCGAGCAGGACCAAGTGGCTGACTCGATCGAAGCGCAGCTTTTCGAAATCAAAAAACACACCGACCTGCCGGTGGCGGTTGGTTTCGGTATCTCCACGCCCGAGCAAGCCGCCACCGTAGCCCGCCGCGCGGATGCCGTCGTGGTGGGCAGCGCCATCGTGCGACGCATGGGCGAGCACGGAAAAGATGCGGACTTCGTTCGTAAGATCGCGGACTTCGTCCGGCCGATGACCGAGGCGACACACGCCGCGAAGCGGTAGATCATTCCCTGGCGGATCCGACGGACATGTAGCCGCAGCACTCTGTGCCGCGTCATGCCAATCGGATTCGCGGCACAGAGTGCCGCGGCTACAACACTCAAGCTTCCGCCGCTTCGAACTCCTCCGCGCTTTCGTTGCGCGGCGGGGCTTTGGCTTTGGAGAAGTTGCCGGTGGAGTCGGTGAATTTCACACTGACCAATTTGCTCACGCCCTGCTCCTCCATCGTCACTCCGTAGAGCACGTCGGCCCGGGAGATGGTGCGCTTGTTGTGCGTGATGACCAAGAACTGGCTCTGCCGGACGAAGCGGTCGAGCATGGCGAGGAAGCGGTTGATGTTCGACTCGTCGAGGGGCGCATCCATTTCGTCGAGGATGCAGAACGGGCTGGGCTTGACCATGTAGATGGCGAAGAGCAGGGCCACCGCGGTCATGGTGCGCTCGCCACCGGAGAGCAATGACACGCTCTGCAGTTGCTTGCCGGGCGGCTTGGCCGTGATTTCGATTCCACTTTCCAGCGGGTCTTCCTCGTTCATCAGGGCGAGGTCGGATTTGCCACCGCCGAAAAGTTCTTTGAAGGTCTCGCGGAAGTTGACCCGGATCTTTTCAAAGGTCTCGGCGAAGAGTGTGGTCGTCGTCGTGTTGATCTTCTTGATAACCTCGAGAAGCTCCTCTTTCGAATTGGTCAGGTCGGTGAACTGCTCATCGAGGAACTTCTGACGGTCGAGCAGGTCGTCGAATTCCTGGATGGCATCGATGTTGACTGGACCCATCGAGTCGAGCTTGTCGCGCAATTCGCTGACGTAAGCCTCGATCTCGTCCCAATCGAGTTCCGCCTCGATTCCTTCGGCCGCGGCAGTCGCTTTGGTCTCCTCGGTCGATTCGACCTCGGCTTCGACCGCAATTACTTCCCCACCCTCGGTGTTCTCCGCGCCCTCTGCGGTTTCACCTTCGGCCACTTTCGTTTTGCGCCGCTTGCGATGATCGCGCACCGCACAGTGCAGCGCGTAGCTGTCGAGCCGCACTTCGCCCAGTTCGACATGGTGACGCCGACGGATGTCGTCCGCCAAATTCTCCGCCTTGAGCCGCAACTCGGCCGCATGGACCTCGAACTTGCCCTTCTGGTCCTGCATTTCGGCATGTTCGCGGCGCTTCTGGCGCAAACCCTCGTCGGCCGACTGCACCTCGGCCTGCAAGGCGCTGCGCTCTTTCTGCAAGCCTTCAAGACCGGACTGCTTCTCGTCGAGCTCGCCTTGCAAGCCGGATGCTTCCTTGCCCAGCGCTTCGGTTTGCTCCTCGACCGACTGGATGCGGCCCTCCGCGGAGGATTTTTCCTGGTCGCGCTGACGGACGGTCTCCTCCAACTCCTCGATGCGGCTGAGCATCGGGGCGCGCTGGGCCTGCAAACTCTCCTCGAGCTGACGAGCCGCGGCCAGTTGCACGCGCAGTTCGTTGAACTGCTCCGCAGCCGCTTCTTGTTCGCCCGCTTCGCGCTGGGCCAGCTCCATCGCTTCGGCCGACTTGGCGTTGGCTTCTTCCACTTGCTGACGGCATGCCGCCATGCGTTCGGACAACTCCTGCGTCTTTTGTTTGGCCGCTTCGAGTTCCTGCCCGGCTCGCTCTTGTTCGCGCGTCAATCCGGCGGAACGGTTCTCCGCCTCCTGTAATTCTT
>JBIKXZ010000073.1:0-10660 GCA_044355525.1 Chthoniobacterales bacterium
AAAGTTTGCCGCAGGAATCGGCGAATCCGCCCAGACCGGAACCGAGGACGAGGGCCGCTTTCGGACGGAACCCGGCCAGCGCCTCGGGTATGCGGGAAAATTCGTCCGGGCGGGGGCTGGCGGACGACATGGAGAAAACCTCAGACCGCTTTGATCAGCACGGATGAGTTGTGTCCGCCGAATCCGAAGGAATTGCTGATCGCCACTTTGACTTTTTTCTCGCGCGCCTTGTGCGGCACGTAGTCGAGGTCGCACTCGGGGTCGGGGTTGTCGAGATTGATCGTCGGCGGAACGATGCCGTCGCGCATGGCCAGGACCGACGCGGCCATCTCGATCGCGCCGGCCGCGCCGAGCAGGTGGCCGGTCATCGATTTGGTCGAACTGACGAGCAATCCGTGGCGTGCGTAGTCGCCGAAAGCCAGCTTCATCGCTTTCGTTTCACAGACATCGCCGACCGGCGTGGAGGTCCCGTGCGCGTTGATATAGTCGACTTCCTGCGGATTGATCTTGGCGTGGTGCATGGCCATGGCCATGCAACGCGCGGCGCCCTCGCCGCCCGGCAAGGGAGCGCTCATGTGGTACGCATCGGCGGTCAGGCCGTAGCCGGCCAGCTCGCAGTAAATTTTCGCGCCGCGCTTTTTCGCGTGCTCGTATTCCTCGAGGATGATGACACCCGCTCCCTCGCCCATGACGAAGCCGTCGCGGTCTTTGTCGAACGGACGCGAGGCGCGTTCGGGTTCGTCATTGCGCGTGCTCAGGGCCCGCATGGCGCAGAATCCCGCGATGCCCACGGGCACGATGCATGCTTCGCTGCCACCGGTCAGCATGACATCGGCGTCGCCGAATTTGATGATGCGCCACGCTTCGCCCATGCAATGGTTGGCCGTGGCGCAGGCCGTGACGATGGCCATGTTCGGTCCGCGCAGGCCGTGCTCCATGGAAATGAAACCGCTGGCCATGTTGCTGATCATCATCGGGATCATGAACGGCGAAGTGCGGTCCGGGCCCTTCAACGCCATCTTGGTCACCTGATCCTCCATGGTCTGCAGTCCGCCCACCCCGCTGCCGATCATCACGCCGGCGCGGTCGAGATCGGTCGACGCGAGATCCAGCCCCGAATCGTCGAGGCTCATCTTGGACGCGGCGACCGCGAGCTGGGTGTAGCGGTCGGTGCGTTTGACGTCCTTCGGCGTCTTGTAAAAAGGTGTCGCATCGAACTCGCGCACCTCGCCGGCGATCTTGCTGTCGAATTTTTCCGAGTCGAAGGCCGTGTAACGCGTGATGCCGCTGCGGCCCGCTTTGAGGCTTTCCCAGAAGGACGGCAAATCCTTGCCGACGGGGGAAACGACCCCCATGCCTGTGATGACCACTCGACGTTCGCTCATGACGTGAGGGGTTATTGGTAAAGCAATGCGCCGAGCTTTGGCGAGGCCAAACGGACGGTTCCGGTCAGAGATCGTTGCCGCGCCGGTGTTCGTTCAGCGCACCGCAGGACGCGCAGCGCACCAAAGCGGACACCTTCCCTTCGTGGCGGATCCATCCGGCGCACAGGCGGCACTGGAAGAGGTCCCGGCGTTCCCGGCGGCGACGGCGCGCGACGCGCCAGTCGTTGAGCAACCACAACGCGAACACTGCGGCGAGCAAGCCCGCCGCATAAAGCAGCGGAAGGACATGGAACCCGGTCCGGATCATGGCGCGGCCTCCGCCGCCGGCGCCCAGACCACACGCAACACCCCGCGGTAGCTGCCGGGTGCGGTTCCGAAACGCGAAAGTTGCACCGCACGCCGCGCGGCGGTGTCCAGCGCGGGCACGCCGCAACTGCGCAGCAGCCAGACATGACGCGCCTCCCCGGCCGCATCGAGCACGACGAGCAATTCGGTCGGCAGCCCCGGCGCTTCCTCCGGCGCCGCGGCGCGCAAACGGTCGAGCACGTCCTCGGTCACCGCCGGACCCGCCGTGTCGAAACGCGCGGTGACCGGCGCGGTCTGCGGCGGCGAGGGGCGGGTTCGCGCTTCGAACCACGCGCGCTCGGACAGCGGCGGCAACGCGCCGACCCAGGTTTCCTCCGCCGGACGCGGCGGCGCCGAAACCAAGGGCGGCACTTCCGGTTGCAGGGCGCGCCACGGCCGTTCCCACCGCGGCACGGGCAGCATGCGGTCGCGGTAACGGCCCGGATCAAGCCACGAGGGATCGCGCGCGGTAATGAGCACCGATTCACCGCCGCCGGGCAGGATGGTGATTTCGGCCGGCAAAGGCGGCAGGGCCACACCGCGCGGGGGCACGTCTGCGCGCACGAGGTATAGCGCCGCGGCGTGGGCCAGCAACGAAACAACCAGCATGGCCGGGAGGAGCAGCCGGATGGGATACGTCGTCGGCCAATGGAAAACGTGCGAGAGGCGCTCGGCGAGGATCATGGCTGGGGCGGACGCGTCGCGGCAAGGGCGACGTCGAATCCGTTGGCCAGCGCGAGTTCGGTCACTTGCGCGACGAGGGCCAGCGGCGCGTCGCGGTCGGCTTTGATCACCACCTGGCGCGACGCACTGCGGCGCGAGGCCAGGCGCTCGCCGAGTTGCGCCGGTTCGACCACGCGGTCCTCGAAATAGACCGAGGCTCCGGCCCCGCCGGTCACGGACACAACCAACGGATTGCGCATGGCCGGGAGAAGGAAGCGCGAGGCGGGCAGTTCGAGCGCCATGCCCGGATGGAGCAGGAAGCTGCCGGAGAGCATGATATAAAAAACGAGTAGGAGAATGACCGCGGCCGCACCGGCCGCCAGCGCGGGCGCGCCGCTCCAACGCACCGAGGATTGCAATCTCATGGCTCGCCGGCCGGTTCGCCTTCCATGGCGAGGATCTCCGCGGCCGGCAGGGTGCGGTTCTTCAGCAGGTTCACCATTTCGATGCCGGCGCGCTCCATGTCGTGCAGCAGATCCTTGACCCGCGAGGAGAGATACGCGGCCCCGACCAGCGCGGGGATGGCCACGGCCAGACCGGCCGCGGCGGAAATGAGACTGTGGTAAACCGCGCCGGACAAATCGGCCACCGTGGCATAGCCGCCTTGGGTGGAAACAAGATAGAACGCCTCGAGCAATCCGAGCACCGTGCCGAGCAAGCCGAGCAGCGGCGCGACCCAGGCGATGCCGTTGAGCAAAAGAAGATGCCGTTCCAACCGCGGCACTTCGAGTTGTCCGGCCTCCTGCACGATGTCGCGCAATTCCGCGCGCGGACACTCGCGGGCCAGCACCGCGCTCAAAGCCACGCGGCCGACGGGACCGGGGGTGGAGAGGCATTGCTGGCGGGCTTCGTCATAGCGATCGTCTTTGACCAGATTGGCCAGCCCGCGGAGGAATTCCCCCACGCGGATCTGCGCACGGTGCAGGAAGACGAGCCGTTCGAGAAAGACGGCCACTCCGAGCACGCTCACCGCGAGGATGACCCACATGACCGGGCCGCCCTTTTGCATCAGTTCCAACATCGCCCCGCATCATTCAAACGGACGCCCCCCGCGGCAATCCCGATTTGCGCCCGCGGGGACAAAGAAAAAGACCGGAACCCGCACGGGCTCCGGTCTTTTCCGAGGAGGAAAGCGTGTCAGTTGGCCGCCGGCACCACGTTGATCCGGCGTCCGCCGCGGTCGAACTCCACTTTGCCGCTCTCCAGCGCGAAGAGCGTGAAATCGCGGCCGAGGCCGACGTTGCGACCCGGCAGGAATTTGCGGCCGCGCTGACGGATGAGAATGTTGCCGGCCAGCACTTCCTGACCGCCGAATTTTTTCACGCCAAGCCGCTTGCTGACGCTGTCGCGGCCGTTCTTGACGCTGCCTTGTCCTTTTTTATGGGCCATAAACTTAAGCTTTGATTTCGCCGATCTTCACACGCGTGTGCTTCTGGCGGTGGCCGACCGTGCGATGATAACCTTTGCGGCGTTTGAATTTGTAGGAGACGACTTTCGGGGCTTTGCGCGCGTCTTCCAGCACCTCGCCCGTGACCTTCGCGCCTTTGACCAGCGGATCGCCAATCTTCACCCCCGCATCGTCGGCCGCGAGGAGCACTTCCTCGAAGACGGCTTTCTTGCCGGTCTCGACGCCGAGAAGTTCGACGTCGATGACGTCGCCCGGTTGCACGCGGAACTGACGTCCGCCGGATTGGATGATTGCGTAGGCCATAAAAGTCTCCCCAGAAAAGGGTCAGGAAAACTACCGTCCACGCCTCCGGGTGGCAAGCCTTTTGTCCGCGGGTCTTTTGGTTTGCCACCCGCGGACCGGACGAACACCATGCCCCTACTCTATGAAATCCGTCCTTTTCCTCGCCCTGCTGGCCCTCGCCGGCTGCGCCACCACCTCCCAAGTCGACCCGAAAATCCTTGGCGAATTCTCCAAGCCCGGCATCCCGCAGGAGACCGCGTTTAAGGTCCGCGAAGGTCTCCCCCTCAGCGTGGCTGACGTGGCCGCTTCGGCCAAGGCGGGCGTGCCCGGACCCGGACTGGTCAGCTACATGCAGAGCACGCGCAAGGCCTACAATCTGAGCAACGCCGACCTCGCCCAACTCCGCGCCGCCGGCACCCCCGCGCCGGTCGTCACCTACATGCGCCGCTCCTACGAGTTCTACGCAAAAGGTCCGAACGCCGTCGATCAGAGCCATCCCTATTTCTCCGGCGAGAACTACAACCGCTACGGCGGCAACGTCAACGCGCCCTTCGCCTACGCCCCGCCGCAGGCCGACACCTTCTTCAACTCGGCTTACGAGGACAACCTCTACAGCCCGTTCTCGTTCGATTAAACGCCGCGCCCCCAGCGAACATCCGCACGGCGTGGCCTTCCCGTCGACCCCGATGGCCCGCGTCGCCGGCGCCGTCGCGAAATTCGAAATCGAAAACTCGCAGCGGCCGGAAAATACCGACCATGTTTATGTCACGGTCGATGCCGGCCTGCAGTCTCCCGTCATCCTCTCGCTCAACACGCTGTCCTTCCGCAACCGCGTGGCCGGACACGACCCGCGCATCCGCCTCGGTCTCCTCCGCTGGCGCTGGACCCATCTCCCCGCGCGCGGATTGTATCCGCTGGAATTTTTCGACTACGAAAGCGTCGAACTGATCGAAAACGTCGAATACCGCGTCCTCGAACGCACCGCCATGGAGGAATACTTCGCCCTGCACTGCGCCAACTGCCGCCGCATCGAAGCCTGGGGCGTGCCCTACCACCGAGCCGAACCCGGACTCCACCAAATCCACTCCCGCCGGGCTAGCTCCGGCGTGCCCACCGACCTGCGCGGACGCGACGGCGCGGTGCGCTTCTATTTCGACGAAGACCAGCGCGTCGAACTCGCCCTGCTCAAATTCGCCGGGCAATAAAGAAGCCCCACTACTATTGTGGCGCCGGTCTATGTCCGCCGGACTCCATAATCAAAGCACGGGTCGAGACACTATCAGGTCCCGCCCCCGCCTGCCCCTCCTCGGCGTGGCCCTCGCCGCGGTGGCCGGCATTCTCGTCGCCGAATACGCCGACCCCAACCCGCGTGTCCTGTTTGTCATAGTCGTGGCCGCCCTCGCCGCCGCCCCGTGGCGCGGCGGAACCGTCGCCTTGCTGCTGGCCGCGGCGGCGTCCTTCGCCCTCGCCCACACCTGGCAAGGCCCGGACGATCCCGCGCGCACCCTCGCCGCCGCCCTTTTCGACCAGCCGCGCGAAGTGCGCCTCACCGGTGTGCTACTCGACGAGCCGAAGGAATCCGCCCCGGGATCGTGGCGTGCCCCGTTGCGGGTCGAGAAGTGGACGATCAACGGGCGCACCGTCCGTCCGCCGGTCCGCGTCGTCGCGCGATGGACATGCAAACTCGCGCCGCGTTACGGCGACCGGTGGGAAATCACCGGCGTCGTCTCGCGCATTCCGCCACCGCGCAATCCCGGACAATTCGACGCCGCCGATTGGTGGGGACGGCGCGGCGTGTTTCTCGAAATGCGCGGCGACCGCGACCAGCCGGCCCGTTGCCTCGCGCGCGATGCCGGATCCCCGCTGCAAAGCGCGGCCTTCGCGGCGCGGGCTTGGATGCTGCGGACGCTCGGACTCGGATTGGAAAACGCCCCCGCCCTGCGCGCGCTCATCGCCGGCGTCACCCTCGGGGCGCGCGACAGCGAAGCCGATGAATTTGCCGACGCCTTCCGCCGGACCGGAACCTTCCATTTGTTCAGCGTCAGCGGCCTCCACGTCGGCATGATCGCCCTTCTCCTCTGGCTGGTGCTGCGGCCGCTGGGTTTGAGCCGCCGGCGTGCGGTGCTCGTCATCATCCCCGCGCTCTTTTTCTACGCCTTGGTCACCGGCGCCTCGCCGCCGAGCCTGCGCGCGGCCGTCATGCTTTCGATGGCATTCGCCGGATTCCTGCTCGATCGCCCGGTCTCCCCGGCCAACAGCCTGGCCGCGGCCGCGCTTTTGCTCCTCGGCTATGACACAAATCAGCTCTTTTCGCCGGGATTCCAGATGTCTTTCAGCATCGTCGCCGCCATCTTCCTGCTCGCCCCGCCGCTGCAGGAGTTTTTCTCCGCGCGCCTCCGTCCCGATCCCTTCCTGCCGCGCCGGCTCTACAACCGCCGTCAGGCCGCCGCCGCGGACGCCGGCCGCGCGCTCGCCGCGACTCTCGGGGTCTCCGCCGCCGCGTGGCTGGGCAGTCTGCCCCTCACCGCGCTGGTCTTCCACATCATCCCGCTGCTCGCCATCCCGGCCAACATGCTCGCCGTGCCTCTCGCCTTCGGGATCCTCGCCGTGTCCGTGCTCGCCCTGATCGGAGGAACCGTCTCCGCGTGGATCGCCACGGTGTTCAACAACACCTCATGGGGCCTCGCCGCGGTGCTCGTCGGCGTGGTCGGACGCACCGCCGACCTGCCGGGTTCTTATCTGCAGCTGCCGCCCGCCTGGATGCAGCCGCCCGCGCGCCTCACCGTCTTCGATCTCTCCGCCGGCGGCTCGCAACTCCTGCGCACCCGCGAAAGCGCTTGGCTTTTCGACACGGGCACCGGTTCCGATGCGCGTTCCGTCCTCGAACCCGCCCTGCGCGCCGCGGGCATCGGGCGGCCCGATACCGTCCTGCTCACCCATGGCGACGCGGAACATCTCGGCGGGGCACCCCGGCTGCTCGAGGCCCATCCGCCGCGACGTTGGATGACCGGAATTCTCCGCGACCGCGCCCGCTCACGCAGCGCGCTGCACGCGCTCTTGCGGGAACGCGGATTTCCGAAGTCCCTCGTCCTGCCGGGCGACCGTTTCCGCGTGGCGCGCGAAACGACCGTGACCATCCTCCACCCCGGACCATCCGACCGGGCCCGCAGTGCCGACGACCAAAGCATCATCGCCCGCATCGACCAGGGACCATTCCGCGTTCTCCTCATGTCCGACAGCGGCGCCACGGCCGAAGACGCGCTCGCGCGCCGCAAGGCCGGGGAGCTGCGCGCCGACATCCTCGTGCTCGGACGCCACAAAGAGGACCTCTTCGCCACCGACGAATTCCTCGCCGCCGTGCAACCGCGCATTGTCATTCTCGCCCCGCGCGATCCCTTCCGCGACGGCAGCGACGAACCCGCCCTCCGCACCCGCCTCGCCGCCACCGGCGCGGAAATTTTCGATCAGGACGAATGCGGCGCGGTCACCGTGACGTTCCGTGGCGATCGGGCCGAAGTGAGCGGCTTTTTGCCAAAGCCTGCGGTCCCGACGCCGCTGCGGCTGCTTCCGCGCGGGAAAAAGTAGAGGCGGCGTCCCCGCCGCTTCTACTTTCGGACGCTAGCCGCATCATTTCTCAACGCCACTCGTGTTTGGGATAGCGGCGGGCGTATTCGGGGCGGATTTGCGGATAGGTGTTCTTCCAAAAGCTGCCCAGGTCATCAGTCACTTGGATCGGGCGCTGATTAGGAGCGAGGACTTCCACGCGCACGCGCTGGTGTCCGTCGGCCACAGTGAGCGGCGCTTCGACGCCGTAAAGGTCCTGCACGCGAGCGGACATGACCGGCGCTTGTCCTTCGGCATAAACCACGCGCGCGTTGCGACCGCCGGGTAGTTTGATTTTGTCCGGCGCATAGGCCTCGAGCGCGCCGAGTTGCGGTGCGGAGAGCCATCCGCGCAGCACCGGCCACGGATCTTTGTCTTTGAGCGCACGGTAATTCGTCACTCCCTGCGCCAGTTGTTCGAAGAGAAAGCGTTTTTCTTCCGCACCGACGGGCGGAAGTTCTAATTCGGGCATCCAGCCCGCGAGGCAATTGAGCCGCGCGATCCATTGCTCCACCGTCTCGTTCCACAAGGGCAGAGACAAATCACCCGAGGCGATTTTTTCGGCGAAGATTTTGGCCGCGGCCGCAGGATCCGGTTCGCCGCCGGGGCCGGAGCGCAGGACCAGATCGCGGAACTTGGTCACGCGACGAGCCGTCACCCCGCGGGTGACCGGATCGAACAAGGTTGCGGTTTCGTCGGAGAACTCGCCGGGAAACATTTCCTGCAGCCACTCCCCGCGCACCGGAGCGGCCAGAGTGAGCAAGGTCTGCACATCGCCCTCGCGTCCGCCGATCTCGGTGATTTCGCCGGCGACGAGAAGTTCACTCGTCACCACGCTATCGCGGGCCAGCGTGCCGCGGCGGTCGTGCACGAGATCGCAACGGAGGGTCCCGCGATCGAGGCGCTTGGCCAGGTGATCCGGGAAAGCGGCGAGCATGCATTTTTCCATCGAATGTTCCGGCGGCGGTTCTTCGGTCAGATTGAGCCCCTCGCCATGCGCGATGTCGGCGAACTTTTCCGCCAACTGCGCCGCTTGCCGTGCCGATTGCATGTGGATGCCGAGCGCGCGGCCGCGGGCCGGATCGAAATTCGATTTGCGCGCCACGGAAAAGGCCCGCAATTGGACCAGCACGTCGGACTCCGCACCGTCGCGCAGCATCTCGTCGCGACGTTTGTCCATCTCGCGCGAGGTGCTCTTCACGAGCAATCCGCGCCCTTGGGTCAGCGCGGCGAGCAAACACGCCGCTTTCACGCAACCGAGTTTCTCCGCTTCAAGCAGCAACCGCGCGTAACGGGGATGCACGGGAAAGGCGAGCATCTGGCGTCCGAGCGCGGTGATGACGCCCTCATGATCCAGTGCCCCGAGATCCTCGAGCAGTTCGGTCGCGCGTTGCAGCGCGCGCGGTTCGGGCGGGTCCAGCCAGCGGAATTTCTCGAGATCACCGACTCCTGCCGCTTTGAGCGAAAGGACCACCTCAGCCAGATCGAGGCGTTTCACTTCCGGCAACTCGGACGCAACGCGTTGCTCGTGGTCTTTGCTCATCCACAACCGCACGCAGCGTCCGGGAGCCGTGCGTCCGGCGCGGCCGGCGCGCTGGTCGGCCGAGGCCCGGCTGATTTTTTCGACGAGTAAGGTATTGATCCCGCGCCGCGCGTCATGGCACGCGATGCGGGCCAGACCACTGTCCACCACGAGAGTCACTCCCTCGATAGTCAGCGACGTCTCCGCCACATTGGTCGAGACGATGATCTTGCGGCCGCCGCCTGGTGCCACCGCTTCGTCCTGCTCGCGCGGCGGCATTTCTCCGTGCAAAGCGAAAACGGCGAAGTCGCGCAGTGCCGATGTCGCGCGGATTTCCGAAATGGTCCGCTGGATTTCATACGCACCGGGCATAAAGACCAACGCGTGACCGGATTCCGGCGCGTGTTCCGAAAGCGCTTCGGCTGCCAATCCCCACGGGGGACGATCACCGGGTGAGCGTTCGAGATGACGAACCTCGACCGGAAAAGTGCAGCCGGCCGATTCAAGAACCTCGCAGGGCGCGAGATATTTTTCCAACTCGCCCACCTCCAGCGTGGCCGACATGACAACCAGCTTGAGATCCGGGCGCGCGGTTTCCTGCAGATCAAGCGCGCGGGCCAGCGTGATGTCGCCGTAAAGATGTCGCTCGTGGAATTCGTCGAAAACAATGGCCGACACTCCGCGCAATTCCGGATCGCCGATCAGGCGGCGCAGAAGGATGCCTTCCGTCACGTAAAGGATGCGCGTGCGGGCGGAACTCTTTCCCTCCATGCGCACCTGATACCCGACCGTCCCGCCCAAAGCCTCGCCCCGCTCCGCCGCCACGCGCGCCGCAAGCATCCTTGCGGCCATGCGCCGTGGTTGCAGCACGACGATTTGCCCCGCGTCCGGCACCACGCGGTCGAGCAGCATCTGCGGAACCTGAGTCGACTTTCCGGATCCCGTCGGCGCCCGCAGAATCACCCGCGGCTGCAACCGTGCCGCCTCGACGATCCGGTCCTCGATTTCGTAAATGGGCAGTTGCCGCGGATCCACCGCGACACTCTGCCCGTGATGTCCACTGTCCGCCAAGCCCTCCAATCGGCCCTCGAGGAAAACGGCGGCGCTATTCCTTTCGACACGTTCATGGACTTGGCCCTGCATCATCCGCAGGATGGCTACTACACGCGGCATGTGCGGCGCATAGGTGCAGGCGGCGACTTCACCACCGTGCCGGAGATCAGTCCGGACCTGGGGCGCGGCCTGGCCGGTTGGCTGCGGTCGGAAGCGGCGCGCCGCGGTTGGCGCAAATTCCACGTCATTGAATGCGGGCCGGGCAGCGGTGCTCTTGCCAAGGCGGTGATGGAAAGTTTGGGGTGGTTGGAAAGGCGCCGGATTTCGCTGCACCTGGTC
>JBIKXZ010000233.1:0-3426 GCA_044355525.1 Chthoniobacterales bacterium
GCCGTCGTCGGTGAGGGTGCGGGCGCGGCCGGTCGTGTCCGACCAGACTTGGTTGGCCCGCTCGCGGTATTCGCCGGCGCGTTCGTTCAAGGAATCGCGCAGGTCGGTGAATTTGGCCGCAGCGGCCTGTTTGAACTCCTGGGCCGCCTCGGTGGCGTGGGATTTGCCGCTTTTGAACTTCTCGGCGGCCTGTTTGGCTTCTTTTTCGCTCATGATTTTTGCTTTCGTTTTGGACAATTAGCCTCGCAGACGGGGCGGCGGCTGGCAAGTGCCGGGCATCGTTTTTCTTGAAGGAAACGTAACCATGACGGACAAATTGCCGTTCATGACCGCCGCCGAGACCCGCCAAGCCGACCGCCTGCCTCCCGAACTGGTGGCGCGGGTCGAGGAAACCATGACCCACTACCCGGTTTCCCGACGCAGTGCCTCGGTCCCCCTCCTGCATCTCTGGCAAAACCACTTCGGTTACATTGACGACAGCGGGGTCGATTGGATCGCGCGGAAACTGGATCTCGAGCCGATCAATATCCTCGAGCTGGTCACCTTCTACCCGTGGTTCCGTCAGACAGCACCCGGAAAAACCACCATCCGCGTCTGCCGCACTCTCTCCTGCGCCATGGCCGGCTCTTACGAGGTCCGCGAGGAGCTTCTCCGCGCCGCAGGCGCCATGGATGTGCCCGACCACGGACACGGGATCAACAGCCCGGATGGCAAATACACCATCGAATTCGTCGAGTGCCTCGCCAGCTGCGGGACCGCGCCGGTTGCCTTGGTCGACGACAAGCTCGTGGAAAGACTCTCGCCGTCCGACGCCGGAGCCGTCTTGCAGGATGCCGACCGCGCTTACCGCAAATCCCTGCGCGCCCCGCACCCCGCGGAAAAGCGCATGATCCTCAAAAATGTCGGACGCGACGACTATGACACATCCCTCGCCTGCTACCTGCGCCACGGCGGCTACGAGTCGCTGAAGAAGGCGCTCAAGATGAAGCCCGAGGAAGTCACCGCCGAAGTCAAAGCCTCGAACCTCCGCGGCCGCGGCGGGGCCGGCTTCCCCACCGGCGTGAAGTGGGGCTTCATCAAACGAGACGACGGCAAGCCGCACTACCTCGTGGTCAACGGTGACGAATCCGAGCCGGGCACGTTCAAAGACCGCTACATCCTGCACGAGGATCCGCACCAATTGCTCGAAGGCATGATGATCGCCGCGTGGGCGCTCGACGTGCACCTGAGCTACGTCTACATCCGCTGCGAATTCCCCGAAGCGGCCCGCATCGTGGAAAAAGCCATCGCCGAAGCCCGCGCCGCCGGATTCATCGGGAAGGATGTTTGCGGCAGCGGCTTCGACTGCGACATCTTCGTCCATCAGGGCGCCGGGGCCTACATCTGCGGCGAGGAAACCAGCCTGCTCGAGTCCCTCGAGGGCAAACGTCCCTACCCGCGCATCAAGCCCCCGTTTTTCCCCGCCGTCTTCGGCCTCTACAACTGCCCGACCATCGTCAACAACGTCGAGTCCCTCTGCCACGTGAGGCACATCATCGCCCTGGGCGCGGCGGACTTCGCCAAACTCGGCTCCCCCGGCGACGGCGGCACGCGGACGCTCTGCGTCAGCGGCGACGTGCAGAATCCGGGCTATTACGAACTCGGCTGCGGACAAGTTACCGTCGGTCAGCTGATCAACGATGTCTGCGGCGGACTCAAACCCGGACGCAAATTGAAAGCCATCATTCCCGGCGGCAGCTCGGCCAAAGTCCTGCGGGCCGGCGAGAAATACAAAATGAAGCGCAAGGCCGCCGACGGAACCGAGGAAACCGTCGAGGTCGACCTCATGGATCTGGTCATGGACGCCAACTCGCTGGCCTCCGCCGGCTCCATGATCGGCAGCGCCGGCGTCATGATCCTCGACGACTCGCGCGACATGCTCTGGGTCTTGAACAACATCAACGATTTCTACGCGCACGAGAGCTGCGGCCAGTGCACCCCTTGCCGCGAGGGCAGCCTGTGGATGTCCAAAGTCACCACCCGCATGCTCCACGGTGACGTCAAACCGACCGACGCCAACCAACTCGTCGGTATCGCCGACCACATCGCCGGCCGCACCGTCTGCGCCTTCGGCGAAGCTTGCGCCTGGCCGACCCAAAGCTTCGTGGCCAAGTTCCGCGAAGAGTTCGAACCACGGGCGACCAGTGTCAACGGCAACGGTGCCAACGGGCACTGAGCATCCTCTGATCGCGGAACGCAGTGGCGCTGCGACGAGGGGCCGCTACTCCGGTAGCGCGTAAACAATCCGGCCGCACTGCTCGCAGGAGACGACTTGCGCGCCGAGCTTGGCGTCGCGCAGGGTGGCGGGGGTGACGGTCATGTGGCAGCCCGAGCAGTGGTTGCCTTCAAGCGGCACGATGGCGCGACCGGCTTTGGAGCGAAACAATTTTTCGTAGAGATCGAAAAGATCCTCGTCGGCCGCTTGGACTTCCTGCGCGATGGCATCGCGCTCGACTTTGACCTCGTCGGCGCGACCTTGGAGGACTCCGACTTTCTCGTCGGCCGTCTTGACCAGCGCAGCCACGCGGTTTTTCTCCGTGCTGTATTTGGTATCGGCCGCGGCGATGACCGGCTTGAGATCCTCGAATTCCTGCATCAGCTCGAGCTCGCGGTCCTCGATCGTGTTGATATCGCTTTGGGCGCGCTCGATCTCGTGTTTCAACGCCGCGTATTCCTCGTTCTTGCGCGTTTCGAGTTGCTGGGTCTGGTATTTGGCGATCTGCGCGCGCTTGGCGTCGGCCTCGACCTCGAGGCGTTTGCGCTCGACCTCGATTTGGGTGGCACGTGCTTTCTCGTCTTCCAGCGTGCGCTGCGCGCCATCGAGTTCCTTCTGCAGAGCGGCCTTCTCCGCGGGCACCGAATTGATCTCATGGAGGAAGGTCTGCAGGCGCTGATCGCGTTCCTGCAGGAGGAGGAGTTTCTCCAAAATTTCCACCATTGATGACCTTGTAAGCGTTTCCGCGCGGCGGGGCAAGCGTCAGAAGTCGGAGGCTTCGACCTGCTTGAACCGCCCGTCGTTGCGGCGGGCCAGCGAGCGGAGCTTCTTCTCCTCTTCACTCTTGGCTTTTCCGGTGACGAAATAGATCACGTGGATACGTGACGGCACCTCAAGCTGGGCCTGCAACTCCTTGACCACATCAAGCAACTCCTCCTGTTCGATGTCCGTCTGTTCGCTCTTGTCGTCGCCACCGTCGCGCGGCGGGCTTTTCGCGACCTGTCCGTCGCTTATGACAAAGACACTCGTCGGTTTCATGCCCAGCGCCTGCTTCAAGGCAGTATCTAGCCGGGTGCCGCCACCCTCGTAGAGGCCGGTGCCCATGCGTTTGTAGGCGCCATTGTAGCGCATGTTTTGCTTTTCCTTGCCGCCGTCGACACTCTTGATCCATT
>JBIKXZ010000074.1:0-10559 GCA_044355525.1 Chthoniobacterales bacterium
GATCAAGAGAGCCTGCAGCAGCTCGAAACGCGAATAAGTCTGTCCGGCCTTGAGATAAAGTTTGGTCGGCGCGGCGGCGGTGTCCTCCGGACGGATGGTGATGCGTTCCCAAAGGTTGCCCGACTCGGCGATGATCAGGGCGGTGAGGAGCTTCTGGGTGCTGGCCACGGCGCGGTGCTCGCGGGAATTTTTGCTGAAGAGCACCCGGCCGGAGCGGACGTCGACGAGGATGGCCGACTTTCCGTGCACCTCGGGTGGCGGCACCCGGGCACCCCACGCGGGGGCGGCCAGCAAGAGAGCGAGAATGTAGGGCAGGACTCGCATGCGAACGGATACATTGCCGGTTTTTACGGCGGAATCAACCAACGGGTGCGCAGTCGGACCTTGCACCTGCGGTCATTGGCTCTGCTTGTCTCGCCAAGCCTCGGCTGACGGCCGCTCCAAACGACGAAGGCTACTTGATGGCCTGCTCGATCAGGGCGTCGGGTTCGGATCCGAGTTCGCGGGCACGACGGTAATGGCGGCGGGCAAGTTCCACGGCGGGCGGATTGCGCTCGAGGCAGAAAACGGCGAGGTTGAAATGCGCGTCGGCGTATTCGGGACGCAACTCGACGGCGCGGCGCAGCTCGGACTCCGCGGCGTCGAACCAGCCGTTGCGTCCGGCCGCGACGCCGAGATAATTGCGCGCCATCGGATCGGACGGCGCATGCACCACGGCCTGCGCGATGGCGGCGAGCGCCTGCATGGTTTGGTCGCGGTCGAGGTAAAGGATGCCGAGATTCAGCCAGGCCGTGGCATTGTCCGGCTTCAAGCGCAGCGAAGATTTCAACAAACGCTCCGCCTCGTCCAATTGCCCGAGCCGGTATTCGGTCACCCCGAGATTGACCAGCGCGGGGAGGTTGTCCGGATCGACTTTGAGCACGCGCCGGTAGGCTTCCTTGGCCCCGGCATAGTTGCCGCGCTGGAAAGCCTCGATGCCTTCCATGCCCATGCGACGGACGGTTTCCGTCTCGACGGGGGCCTGCGTTTCCGGCGGAACTTCGACCGGCACCAGCGCGGCAGGCGGCGGCTCGGGCGGTGCCGGCTTCGCCGGCGCATCGGGACGTCCGCCGCGCGGGGAGGCCTGGAGGACCTCCACGGATATGACAAACACAATGGTCGCGGCGATGTGCGCCGCGCGGCGGTCAGGCTTCCGCATCGCCGCCGCCGAGTTCGCGCGCGCG
The DNA here is from genome assembly GCA_044355525.1 of Chthoniobacterales bacterium. Taxonomy (GTDB): domain Bacteria; phylum Verrucomicrobiota; class Verrucomicrobiia; order Chthoniobacterales; family JACTMZ01; genus JACTMZ01. The sequence continues at coordinate 1,224 of JBIKXZ010000074.1, forward strand.
CAGGGTGGCGGCGCGCACCGCATCCATCACCGCGGCGCGCACGCCGCCGTGTTCCAGCTCGGACAAACCCGCGATGGTTGTGCCGCCCGGGCTGGTCACCATTTCGCGCAGCAGCGCGGGATGCATCATCGTTTCCGAAACCATTTCGGCAGAGCCGGCCACGGTTTGCACGGCCAGCTTGGTCGCGAGGTCGCGGGGCAGGCCCATCATCACGCCGCCGTCGGCCAGCGCCTCGATGAAAAGGTAAACGTAAGCCGGACCACTGCCGCTCAAACCGGTCACCGCGTCGAGGAGTGCTTCCTTGACCGGAAACGCGCGTCCAACCGAAGTGAAGATTCGCTCGACCGCATTGATGTCGGATTCGGTCACACCGCGCCCTGTGGCATAAGCGGATGCTCCTTTTTGCACGAGCGCGGCGGTGTTGGGCATGACGCGCACCACGTGGCAACCGGCACCGGCCGCTTTTTGCAGGGCATCGATGGTGATGCCGGCCACGATGGAAATGAGAAGTTTGCCTTTGAGTTCTCCGCCGGCCTCGGTCACAGCCGGGAGGGCGTCCTCGGGTTTGACGCAAAGCACCACGACGTCGGACGCGGCGGCTACTTCGCGGTTGCCGCGGACCACGCGGACTCCGCTTTCCGTGCCGAGCACTTCCGCGGGCTCGGCCAGACGGTCATGCACATGCACCTCGGAGGGCTCGCTCACTTTGGCGGCAAGCACGCCTTGGATGAGCGCGGAACCCATTTTACCGCAGCCGATGAAGCCGATTTTCATAATCTCAAGCGTAGGACGCCGCGGCGCGCGGGCAAGCGGAATCGGGTATCCTCAGAAGTCAACGCCGAGGGAAACGCCGAGAATCGCGGCGTTGGCCACGTCGGCAAATCCGTCCGGACGCGAGATGTATTGCGCGAACGGCTGGACGAACGACCAACCGGAGATCTTGATACGGTAGCCTGCTTCCATGAGGACTGTCTGGGTGGGTTGCACGCCGTCTTCCGCCATGCCCGCCCCGTAATTGCCGACGGCCACCGCGGCCATGAGTTCGTCGCGCCCGCGACAAGGAATGAGCCCGCGGTAAACAAGGCCACCGTGCATGTAGAACGAGAAGTCGTTGTTGTAACGCGGGGCGAAAGCAAAAAAGCTGAAGGCCCGCAGACCTTCCTCCCCGTCTTCGCGCCAGATCATCTGGTCGGCCTGCCAATAATAAGCCGATTTGTTGCCTCCGTATTCCTCGTTGTTCTCGCCGTAAACGTAGGCACCGAAAGCGTATTTTCCGGGGAGCTTGGCCGGGCCGATCTCGGGCGTAAGGCCGGTCTCGCCCATGAAAAAGAGCCCGTTCTGCGCCGGGTCCCCGTGGCCGCGGAACTGCAGGCCGCGATTGGCGGGATCGGTCGGATTGGGAAAGGCGAGGAAAAGGCCGGTTTTGACATAATACCAGGCGGACGGCTTGGCTTCGACTGTTCCGCCCCACGTGCTGAAGCTGGAGGAAAAGGGAATGTTTCCTCCGAGACCGTCGGCACTGGCCATCGCGTTGTTCACGAACAAGCGCGCGAGCGGTTGGTCCACGAACTCCTTCTGCGGCTGGATCCAGCCGCCGTTGAGGATCAATCCATCTTCCACCCCGAAAAACTCCGGCACGGCGTAACGAAAGCCCGCGGTCATCAGGCGCCAACCCACACCGCCCGTGTAGCGCGACGGATTGAAGAGGCTGTCCGCCTCGACGAAGTTGTTCGGGTTCGCCGCGCGGCCCGGGTCGCGCCAGCGCACTTCGGTGAAGAGAGAAAGGCCGTCCGTTTTGGCCCATCCCGTTGCTTTGGCCGCGTCGAGTTGTCCGGCGAAAACGACCTCCTGCGAGAACGCGTTGCCCGAGCCGTTCTCGCTTTCGAGGATCCCGAAATAAACCCCGCGCCAGCGCCCGTCGAAATTGAACCCGCGGTCCGCCAGCGCCGGCCGCACCCCGAACCAATCGCCGGTGGCGTGTTTGCCCTCCCACCACGCGGCCAGCGGCGCGGCGTCCTCCGCCCGGGCCGGGATCGACGCCGTGAGGAGGAGCAAGCCGAGAAACAAATTGCGGTGGTTCATAGGAATAACTGCGGTGCGGCTGGATACCAGCGCAGCAACAGCGCGAAGGCTACCGAGAATGGAGATTGTGACAATTCCGTAACATTGGCAGGTTTGCCGCGCGACGCGGAAACCAACATGCTCGCCGCTCGCCCGATATGCCCACCATCACCGTCGAAAATCTGACCAAAAAGTTCGGCGAGGTGACAGCCTTGGACCGCGTCAATCTGCGGATCCAGAAAGGCGAACTGTTTTTCCTCCTCGGACCGAGCGGTTGCGGCAAGACCACCCTCCTCCGCCACATCGCCGGATTTTACACGCCGGAGGAAGGACGCATCCTCTTCGACGAGGACGATGTCACCAAGGTCCCGCCGCACCAACGCAACACCGGCATGATGTTCCAAAGCTACGCGCTCTGGCCGCACCTCACCGTGGCGAAGAATGTCGCCTTCGGACTCGAGGAACGCCGCGTGCCGAAGGCGGAAATCAAGAAACGTGTGGCCCGCGCGCTGGCCGACGTGCGCATGGAAGCTTACGCCGACCGCAAGATCGCGCAGCTTTCCGGCGGACAACAACAACGTATCGCCCTGGCCCGCGCGCTGGTCATCCGTCCGCGCTGCCTCCTCCTCGACGAACCGCTCTCCAACCTCGACGCCAAGCTCCGCCTGGAAATGCGCTCCGAAATCCGCCGCATTTGCAAGGAATTCGGACTCACCGCGATTTATGTCACGCATGACCAGAAAGAAGCGCTCTCCATCTCCGACCGCATGGCCATTCTGGAAAACGGACGCGTCGCGCAGGTCGGCACGCCGGAGGAGGTTTACCACCGTCCGCACACCCGCGTGGTGGCCGACTTCATCGGCGAGACCAATTTCCTCGAGGGCACGGTGATCGGTGCGGAGGACGGACAACTCCATGTCGAAACCGCGCACGGACATTTCCGCGGCGTGCCGGGCAACCGCGAATGGCATCCGTCCACCGGCACCAAGGTGCTGCTTTCCATGCGCCCCGAAGCCTGGCGCATCGTGCACCACACGCACGACAGTCCGGCGCCGGAAAATTCGCTGACCGGACGCGTGGAGGAGAAAACCTACCTCGGCGAAATCGCCCAATACCAAGTGCGCGCCGGCGACGCCGTGCTCAAACTTTTCGAACTCAACCCGCGTCCCGGCGAGGGCTACGAGGGCGAACGCGTGCGGGCCAGCGTCGACGCGGCCGACGTGGTGGTCGTTCCCGCCTGACCCATGCTCGCGCGCATTTCGCTGGTCCTTGTCGCGCTGGCCGTGGTCATCGGTATTCCCTTCGCCCTGCGCCCCGCGGCCGACGAACAACTCTCGGCCGGCGCCGATGCCGACCGTCTGGTCATCGTCACCCCGCACAACGAGGCCATCCGCCACGAATTCACCGTCGCTTTCCGGCGGCATTACCGCGAGACGACCGGACGCGATGTCGCCCTCGATTGGCGCGTCCCCGGCGGAACCTCGGAAATCGCGCGCTACCTTGCCTCCGAGTTCACCGCGGCGTTCCAGAACTATTGGGTGAACAAACGCGGCATGAAATGGGATTCGGAGGTGGACGCCGGCTTCGACAACCGTTCCCTCGAACTGCCCGCGGATCCCGCGCAGGACACACCCGCGCAAGCGGCCAAGCGGACATTCCTTGCCTCGGATGTCGGGATCGGGATCGATCTGTTTTTCGGCGGCGGCGCTTATGACTTTGTCCAGCAGGCGCAGGCCGGGCGCCTCGTCGACAGCGGAGTGATCGCCGCGCGGCCCGAGTGGTTCACCGACGCGGTCATTCCGCAGAAAGTTTCCGGCGAACCGTTTTGGGATCCGCAGGGCCTGTGGATCGGGACGGTCGTTTCCAGTTTCGGAATTTGCTACAATACCGATTCGCTCGGACGCCTCGGCGTGCAGGAAATTCCCGCTTCGTGGGATTCCTTGGCCAATCCCGCGTTCGTCCGCCAAGTCGCCCTGGCCGATCCGACCAAAAGCGGGTCCGCGGCCAAGGCCTTCGAGCAGATCATCCAGCAAAAGATGCAACAGCGTCTCGATGCGGCGCCGGATGATGAGGATGCCGCGGTGCGCGCCGGTTGGCTCGAGGGACTCGGCCTCATCCAGAAAATCTCGGCCAACGCGCGCTTCTTCACCGATGCCGCACCCAAGGTGCCGCTCGACGTCTCGCAAGGCGATGCGGCCATCGGGATGTGCATCGATTTCTACGGACGCTTCCAAAGCGAAGCCGTGCACCTCGCCGACGGATCGTCGCGACTGCAATACTTCACCCCGCTCGGCGGATCGTCGGTCGGGGTCGATCCCATTGCCATGCTGCGTGGCGCACCGCATCCGGAAACCGCGCGCGCCTTCATCGAATTCATCCTCTCGCCGGAGGGACAAAAGCTCTGGAATTTCAAAGTCGGTGCGCCGGGCGGACCGGAAAAGTTCGCCCTGCGCCGTCTGCCCGTGCGCAAGGACTTCTACGTCCCGGCCAACGAACCCTACCGCTCCGACCCGGGGATTGATCCGTTTGTCGAGGCGCAGCATTTCGATTACCGCGAAGCCTGGACCGGTCCGCTCTTCCGCGTGATCAGCTTCGCCATCCGCGTGATGTCCATCGACACGCACAAGGAGCAAATGGAGGCGTGGCGAGCGCTGACCGCCGCCGGTTTCCCGCCGCAGGCCGCCGCACGGTTCGGTGATATGTCCGCGCTTTCCTACGACGAATGCATGGACCGCATCCGCACCGTGCTCCGGTCACCCGACCGTTTGCAGGAAGTGCGCTTGGCCAAAGAACTGGCCGACGGCTTCCGCCGCCAATACAAGGAGGCCGCCGACTTGGCGCGGGAGGGACTATGAGTCTGTCCGCAAGTGAAACAAAGGATCCTCCTCTATCCTCTTTTATCCGTGGCTCCGCTGAGGTGACTTCCTGATGTCGAAAAAATTCTCCATCGCCGTCTACGCATTCACGCTGCTTTTCTTCGCGTGCTTCTTCCTCCTGCCCGTGACCGAAACGCTGCGCGGCGCGTTTTTCGACCAGGACGGCCGGTTCACCTTCGCTTACATCGCGGAGGTCTTCCGCAATCCGATCTACCTCGAGGGGCTGCGCAATTCCTTCATTCTTGCGGTGAGCGTGACCACCTTGGCCATGCTCATCGCATTACCGCTGGCGTGGATCGCCGATCGGTTTCTTTTTCCCGGCAAGACCATCTTCAGCGCGCTCATCCTCGTGCCGATGATCCTCCCGCCGTTCGTCGGCGCGATCGGGATCAAACAAATCCTCGGACAACAAGGCGCGCTCAATGCGCTGCTTTGGCATCTCGGACTGCAGGATCCGGCCCATCCGGTCGATTGGTTGGGCGGCGGGCAACTCTGGGGTGTGGCCCTGATGATTTCGCTCAACCTTTACCCGATCATTTACCTCAACGCCGTGGCCGCGCTGGCCAACATCGATCCTGCGATGGAAGAAGCGGCGGAAAATCTCGGCTGCACCGGGTTCCGTAAATTTGTCCGCATCACTTTGCCGCTCATCATGCCCGGACTCTTCGCCGGCGGCACCATTGTTTTCATCTGGTCCTTCACCGAACTCGGCGTGCCGCTCATGTTCGACTACACGCGCATCGCCTCGGTGCAGGTCTTCAATGGCATCAAGGATATCGGCGGCAATCCGTTCCCCTACGCGCTGGTTGCGGTCATGCTCGCGTCCTCGGTCCTGCTTTATGCCGCGAGCAAGCTGACCTTCGGACGCAGCGCGCATGCCATGATGGCCAAGGCGACCAGCCAAGGCGGACCGCGCCGCGTCGGCACGCTGGCCGGACTGGCCTGCACCGCGATCTTCGCGCTCGTCTTCTTCATCGCCGTGCTCCCGCACCTCGGGGTCATCCTCGTCGCATTGTCGAACAACTGGTATGGCACCGTTCTCCCCGAGTCGCTCACCCTGCATCACTTCGAGCAGGCGCTGGGTCACAACATGGCTCTGCCTTCCATCCAAAACAGCCTGAAATATGCCGGACTCGCCGTGCTGCTCGATCTCGTCCTCGGCGTAGCCATCGCCTATGTCGTGGTGCGGACCAATCTGGTCGGACGCCAATTCCTCGACGCGCTGGCCATGCTCCCGCTCGCCGTGCCCGGGCTCGTCTTGGCCTTCGGTTACTTGGCCATGACGCAGGAAGGAAAACTTTTCGACTTCCTCAATCCGGTGCGCGACCCGCTCATCCTGCTGGTCATCGCCTACGCCGTGCGGCGTCTGCCCTACGTGGTGCGTTCCGCCGCGGCGGGTTTCCAGCAAACCAGCGTCACGCTGGAGGAAGCCGCACAAAATCTCGGCGCGTCGCCGTTGCGCGCGCTGCGCAAAGTGACCCTCCCGCTCATCGCGGCCAATCTCGTGGCCGGCGGACTACTCGCGTTTTCCTTTGCCATGCTCGAGGTGTCCGACTCGCTGCTCCTCGCCCAGCGCCAACAGGACTTCCCCATCACCAAGGCGATCTACGAATTGTATCAGCTCCTCGGCGAAGGCCGCTTCATCGCCAGCGCCCTCGGTGTCTGGGCCATGGTCTTCCTCGGCGTGACCATCCTCGGTGCGAGCATCGTCCTCGGCAAAAAACTCGGGGCGATTTTCCGGGTCTGATTTTGTTGGCAGGGCCCGCTGGCTCAGCGGCCCGCCGCCTTTCTGATTGGAGTATGCGGGCGGCTCTGCAGCCCGACCCTACCGATAGCCTGCACTTATTTCAGTCCCCCTACTCCGCCCGGAACAGATATCCCTCCCCGTGCACGGTCGCGAGCCGGGCATCGTGCGGCTTGAGTTTGGCGCGCAGGCGGCGCACATGGGTGTCGACCGTGCGGCTGTTGCTCAAGTTGCGGTATCCCCACACGTCGCGCAGCAGGGTTTCGCGGTCGAGCACCTGGCCGCAGTTTTCCATGAGGGTGACGAGCAACTTGAACTCCAACCCGGTGAGGTCGAGTTTGCGTCCGCAGAGACGGACCTCGAACGTGCCCCGGTCGAGTTCGAACGGGCCGATGCACAGTTTTTCGCCGGGACCGGACGAGCGCGATTTCTGCACGAGTAGGCGCAAGCGCAACACGAGTTCGCGCGGGCTGAAGGGTTTGGTCAGGTAGTCCTCCGCGCCCAGTTCCAATCCCGCCACGCGGTCCTCGGGACGCGCTTTGGCCGTGAGCATGAGGACGGGAATTTTCGCCGTGGCCTCGCGGGCTTTGAGCTGACGGCAGACATCCTCGCCGCGCATTTCCGGGATCATGAGGTCGAGGACGATGACGGAGGGCAATTTGGCCCGCGCAATTTTCAAACCCTCGACCCCGTCGACCGCCTCGAGCACGGCAAAGCCTTCTTTGCGCAGGTGCAAACGGAGCAGGTCGAGGACATCGGGCTCGTCCTCGATGATCAGAACTGTGTCTTTGGCGGGCGCGTGGGCGGGCATGCGTCAGGTGGCGGCGAGGACCGGCTCCGCTACGGAACCGCTAACAGCCCCGCCGGAGGCGGGCCAACGATTAAATGTGACGAAACTGTCACAAACGGCCCTCTCTTTCGTGCCTCGCTCAGCAGCAACCCGAGCCGGGCGTGCAGCAATCCGCGGACGGCGCGGCGGAGGGCAGGCAGACTTCCTTGGCCAGACAGTCGGTGTGTTTGCTGCCGAGGTGAACGGTGACCACTTCGCCGGCGCCGACCGAAACCACGGGAAACTGCGAGATCAAGCCATCCTCGTATTCGATCTCGACGGGCAAGTCTCCCAAACCAAGCGGCTCGAGCGCACGGCGGATGATGTCCGCGAGTTTGCGCGCCGGAAGCCGGTGGTCCGTGTCATCCGCCACCCAGGCCTGCAGGCAGCAGAAGGACGTTTTCCGCCGTTCCCCGCCGCAATCGAGAAACTCGCGGTCGACGCGACCGACTTCGGTGATGTGCGCGTAGTCGGGGATGCGTCCGCCATCGGGCAAGACGAAGCAGACGGGTTTGTCTCCGAGCGCGGAGAGCAAGGCGGTGAATTCAGCGGTGTTCATGGTGAAATTCGATCGTGCCCGGCCTGCTCGTCGCGCCGCCCATCGGCGTAGGCCTCGAAGACGCGGCGGATTTCGTCGCGGACCCTCCGGAATTCGGCGGCGATTTCCACGGCCGTGCCGGTGGCATGCGCCGGATCGTCGAACGGCCAGTGATGGCGGTTCACTTGTCCCGGAAAAACCGGACAAGCCTGATCCGCGTTGCCGCACACGGTGATGACCGTCTCCACGTCGCGGTCGAGGAATTCGTTCATGTGCTTCGAGGCGTGGGCGGAAATATCGATGCCGATTTCCGCCAGCGCGGCGATGGCCTGCGGATGGACGTAACCCGCCGGTTGCGATCCGGCGCTGCAAACCTCGAGGATATCGCCGGCTGCGGCGCGCAAGATGCCTTCGGCCATGTGGCTGCGGCACGAATTGCCGGTGCAGAGGATGAGGACGCGGGGCTTGGTGTTCATGAAGCGGTTCTTTCCATCGTCCGACGCACCGCGCGGCAGGCTTCGGTTTGCAGGTAAGCCCGGTCCGGCTCGGACAGCGTTCCCTCGCCGAGGCGGTCCGCCTCTTCGATGACTTCGCGCGGAAAGTATTTGCGGCGGAACCGGAGCGCGACATGGACCAGCCCGATGAGCACCGGCACCTCGATGAGCGGCCCGACCACGGTGGCAAAGGCCACTCCGGATGAAATACCGAAGACCGCGATGGCCACGGCGATGGCCAACTCGAAATTGTTACCCGCCGCGGTGAAAGCCAGTGTCGTGCTGCGCGAGTAATCCGCCCCGATACGGCGCCCGAGGAAAAAGCTGATCCCGAACATGAGGATGAAATAAATGGTCAGCGGCAAGGCAATGCGCAGCACATCGAGCGGCAGCTTCACGATGGCGTCGCCCTTGAAGGTGAACATGACGACAATGGTGAAAAGCAGGGCGATCAAGGTAATCGGCGAAATCACCGGGACAAATTTGCGGTCATACCACTCGATGCCTTTGAGCGGGATAAGGATCACACGGCTGAGCACGCCCGCGGCGAACGGGATCCCGAGGTAAATCATCACGCTGGCGAAAATTTGTCCGATGGTCACATCGGCCAGCGATTTTCCGCCCAAGCCCTGCACGCCGGAAAGATCGATGCCGAGCAAACCCGGCAACCACGTGATGAAAACCCACGCATAGAGACCGAAGGTCAGGATCTGGAAGACGCTGTTCAGCGCAACGAGCCCGGCGCAATATTCGCTGCTCCCCTTGGCCAGCTGGTTCCAGACCAGCACCATGGC
>JBIKXZ010000002.1:0-34473 GCA_044355525.1 Chthoniobacterales bacterium
ATGATGTCGGCCTCTTTGGAAGCCACTTGGCTGTCCACATCGGCGACGTATTTGTCGGTCAGTTTCTGGATCTGGGTCTCGCCACTCTTGAGATCGTCTTCGGTGAGGCCGCCCTCTTTCTGCATTTTCTTGGCCGAATCCATGGCATGGCGGCGGGCGGCGCGGATACGCACGCGGGTTTCCTCGGCCATCGTCTTGATCGTTTTGACCAGATCCTTGCGGCGCTCCTCGCTCAGCTCGGGAATGGGGAGGCGAATGAGTTTGCCGTCGACCGAAGGAGTGATGCCGATCTTCGACTCGTTGATCGCCTTCTCGATCGGTTTGGTGGTCGCAGCGTCGAAGGGCTGAATGACGAGGAGGCGCGGCTCGGGCGTGCTGATCAGCGCAAGTTGCTTTAGTTTCATGACCGAGCCGTAGGCGTCGACATCAATGCCTTCGACCAGAGCGGGCGAAGCCTTGCCGGTGCGCACGCTGGAGAATTCGTGCTTCATGAAATCGAGGGCTTTTTCCATGCCCTCCTCCGCGGTGAAAAGTAGTTCGTCCATAAATGATCAGCCGCCGGTCACGAGCGTGCCGACCGGCTCGCCCATCACAGCACGCTTGATGTTGCCGGAATCCGCCATGTTGAAAACCACAATCGGCATTTTGTTGTCCAGGCACAGGCTGAAAGCGGTGGAATCCATGACCTGCAGGCGGCGCTGGAGCGCGTCGGCGTAGGTGATGTGGTCGAATTTCTTGGCGCCCGGATTCGTCTTGGGATCGGCGTCGTAGATGCCATCGACCTTGGTCGCTTTGAGGATGGCGTCCGCCCCGATTTCGTTGGCGCGCAGGGCCGCGGTGGTGTCGGTGGAAAAGAACGGGTTCCCCGTGCCGGCGACGAAAATGACGACGTATCCTTTCTCGAGATGATGCAACGCGCGGCGGAGGATGAACGGCTCGGCTACGTTGTTCATCTCGATGGCGGTCTGCACGCGGGTGGTCAAGCCGATGTCCTCCAGCCCGCTCATCAAGGCCATGCCGTTGATCACGGTGGCCAGCATGCCCATGTAGTCGGCCGTGGTGCGGTTCATGCCGCGGTGCGAGGCGGCCAGCCCGCGCCAGATGTTGCCGCCGCCAATGACCACGGCGACCTGCACGCCAAGTCCCTGGACCTCTTTGATTTCCTGGGCCATCTGATTGACGATCTGGGGCGAAATGGCGTCTTTGCTCCCCGGCTCGCGCAGAGCCTCGCCGCTGAGTTTGAGGACGATGCGGCGGTATTTCGGCTCGGACGGCATGGGGTGAACCTAGCCAAGCCCCCCGCGCCTCTTGAAGCGAAAAAGCCGCGAAAAAAGATCCCGACCGCTGAAATCCGGCGTAAATTGGCCGTGATGACGACCGACCCCATCCAGCTCCCCGCCTCGATGCCGGTCATGGCGCTGTCCGGCGTGACCCTCTTCCCCAACGCCCTGCTCCCGCTCTACATTTTCGAATCCCGCTACCGCGAGATGCTGGCCTCGGTGCTGGCCGGCGACCGCATCTTCGCCGTCGGTATGGTGCGGCCGGATACCGGGGAGGAATCCATCTTTCCCGTGGCCGGCGCGGGTCTGGTCCGCGCCTGCGTGGGCCAACCCGATGGCACGAGCCAACTCATCCTGCAGGGATTGGGCCGCGTTGAATTCACCGGTTTCGACCAAGAAGAGCCCTACCTCATCGGCCGGGCCAAACCGCTTCCGACGATCATCGACAACGAGGACGCCTGCCACACGCTGCGGCGCGAGCTGCAGGACATCTGCACGGGCCTCGTCTCGCGCGGTATCGAGTTGCCCGACACCTTTGTCAAAGCCGCCGGCGAAATGCACGACCCCGCCACGCTCGGTGATCTTTTCGCGCAGCACCTCGTGCGTGATCCCCTCGCTGCGCAGCAGATTCTCTCCGAACCCAAGTTATCCGTCCGCCTCGGAAAATTGGTAGACACACTCCGTTCGGAGTGGCAGCAATTCCCCTCCTGATGCCGCGCAGCAACCAAGGCCTGCTCGCCTTTCCCGAGGACGACCATGAAGTCGCCCCGCCCAAGGCTCCGTTGACCGTCAGCCAACTTAATCACGAGGTCCGCGCCTGCCTCGAAGGCCAACTCGGCAGGATCTGGGTCGAGGGCGAAATATCCAACCTCCGACGCCAGCCCTCCGGCCATCAATACTTCAGCCTCAAGGATGAAGCCGCGCAGGTTTCGTGCGTCCTCTTCCGCAGTGCCGGTGCCGGGGCTCCCGCCCTGCGGGACGGACTCAAGGTCGAAATCTTCGGGGAAATCTCCGTTTATGAGGCGCGCGGACAATATCAAATCGTCGTCCGGCGCGTGCAACTTCGCGGGGCAGGAGAACTCGAGGCCAAGCTCCGCGCGCTGCAGGAAAGACTCCGCGCCGAAGGACTCTTCGACCAAGAACGCAAAAAGCCGCTGCCCCCGCATCCGGTCCGCGTCGGCGTGGTCACGTCTCCGGCCGGGGCGGCCATCCGCGATTTTCTCCACGTGCTGCGCCGGCGCGCGCCGCACATCGCCGTCTTCATCGCGCCGGTGCGCGTGCAGGGACGCGGAGCGGCAGTGGAAATCGCGCAAGCCGTGGGGCACTTCGCCGACCCGCAGCGCAGCGGATTTCCCGCTGTCGATGTCATCGTGGTGACCCGCGGCGGCGGCAGCCTCGAAGACCTGTGGGAATTCAACGAAGAGATCGTCGCCCGCGCCATTGCCGCCAGCGCGGTGCCGGTCATCTCCGCGGTCGGACACGAAATCGATTTCACCACATCCGACTTGGCGGCCGACGTGCGCGCCCCCACCCCGAGCGCGGCGGCCGAAATCCTCAGCGCCGACCGCGCCGAAACACTGGATCGTTTGCAGTCGTCCCTGCGGCGTTTGCATCGCGACGCCGGAGTGCATCTCGCGGGACATCGCGCGCAGCTCGAATTGCGCACCGCCTCCGGAGTCTTCCGCCTTCCCCTGCGGCGGATCGAAGATCTGCGCCAGGGGACCGACGATTTGCACGAACGCGCCCACGCGTCCGTGGCCTCCATCCTCGGGTTGCTGCAGCAACGAACAGACCAAGCGCGCGCCATTCTCGCCGCGCGCTCCCCGGCAATCCGGCTGCGCTCGTGGTCGGAACGCCTCGCTGCTCTGCAACACCGCCAAGAGCAGGCGGCGACTGCTTTCCTGCGTCAGCGCCGCCAACGCCACGCGCGCCATGCCCACGCCCTTGAACTGCTCGGACCCCGCCAGACACTTGCTCGCGGGTTCACTATCACGATGGACGCGCAACGCCGTCCGCTCACTTCGGCACAGCAAGCGGCGAAGGAAAAAGAAATGGTCACGGTCTTCGCGGACGGCGAGGTGAAATCCAAACCGCTGTAGCGTCGCCGTCCTAGGCGACGGCTGTTTTCGACCAACGACCGGCGGCGGGGCTTCCGGCTCGTAGAGCCTACAGCTCGGAGAGACGCCGCCGCTACATTATGCCGACCCGTTGCCGCGGCATTTCCGCGACCCGCACCTCGCCCGGCGCGGGGAAAAAACGCGGGGTCATCATGGCTTCCCGCAGGTAATTCAAATAAACCGGCCGCCGGATTTCCACCGCACCGAAATTTTCGAGGTGATCGGTCACCCATTGAATGTCGAGCAACCCGAAGCCCTGGGCGCGCAGGATGCCGACCAGCGCAAGCAGCGCGACTTTCGAGGCCTCACTCACTCGCGAGAACATCGATTCCCCGAAAAAAGCCCCGCCGAGTTGCACGCCGTAGAGACCTCCAGCCAAACGCCCGCCCGCCCACACCTCCACGCTGTGGGCCGAGCCTTGCCCGTGCAGTTCGGTGTAAACCCGCGCGATGGCCGGATCGATCCATGTCTCGGCACGGTCGGCACAACCGGCCACCACATCGTCGAAGGCCGTGTCGACTGTCACCGCAAAATCCAAACGCGCCAAGGCGCGCCGGAACCCGTGCGGCAAATGGAAACCATCCAGCGGCAAAACCCCGCGCGGATCGGGCGAGAACCAGCGCAACCGTCCGTCGCCGCAGGCCATGGGAAAAAATCCGTCACGGTAAGCCCGCAGGACCGAGATCGCGGTCAGCCGCTCGGGGGGAAAGGACTGGGAAACCAGATCCGACATGACAACGTAACTCTTGCCGCAAACCACCGCCGGGCGCAACCCGCGCATTCGGCGGTTGCCCGCCGGGGGCCCGCGCCCTAATTTCTTCCAACCACCAAGCCATGATCTCCGACAACGCCGACCCAAAGCCGCTCTCCAAAGTCGAGGGCCTCAAAGAAGCCAGCAATTACCTGCGCGGCACGCTCATCGAGAGCCTCGAGGACCGATCGACCGGCGCCATCTCGGACGATGACACGACCGTTTCCAAATTCCACGGGATCTACCAGCAGGACCACCGCGACCAGCGCAACGAGCGGAAAAAAGCCGGTCTGGAAAAAGCCTTCATCTTCATGATCCGCATCCGCGTGCCCGGCGGCGTCTGCACGCCGGAGCAATGGCTCAAGATCGACGCGCTGGCCGACCAATACGGCAGCCACACGCTGAAGCTGACCACGCGCCAAGCCTTCCAATTGCATTTCATCACCAAAGACGTCCTCAAGACGACGATGCAGGGAATCAACGATGCGGTCATGGACTGCATCGCGGCCTGCGGCGACGTGAACCGCAACGTGATGGCCAATCCGAATCCGTATCAGTCGGCCCTGCACGGCCCCGTGCTCGACGACGCCCGCGCGGTCAGCGCCCACCTCACCCCGCAGACCCGCGCCTATCACGAGGTCTGGCTCGACGGCGAACGCGTCTCGCCCGAGGACGAAGAGGAACCGATCTACGGCAAGACCTATCTCCCGCGGAAATTCAAAACCGGCTTCGCCGTCCCGCCGAGCAATGACGTCGACATCTACACGCAGGACCTCGGATTCATCGCCATCGGCGAAGACGGGAAACTGCTCGGCTACAATCTCTCGGTCGGCGGCGGACTCGGCATGTCACACGGCGACACCAAGACATATCCCCGCCTGGCCAATGTCATCGGCTACCTCCCGCGCGAAAAAGTCGTCGAAGTGTCGGAAAAAGTTGTCACCGTGCAACGCGATTTCGGCGACCGGACCAACCGCAAGCACGCGCGCCTCAAATACACCATCGAGGACCGCGGGGTGGATTGGTTCAAAAACGAACTCGAATCGCGGCTCGGCTGGAAACTCGGCGAGACCCGTCCGTTCGAATTTACCAGTTCCGGCGACCGCTACGGATGGACCAAAGGCACGGACGGCAACTGGCACTACACGCTCTTCATCCAGAACGGACGCCTCCGTGACACCGACGAATCGCCGGCCAAAACCGGCCTGCGCGAAATCGCCAAGATCCACACCGGCGACTTCCGCCTCACCGCGAACCAGAACCTCGTCATCGGCGGCGTGACCGAAGAGCAGAAGCCGCGCATCGAGGCACTGCTGGCGCAATACAATCTGGATATCCCGGCGCACATCACCGGCCTGCGTTTGAACTCCATGGCCTGTGTTGCGCTGCCCACCTGCGGATTGGCTCTGGCCGAAAGCGAACGCTACCTGCCCTCGCTGATCAGCGATCTCGACCAAGTCATCGAGGAATGCGGCCTGCGCGAGAGCGAAATCGTCATCCGCATGACCGGCTGCCCGAACGGCTGCGCGCGCCCCTACCTCGGCGAAATCGGTTTCGTCGGCCGCGCGCCGGGCAAATACAACATCTACCTCGGCGCCGCCTTCGACGGCTCGCGTCTCAACAAACTCTACAAGCCGTCGGTAAAGTCCGAAGACATCGTCAACGAACTCGCTCCGATCATCCGCCGCTACGCCACCGAGCGTCAGGAAGGCGAACGCTTCGGAGACTTCACCATCCGCGCGGGTTACGTCAAAGCCACCACCGAAGGCCGCCTCTTCCACGAGGACATCATGTCCTGAAGGTTGTAGCGGCGTCCCCGCCACTTGTCGTCGAAGGTTAAGCGGCGGGGACGCCGCTTCTACTTTTCCCGCGTGATCTCGAGCGTTGTCTCCAACCGGTGCGGCACCTTGCTGTCGCCGTAATAAAGTCCGGTCACCGGAGCAATATCGGCGGGCGAGATACCCACCGCCGTGGCGAGATAGTGGTGATCCGCAAAAACACCGTTCGACGGATCCATCCCGACCCATCCGGCACCGGGCAGGAACACCTCGGTCCAGGCGTGCAGGGCGCCGTCGGCTTTGCGCTCGGACGGATCACCGGCACTTTCCCACAGGTAACCGCTGACCAGGCGTGCCGCCAACCCCTGGGCTCGCAACGCGGCGGCCAGTAGAACCGCGGTGTCACGGCAGGACCCGCGGCGCAGCCCGAGAGTTTCGGCCGGCGGATGCGCATCCCCCTCATCGCGGCGCTCGTAAGCGATGTTGGCGTGAATCCATTGGTTCATCGCAACCAGCGCGCCGACGGTTTCGCTGCCGGACATGGGACGCAAGGCGGCAGGCAGTTCGGCACTTTCCGCCCGCATGAAAGGTCCGAGCACTTCCCGTTCGCGCGTGTCGTAGTCCGCGGGCCACTGCAGCGCGCGGCTGTCGAGGAGGAAGCCGAACGGATTGCGCTGCTCGACGGCGATTTCAGCGTCCAGGCGGCAAACCAGACGGTCGTCCTCGCGCGGATAGAAACATTGCGCGACGACATTGTCGAAAAGGTCGTGGCGCCAGTGCACCGCACCGGTGGCGTTGGTGGCGAAATCGAGACGGCGCACGCGCGCCTGCAGCGCGTCGCGCGGGAACAGGCGGACGGTGTGCGGGGAAAGACTGACGCGGCGTTCGTAGCGGTATTCCGCGCAGTAGGTGATGGTGAGTTTCATACGGCGCGTTTCATCACGACTTTGACCGTCATTTTCTGCCCTCCGCTGCCCTTGAAAGTCCCGCGCACCGGCGTGGCATCGTCGAAATCGCGGCCAAAGGATACCGCGACATGGCGCTCACCGCACCATTGATCGTTGGTCGGATCGAGTGCGACCCATTCCATGCCCGGGACGAACACCTCGACCCACGCGTGGGTGGCCACCGCGCCGACGAGACGGCGTCCGCTTTTCGGCGGATCCGTCTCGATGTAGCCGCAGACGTAGCGCGCGGGGAGTCCCGCGGTGCGAAGGACGCTGATCATGACATGGGCGAAATCCTGACAGACCCCCGCGCGCGCTTTCCAGATCTTGGAAAGCGGCGTCCAATTTTCCGTCGATCCGGAAACGTAACGGAAGCCGCGATTGATCGCGCCATTGAGCGCACCGAGGGCGACGCGCAGGGTGGCGTCGGACGGCAGCCAGCGGCGCCCCCAGTTGGCCGACTCGCCGCCCATCGGCACGGCCGGGGAAGCGCGGAGGTAGTCGAAGACATCGGTGGTGACCGATGAAAAAATCTGCCGCGCCTCGCCCACCGTGAGGTCGAGGGCCTCTTCGGGCAGGACGGGCGGTGCCGTCTCGGTGAGGATGCGGTTGGTCACGGTGAGGCGTTCGTGGCGTTTGACCATGGAATAAAACGATGTCGGGTTGCCGAAGTAGTCGGTGTAGGACGACACCGGCGCTTCCGGGTCGAAGAGCAATTCGTGGGCCAAGATCTTCTGCGTCGGGCGCGAAGGCGGGGTCAAGCGCGCCTCGACATAAGCCTCGCTGGCCGGCTCCTCGTAGCGGTAATCGGTCGTATGCAGGATCTCGAAAAGCATCAGTCGAGGAGGATCTGGTGGTTGATGAAGCCGTCGGTGATGACATTGTGGATGCCATAAGTCCGGTCGTTGATGTCGGCCAGCACCTCGATCAGTTCACCGACGCGCGCCGGATCGAGTTGCACGCCGCCGCCCGCCTCGCCGGCGGCCGCGCTGGCCGGCAGCAGGTAAGCGGGCCACCCGGCACCGGCCACCAGACGCATGACATCCTCGAGCGCTTCGCGCGTGCGCACCATACCGGGCGAGCTGTCGTCCCTCGACCCGAGCAAACTTGCGCAGCGCCCGAGGCAACGCCGCACCGAGCGCGGCATTTCGGGATGGTCGTAAAGCAACTGCAGCACGGGCACGGGCTCGGCGCGCATCTGGTAGACGCGGCGGTAGGCGTCGCGCGAGCCGAGCAGGCGAAGGAAGGCGGACAATTCGATTTCGATGGCGTGCTCGGGCAATTCGGAAAGCTTCTCCATGCGCCGCGCGATGGATTTGAAAATGGTCAGCCCCGCGTTGGCCGTGATGACCGCGCGCTCGAACTGCTGTCCGAGCAGGCAGAAATTCCACCCGCGGTCGGCCAGCATGGTCGATTCCGCCGTGCCGAAAAACTCGGCAATGCCCGACGCCGCTTCGTTGCTGAAACGTTGCGTGGCCAAAGCAAGGGCGGCCTCGTCGCCTTCCGGACGGAACCGCGCGCGGGCGAAGCGTCCTTCGAGATTATTGAGCACGCCGTAGGCTTCGACGCTGAGACATTCCATGATCTGTCCGGCGTTCCACACCGCGCGGCGCAGCGTGCTCGAGACCGAACCCTCCTCGCGCCCGTCGAGCACGAGATGGTAACGCTCGAGCGCGCTGGTGATGCCGCGCTTGCGCCCGGTCTCGCGGTTTTCCAGGGGCGGAAGGATGCGGTTCCAGACCGGACGGTAGAGCTGCCGCTCGGCGCGGTTGAGTTCCTCGGTCTCGAGGCTCTCCACCACGCCGACCATGTAGGCCAGGCTCTGCGCCCGCTCGAGATAGCGTCCGAGCCAGTAGAACGAATCGGCCACGCGACTGGTCACGTATCCCTGCGGCGCGTGCATCTCGGCGGTGCGGTTGACCACCAAGGCGCGCGGCCCGACTTCGCGGTCCGTGGCCAGCACCCACGTGTCTTTGCTCCCGCCACCCAACTCGGAAGCGGTGAACGCGCTGTCCTCCGGCGAGACGCGAGTCAGCGCCCCGGGAAACACTTCGTAGTCGCCGCCGGGGCAGCGCAGGGCGAAGACAATGTGGTCCTGGCACCGGTCGTCGAGCGAACCCTTGCGGTCGAGACAGACCGTGGCCGCGCCCGCCTCGCGCGGTTGGGCCACGAAATTCTGCGGCTCGTCTTCCAAACGCTTGCGCAATTTATCGATGTCTTTCCGGGCGCTGGCCGCGTGGTGGGCGAACGGCTCGCCGTAGAGCGGACGGATGTCGAATTCGTCGAGACGGTCGAGAATGTGGTCGCGCTGGTCGAGATCACCCAGCCACCATGTGCGCAAGGTGGGCAGGAGTTCCTCCTCACCGAGATAAAAGCGGATGATCCGCCGCGAATACTGCAGGAGCGCGCGATCGTCGGCCAGCTGGCTGCCCATCGCGTTGGCCACGGCCACCGTGCCCGCGCGCACGCATTGCGCGAGACCGGGCACGCCGAGCAGCGAATCGCGGCGGAAGACCATCGAATCGAGCCACGCGTCGGCCACGCGCGTGTAGAGGACGTCGATGCGCTCGAGACCCGACACGCTTTTCAAGTAAAGCCGGTCATCGAGCACGAGAAGGTCGCCGCCCTGGACGAGCGGGATGCCCATGCGGCGGGCGAGAAAACTGTGCTCCGAATACGCCGCACTCCCCGCCCCCGGGGTGAGCAAGGCCACGACCGGTTCGTCCGGCCGGTGCGGCGCGAGCGCGCGCAATGTTTCGAGGATGGAGACCGGGACATCGGCGATGCTTTGCGGATTGTGGTCATGGAAAGCCTCGGCAAAGACGCGCGAAAGCGCGCGGCGGTTCTGCATCATGTAGGAAATGCCCGAGGCATTGCTGAAGTAATGGTGCGCCACCGCCATGCGCCCGTCCGGCAAACGTGCCAGAGCCAGTCCCGACAAATGGAGAAAGGCGCCACCCGGACGCGGCAAGCCCACCGCGGGTCGCTGGAAATAGGGACTGCCGAGGACCGGTCGCGCCGGCACCGCCTGCGCACGGAGGATTTCCTTTTCGCCGTGGATATCCTGCAAAAACATCTCGAAGGCCCGCAGACGCTGCCGCACCCCCGCGGCCAGACGCTCCCATTCCGCACCCCCGAACAACTCGGGCAGCACATCGCAGAACCAAGGCCGCTGGCCCCACGGCCGGTCGCGGGCGATGTCGAAGGTCACCCCCATCTCCCGCATGGTCGCCTCGAGGCGCTCGATGATCAGCTTGGTCTCCGCGCGGGGCAGGCCCAGCACGAGATCGAGGAGCGGACGGTAAAGCTCCCGCGGCGCGCCGTCCGCGTCGAACACTTCGTCCCACAGCGGGCTCTGGCGCGCTTTTGCCTTCACCGCCGAGACCGTTCCCGCCGCACTCCGCAGGGTCAAGGAGATACCATCAGCCTTTTGCGGCGACCCGCGCGCCGCGCGGCTTGCTGCGCAGACGGAACCAGTTGTTCCATGTCTTGCGGATGGTCTGGCGCGTGCTCAGGTAACGTTGTTCGAGTTCCGTGCCCTGACGCAACGCGGCGAGCACGCCCGGGACGGAAAAATCCTCCGTCTCCAGGATGGTGCAGGCCACGCCGACCGCCCCGGCGTGGTGCGCATCACTGCCGGCCGTCATGGGCAGCCCGCGCCGCAACGCGTAGTCGTAGGCCTTGCGATTGTGCCGCTTGAGTGTCGTCGCCGCATTGAACACCTCCAACCCGTCGAGAGGCAACTCGTCGAGCACGCTCTCGCGGATGCCCGCGCGGAACAAATCGTAAGGATGCGGCGCCACGCACAAGCAGCCCGCCTCGTGCGCCGCGGCGCACACCTCGACCGCGGGACGCCCGCGCAACGTGGACGGCAGGGAGCACCCGAGACACAGCAAGTGACCGTCGGAAGTCGTGACCTCCACACCGGGAATAACCAGAAAATCATCCACCGGTTTCCCGTCCGCCCGCATCAATCCTTTCTCCAGCATGTAATCGACCGCCTCGCACGTGTTGTGGTCGGTCACGGCGAATCCGTTCAGCCCCGCCGCCCGCGCCGCGGCGATGAGGTCTTCGGGGCTGCTGATGCCGTCCATCGAGAAGAACGAATGGACATGGAAATCGATCCGGAGGGGCATGGGCAAATTGTCCCCCGCCGCAGCCAGTTGCCAAGAGCAAACGCCACCGCTTTCCCCCTTGCGGCGCGGCGGCGGCTGTTGTGCAATCGGCGCCGATGGACACCATCGGAATCGACATCGGCGGGTCCGGCATCAAGGGCGCGCCGGTCGACACCGCGCAAGGCACCCTGACCGCCGAGCGCCTGCGCATTCCCACTCCCTCGCCCTCCACGCCCGACGCCGTGGCCGGAGTCATCCGCCAGATCCTCGACGGTTTTTCCACGGTCACCGGTCCGGTCGGCATCACGTTTCCGGGCGTCGTGAAAAACGGACGCGTCCTCACCGCGGCCAATGTCGACCCGGTCTGGGCCGGTTTCGAAGCGGGCACGTTTTTCTCGGCCAAACTCGGTCGCCCCTGCACGGTGCTCAACGATGCCGACGCCGCCGGCCTCGCCGAAATGCGCTTCGGGGCCGGACGCGGCATCCATGGCGTGGTCATCCTTATCACCCTCGGCACCGGCATCGGCAGCGCCGTCTTTCTCGACGGGAAACTTCTCCCCAACACCGAACTCGGACACATGGAAGTGCGCGGCAAAGACGCGGAAGACCGCGCCGCGGAGCGCATCCGCGAGGAAAAAGACCTCGGCTGGCCCGAGTGGGCCGAGCGCGTCGGCGAGGTCATCGCCCGCTACGCCTTCCTCTTCAACCCGGATCTCTTCATCATCGGTGGCGGGGTCAGCCGCAAGGCGGACAAATTCCTTCCCGTCGTGCAGGGCATGGTCAAAGTCCCCGTCGTTCCCGCCCAACTGCAAAACCAGGCGGGTTTGGTCGGTGCCGCCATTGTCGCCTCCGAAAGCGCCTCCGCATGATCGAGATTCCTCTCGCCATCCCCGGACGCGCCTGCCGCGTGCTTGCCGGTCCGGGACTGCTTGCGCAGACCGGAACCTTTTGCACCGAAGCCGGACTGCGCGGCACGTGCGCAGTCATCACCGACGAAAATGTCGGCCGGCTCCACGGCAGCGCCGTGATCGCAGCGCTTGAAGCCGCGGGTTTCTCCCCGCACCTGCTCGCCGTCCCAGCCGGGGAAAATTCCAAGTCCATGGCCGCCGCGGAAGACCTCGTCGACCGCATGCTCTCCGCCGGACTCGACCGCGGATCGTTCGTCGTCGCCCTCGGTGGCGGCGTGGTCGGCGACCTGGCCGGATTCGTCGCCGCCATCTACCTCCGCGGCATCCCCTGCGTGCAAATCCCCACCACCATCGTCGCGCAGGTCGACAGCTCGGTCGGAGGCAAGACCGGGGTCAACGCCCGCGCCGGAAAAAACCTCATCGGCGCCTTCCACCAACCGCGCCTGGTCCTCGCCGACACGCTCACGCTCGAAACATTGCCCGACCGCGAATACCGCGAAGGCTTCGCTGAGGTGATCAAACACGCCGTCATCCGCGATGGCGCCATGCTCGACGAACTCGATCCCGCCGCCGCGCGCGCGTCCCTCGCGCCGCTCATCGCCCGCAACATCGCGATCAAGGCCGCGATCGTAGCGGACGACGAACATGAACGGACAGGCCTGCGCGCCCTCCTCAATTTCGGCCACACCGTCGGCCACGCCATCGAGAACGTCGCCGGCTACGGCCAGTTGCTGCACGGCGAAGCGATCAGCCTCGGCACGTGTGCCGCCCTTCATGTTTCGCAGCGCAAATACGGACTCTCCGCGGCAGAGGCCGGACGCGTCCGCGAAAAGCTGCAAGCCTACGGCCTCCCCGTGATGATGCCGTCCGATCTCGGCACCGACGCCCTCCTCTCGGCCATGCGCCACGACAAGAAGTTCGCCGCCGGTCAGATCCGCTACGTCGTCACGCCAAAGCTCGGCGAAGCCTTCGTGGCCGAGGACGTGACCGAAGACGACATCCGCACGGCGATTGACTCCCTCAGGAAATAGCTGAGGGTTGAGCAATGCGGGCTGAGGCAGAGCAACTCGTCACTGGTGCGAAGCACCTCTATCTGCATATTCCCTTCTGCCTGCAAATCTGCCCGTATTGCAGCTTTTACAAGGACCTTGCCGGACCGGGCAAAGCGGACCCGCTGGTCGATGCCGTCATCCGCGAGGCGGAACTCTTCGGCAGTGGCTGCGCGCCGAAGACCGTTTTCATCGGAGGCGGAACACCGACTGCATTGTCCGTCAGCCAACTTGAACGCCTTTTCCAAGGACTGCACCGCCATCTCGATCTATCCGGCGCCGCCGAATTCACCATCGAGATGAACCCGGCCACCGTGACCGCGCGCAAAGCGGAACTTCTACGCGCGCACGGCGTCAATCGCGTCAGCATGGGCGTGCAATCATGGGATCAGGATTTGCTTAAAGTTCTCGGACGCGTCCACGACGCGGAACAAGTCCGCAAGTCCTTCGCCATCCTGCGCGCCGCCGGCTACGACAATCTCAACCTCGACCTCATCTACGGCGTGCCCGGCCAGACACTCGCGCAGTGGGAAGACAGCCTGTGTCAGACCGTCGCGCTGCAACCAGACCACATTTCCGCGTATTGCCTGACCTACGAGGAAGACACCGAATACTTCGAGCGACTGCAGCGCGGCGAATTCCGCGAGAACACGGATCAGGACGCGGCCTTCTTCGAGCGCGGCGTCGAATTTCTCTCGGCTGCCGGCTACGACCAATACGAAATTTCCAACTACGCGAAACCCGGACGCTCCTGCCGTCACAATCTGGCTTACTGGGAGGGCGCCGATTACCTCGGACTCGGACCGAGCGCCTGGTCCACCCTCGGCGACCGCCGCTGGCAAAACGCACCCGACACCGCCGCTTACGTCCGCGCCCTGCAAGCCGGCGTGCGCCCCATTTCGACCGAGGAAGTCCTCCCGCCCGAAGCCCGCGAGGCCGAAAAAATCGCTTTCGGACTACGCATGAACGCCGGCATCGATCCGTCCAAGCTCGCCGGCAACCACGATCTTGTGACCAATCTGCGCGAAGAAGGCCTCCTCGAAGACCACGGCCCGCGCGTCCGCCTCACTGACCGCGGACGATTGCTGGCCGACGAAATCGCCGCGCAGTTGATTTGACTCGCCCCCAGCAAACCGCTGGTCCTGCTTACGGGACCAGGGTGATGGTGTAGAAAGCTTTGGTGGCTTCGCCGGGGGACTCGAGCATGACCTCGGTCTCGGCGGTTTCCGCCACCATCATGCCGCCAGGCATATCGGACCAGCCGGAGGCAAGGTCGTAAGAGTAGCGAATCTTGTAGATCGCACCGGGCGTGCTCTTGAAGCGGATGACCATTTGGGTCTCGCCGGGCTCGAGGTTGACGATCTGCAAGGCGGAGTTGCTGTCGTTGGCTGCGGTGCCGGCGAGGAATTCGACGTAGTTGCTGAAGCCATCGCCATCGAGGTCGCGATCGCGATCGGACGGATCGTTGGGATTCAGGCCATGGGCCAATTCGTATTCGTTGGTCAGGCCGTCGCCGTCGATGTCCGGATCGAGGGCATCGGGAATGCCGTTGCCGTTGGTGTCGGTGTAGTCGGCGTTGACGTCGACCAGCTTGAGGAACTGGGCGTGCTTGCCTTGGTAAGGCAGTCCGACGTAGAGCCCCTGATCGAGCAACTCGGCGCCGGTCTTGGGTTTGTCCCACAAGAACGCGGCGGGATTGGCGGAAACAAGATCGCGGATGTTGTAGGATTTCTGCCGTTCGATGCCGAAGTAGTTGGCGCTGCCGCCGGGGGCAGTGCCATTGAGATCAAAAGCGGCCGCCAGCGCGGTGATACCGCGGTAGTTGTTGTTCACGAAGACAAAGACCACATCCTGCAGACTCGCCGATACTCCCGGTTGCTGCACTTTGCCGATGGCGAACATGCCGTTCTCGAAGCCCCCGCCCTGCTGCAGGCGGTTGAGGAAGAAGACATTCTGGCTTTTCAGCGCGGGCGACGCGGCGCGGACCTTGTTCACCGCGCCGTAGAAGTTCTGCACGGCCCAGCCGAGCCCGTTGTCCAGATCGCGGCTGTCCCAGATGGACTTCATGTTGTTGTAGACCTTGAAGTTCGGGATGCGCTTGCCGAAGTTCAGTTCGTATTTGCCGAAGTTCCGCGCGCTGTTGATCGGGCCGAAGATGCCCGTGCTCGCGGCGTAGCCCGTGGCGCTGTTCTGGGCGCCGGCCTCCTGGCCGTAAAGAATCATCGGGATGCCGTCCATGGCGGCCGTCTGCGCGTAAGCATAGGCCAGACTCCAGACATCGTTGTGCGGGAAGACTTCGTCGTGGCTGACGAGGTTGTTGAGCAGCGTCACGTTGTCGAAGGCGCGGCGGCGGCGGTCGTAGGCGAGGAACGTTTCGCCAGTCGAGAATTTGCCGACGCTGCCAGCGTTGTCGCCGTTCGGATCGTAGCCGAAGAAGTTGTCGCGCCAGTAGAAGACGATGTTCTCGTTGAGGATGTCGAAGTGACGCGCCGAGCGGTAACCGACGCCGTGGCGCAGGCTGCCAGCGACTTCGCGGAAGCCGTCGAGCGACTCGGCCATGAAGAGGAAGTCCCACTTCACGCTGCGGGTCTTGTTGATGCAATACTCCCAGAACTGCGAGGGCAGACCCTGCGCGAAGTCGCAGCGGAGGCCGTCGATGCCTTTGTGGGATTGTTCCTTCGGCGTGCCGCGCAGATGACCGGATTTCTCGATCCAGTAAATCGGATAGTAGGCGAAATACTCCCAGACTTGGCGCGTCTCCGGCGTGTGGCCGAAGAATTCGTCGCGCTCGACGAGGAATTCGAATTTGTGCGCGTTGTCCGGATAAGACTTGTTGGCGTTTTGCGTGCCCTTGGCTTTGACCAGCGCGTCGTAATTGCCGAAGTAGAATTCGCGCACGTCGGTCCAGTTGCCGAAATCATTGCGGTCGGGCGCGATGGCGATGTCCGAAAGGCCCGTCGCCTGCTGCGCGGGGAAGCCTTCTTTGGCATACCAGCGGTGGTTGGCATCGCGGATTTCGGCCGTGGGGCTGTAGCCGAAGCCAAGATCCGCCGCACCCTGACCCATGATGACGTCGGGGGCGCTGTGATTGAACGTGCCATCCATCATCACATCGACCCCCCAGTTATCCAAACGACTGACGAAGGTCTGGAACTCGGCCAAGGCGTTGGCCGCCGTGTTGCTGCGTCCGAGCATGGGCGCGACCGACCAGTAGTCTTGCACAGCATAAGGACTGCCCGGATCAAACTCCTTGCCGGTCTCGGGATTTATATCGCGCTTGTCCACACCGATCGGATGGATCGGCTGCAACCAGAGCATGTTCACGCCCATGGCGGCATAATGATTCTTGTTGAGAGCGTCGGGACGTCCGTCAAAGCCGCCCGCCTCGCCCGGCAAAGCCGGATCGTTGACCAGATCGAGGAAAGTCCCGCGGCCGGCGAAGGTATTGTCCTTGGCCTCCACGATGAGCGGGTTGACCTCATACATGTTGGCGGTGAGGGCTTTCTTGGGCGACACGACGATGGCGCAGTCGCGGCGTTGCGCGTGGTCCGTGTAGTAAATGTAGTCGCCACCGTTAACTTTGTAGCGGACCTGCAGGCGGTAAGCACCGCAACGATTCACTGGCAAGGTGATGCTGTAGTAACCGTCGCCGTCCGGACCGGTCATCGGGTAAGCGCGGAAATAGGTATCGGTCGAGGTGGTGGTCACGCGCGAGCGGTCCTCCTCGAGCACGGCAAACTCGCGGCGGTTGAGGTTGGTGAAGACCTCGACGTTGGACACGAGGGCGGACGGGGCCGTGTTGGGTTTGAATTTGACCGTGATCTCGGCGGAATCCTTCAGGAGTTCGTCGAGGTAGAAACGGCGCAGGCCGTAATTGCCGTCCGCGGTGTCGTTGTTCACCACGGTGAGCATCTCGGGCGCGCCCGCATCGAACCAACCGTCGAGATTCTCGTCACGAATCGAGGAGATCCTGACAGGCTGGTATTCCACGACCTGGACGCTCGAGTCCCCGTCCCATGTCGGGGGGGCTTGGGACTCGATCCGCCCCAGAGCGCCTCCCCCGTAGGCCACCGCAGACAAGTAAAGCACCGGCGGAACGGAACCGAATACTTCGACCAGGTCGATTTCCGATTCGAGGGCCTTGCCGCTGTCGCCCAACCAGTTGACCCCCTTGGAACCGAGAGCGTAGGGAAGGACACCGGCCGGCGAGCTTTTGAGCCATGGCTTGGATTGATTCGACTCCTTGAAGAGCCCGTAGACGATGCCCGTCTTGGGCACTGCGGGGCTGCGGTAGATTTTGAAATCGTTGAAGTATGGCTGGCGGCTGTCGCCATCGGCGAGATTCTCGGCGTAAAACTCGAGCCGGCTCGGCGCCGCGCTGGGAACGGTGACCTCGCGCGCGAAAATCTCGCGGCGGTCGGGCTTGCGGCTGGTCGCGCTGACCCGCAACGTGGTCGGCGAGATGCGGGTGACGGCCCAAGTCATCCCCTCGGCGCCGTATTCGATGCCGGAATCCTCGCCGGCCACAAAGATGGCGTCTGATCCGCGGTGCTCGACATTCACCAAGAAAGTTTGCCCGGCCCAGATGTTGAAACCTTTCTTGCCGGTGCTGTTGCCACTGTCCCAATTGACCCCCCAACGGAAAGTGACCGAATCACCGACATTGAGTGCCGTGGTAAGCGGGCGGAAGGCCTTGACGAAGGAGCCCGGACCGCCCTTGGCATAGAGGCCGAACGACTTCTCGTCCATGCCTTGGATGCCGGCTGCCTTGGGATTACCGAGGAACACGCCGGAAACTGTGCCGCCGGTTTCGATGCTCCAAGGGCCGAAGCCGGTGCCGGCGTTGGAGTTGTTCGCCCAGTTGGCGTAATTCGAGGCGCTGTCCGATGCCTCCGCCGCGGACGTCGGCAAGGGATCGCCGAAAGTGTCGGTGATGAAGAGGTAGTGTTCATTGCCCCCGCCCTTGGGCGACCAAGTGGCGGTGTAGAGCTTCGTCCCGCGGATGGCGGCATAGATCCGCATTCCGCTGTCGGCCACGAGGAAATTCTGGCTGTCGAATTCGCCGTCCATGCGGAAGCCCGGCAACGTCGAGGCGCTCCAACCCGAAGCACCGGTGTTGTCCGTGGTCGCTCCCGACGAGAAGGAATAAGCGACCGAACTGGTTCCTTCCGGAACCGTGTAGGTGTAGGTGAAGGAGCCGTCACCCGCGGGCGCCATGGCGAAACTGGCCGCAGTTCCACCGCCGGTCGGGGTCAAGTTGATGGTGACCTGGTTGAGGCCGTTGAGCGGACCCTCGTTCGCACCATAAACAATGGTCAGGGTCCGGACGGAGCCGTTCACTCCGAGGGTCGAGGTGGCCGAGGAGGGCACCGGCGGGGTGGCGATGCTCCACGCGCTGCCGCCGGTGGCGTCGTTGACCGAGCTGTCGGCGTTCGAGAACGAGTAGGCCACGGACGTCACGCCGCCCGGCACGGTGTAGGCATAGGTGAACTGGTTGCTGTTCACCTGTGTCATAGTGAAGAACTGCGTCGATCCACCGCCGGTCGGCTGAAGACGCACGCGCACGGGGGTGATGCCCTTGAGAGAGCCGTCGTTCGGATTGTAGGTCACCGTGACCGTCTTGACTCCGCCGGGGCTGGTCAGGGTGGCGGAAGCCGCCGAAGCCGAGCTGGCCGGCGGGGTGCTGCTGCGGTCGTAGATTTTGTAACGGGTGGGATCTCCGGTCAGACGGTAGCCGCGGATGACCTCTTGGAGATTGGTCACGCTGTCCCCGTCCGAATCCACATCACCATCCCAGCTCCCCGCATAGTCCGTGTCGGCCGCCATGGCGTTGAGCCGACTCCAGCTTTCGCCGAAGTTCGGGATGAGATCCTTGCTGTTGTCGCCGGGCCAAGCTTGGTCGGGACCCGGGTTGGTGCCATCGAGGAAGCCGCCCAGCTCGATTTCATCCGGGATGCCGTCGCCATCGGAGTCGTGCATGTTTTTCCCGTAAAGGTTGTAAACGACGCGTCGGGAGACGCGGTTTTCGTTGGCCGTGCCGGGATTGACCACCGCCTCGAAGAAGTGCGGTCCGTTGACAAAAGCGCCGGTGAACAATTTGTCGACGCCTCCCATTTTGTGACGGCCGTCGAAGGAAGATTCGAAAACGCCACTACCGAGAGAGGTTTCCGTGAGGATCTGCTCGTAGCCGTTCCAGTAGAGCTTGACACTGGCGGCGCCCGTGCCGCCGGGGACGGTGACAGTGGTTTTGAAGAAAGGTTCGGTCAGCGTGACGTTGTTGTCATGGTTGATCGCGATGGAAGAACCCGCCGTATCGACCGTGAAACTGCGGCTGGCTGTCGACGTGTTTATGACATTGCGCGTCGAGGCGTAGTCGGCCTCGGTGGCGTTGAGTGTCAAGGTGTGACCACCGGCCGCGAGTCCGTCGAGGCTGATGCGCCACTTGCCCTTGATGACTTGGTCGGCTTGTTGCGCGGGTCCGCCGTCGATCGAATAGGTCAAGTTGTAGAGCGTGCGGTCGGGGTTGTTGATCGTGACGGTGCGCGCACCATGGATCGTCTCGCCGTCGCCCAGGTTTTCGAACTCCAGATCGGGCCCGCGGCGGTCGACATAAACCGTCTCGGTGAAAGTCTGGTAGATGGCGGATTTGCCGGTCCGCCCGTTGAAAACGCGGGCTTTGATCGTGTGCAAGCCTTCGGGCACATTCGCGATGTTCGCGGTGACGCGATAATGACCATCGGTGATCTTGGTCATGGTCTCGAATCCGCCAGCCACCACGTCCTTGCCGTCGAGATCAATGATGCCATTGTCGTTGATGTCGCGCCCTTGCCCCCATTTGAGCAGGACATTGTCGACGGTTTCGCCGTTTTGCTGCGGGCCGGCGTTGGAGTAACGGACATCGATTTGCACGATGCCGCCGCTGAGGCGGACGAGGTTGCGCGCGGGTTTGGGCGCACCATCACGACCCGCCGGTATAACCCAAGGAATCGTGCTGACCCCGGAACCGCCGAACTGCAGGGGGTCCACACCGGTGGGAGCCTCCGCGTTGAAGGGCGCGTAGCAGACGAAACCTTGGCCGTTGCTGCCGGGAACGCGGATGGTTACCTGTCCGTTTCCATTAACCGTGACGGTGTCGCCATTCCGGCCGGTGTAGTCCTTGAGTTTGGTCCCGGGCGCGAACGAGGTCTGGACGTTGCTGCGCGTCTGGTCCCAACCGGAGTCGTTGAGGGCCACGAGCATGAGGCACTCTCCGGGATCCGGATTGCCGTCATTGTCCAGGTCTTGGTAACGCTCGTAGGCGAAGAAGTCGCCTCCTTCGCCCAGGGGCGTGCGATTGTATTCGCGGCCGCGGGCAAACTGGTTGTGAATGTAGATGAGGTTCGGGACCACGTTGCTTTGGAAGCCGTTGACCGTGTCGCCCAACGCGTAGTCGTAGCCCTTCTCCATCCACGTATTTTTGCCGGGCGCGCGGCCGATCTGGTCCTGACGGAGGTTGTTGCCCGAGAAGTAGACCACCGGCACGCCAACGCGGGTGAGAATGTAGGCGTAGGCCAACTCCAGTTTGCTGGGCGGACCCTCGTCGTGGCTGTGGGCGAACATGATGCCTTCTTCGGGACTGAAGCCCGAAAAGCCGGCCAAAGCGCTCAGATTCCCGTTTTGAAATGCATCCTGCATCATCCCCTTCTTGCGCGGAAAATCGAGGTAGCGGGTCTGGATACCCCAACCCGGGCTGCCGGGGCTGCGCCAGTAGTCGACTTCGCCGATTCCGCTGATGAAAAACTCGGAGTAAATCAAGGCGCTGTCCCGACGAATGTCGTTCTTATACATGTCGCTGAAGTCCATGCCCTGCACCGTGGTATTCTTCGGCCGAGTGGAACGACGCTCTTTGAAGTTGCGCTGGATATTGTAGGTGAAAGAGCGATTCCGATCGAACTCGGACTGGTTGGGCATGCCGAAGAAGTCCTTGTAGACGTGCTTGGGCGCGTCCAGGCGCACGCCGTCGTAATCCATGGCATAGCCCAGCCAGTTGATCCAACGGACGATGAACTCGCGGGAATTCTCGTTCGGCAGGGTTCCCGACAGGTGGTAGGGATACTTTTCGTAATCGCCGGGTTGCCGGACGAACGGAGCGGGGTCCTGCGCGTAGCCCACCGAATTCGCACCGCCGATCTGGAAGCGGTTGTCGAACTCGAGAACAATGTCCATGAGGCTGACCAGTTCTTGGTGCAGCGTGCCACCGGTTCCGTTGTTGGGTTCCCACTCGAACATCCGGGGCGGGCGCCGGTAGCCGCCGGGTTGCGAACCATCAAGCGTGATGTGAAAATCCCTCGGATGCATTCCCGGATAAGTGCGAAAATCCGGTCCGTTCCCTGTGTGATTGAAGACAATGTCCGGGTAAATCTTGATGTCCAACTGGTGCGCGTTGTCTACCAGTTTGCGCAACGAGGTGCGCGAGCCGTAACGCGTTTCCCAGTGCCCGCGCTGCGGTTGATCACCTAGATCGAAACGGTCGAAAGAGTTGTAGCCCACGTTGCCGCCGTAGGCATACGGGTAGGGCCCGCCAATCGGCGACTTGCTCGGAGGCGGAGTCCAGATCGATTCGTAGCCAAGCTCCGCAATCTCGGGCAGACGCTGATACATCTCATCCCAGCGGGTCTCGAAGTATTGGATGATAACTTCCGCGCGTGCATTGAAGGACGCCGCCCACAAAATTGAGAAAGCGATAGCTGAGAAACGAAAACGATTCATTATCTGGGGGTTATGTGAGAAATGCGGCCGTTTTGAAGACGACCGCAAACGACCAAAGATATACATAAAAATTAGACCACGCAAGTTGCGGTTCGTTCGGAGAAATAAACGGTCGTTTAAAACCTGCGGTGGCTGTTGACGCCGCGGCCGGCTGGCTTCATGGTGCGACGCCATGAACCGCGCCGTCTCCCGCCTCGTTTTGCACCGCTTCGACGAGGCGCGTGTGCGGGCCGTCGCGGAAGAAATGCGCGCCGAATTGGGCGCTGCACCATCGCTCGCGCTGGCCTTTGTCACTCCCGGCTACGCCGACCATCTCGCCGAGTTCCAAGAAATTGTCGCCGTGCATGGACACGCCGCCGTTTTCTGCGGTTGCACCGGATCCGGTCTTATCGGCACCGCACGCGAAGCGGAAATGACCGAAGGCTTCTCGCTGCTCTTTCTTCACCTTCCCGCGGCGAAAGTCCGCGCCGTGCCGCTTGCCCAAGCCGAGGTGGAAACATCGGACGGCGACACCTTCTGGCGCGACAAAGCCGGTCCGGCGCCCGACGCATGGCTTACTTTTGCCAACCCCTTCCGCTTCGATGCCGACACTTGGTTGCGCGAATGGAACAGCGCTTTCCGTGGTGCGCCCGTGCTTGGCGGGTTGGCCAGCGGCGCGCGTGGCGAGGAAGACGTTACGGTCTTTGGTCCGACCATCGGCGAGACGTCCGACGCCCTGGCTATCGCCCTCGACGGCGTGCGCGTCGAAACGGTGGTCAGCCAAGGCTGCCGACCCATCGGCGAACCGTTGCCGGTCACGCGCGCCGACGAACACCTCCTTTTCGAACTCGGCTCCCGCCCCGCTTACCAAGTGCTCGAGCAGGCTTTCAACACGCTGGCCGACGCCGACAAACAACGCGCCCGCGGCAATCTGTTCGCCGGACTCGCGGTGGACGAATACAAAGAGCAATTCGCGCGCGGTGATTTCCTCGTCCGCAATATTCTCGGCGCGGACCCGGCAACGGGCGCGGTCGTCGTCGGGGCGCATCCCCGCACCGGCCAGACCTTGCAATACCAACTCCGCGACGCCGCCAGCGCGGACGAAGAACTCAAATCACTCCTTGCTCCCCTCGCCGCGCGGAACGACAAGCCCGTGGCCAGCCTCCTGTTCTGTTGCAACGGTCGCGGCAAACACCTCTTCAGCAGCCCCGACCACGATGCAAAAATCGTCGCCGACGCCCTCGGCGCTGCCCCCTCCGCCGGCTTTTTCTGCAACGGCGAAATCGGCCCCGTCGGCGGATCCAACTTCCTCCACGGCTACACCGCGTCGATCGGTCTGATTTACTGAAGAGTACAAGCGGCGAGGACGCCGCTTCTACTTTCCCAAAAACTTCCCCGGATTGAGCAAATCGTCCGGGTCGAGCGCACGCTTGATCCTCCGGTGCAAATCGTCCGCGCCCGCCTCGACGGCCTGCGGCCACCAGCGTTTCTTGGCCAAACCGACCCCGTGCTCTCCGGTGATGCTGCCGCGCATGACCAACACGCCTTGGAACAACGCATCCAGCGCCCTCTCCATGCGTTCTTTCGTCGCCGGATCCTCCGGGTTTTTCACCATGAGATTCACGTGGATATTCCCGTCCCCCGCGTGCCCGAAGCACGCGACGGGAACGTCATAGTCCCGCCCGAGCCGGGCACCGAATTCGACCAGTTCCACCAATTTCCCGCGCGGCACCACGATGTCCTCGTTGAGTTTTTTCAATCCGGTCGCTTTCAACGATTCGGAAAATCCGCGTCGCAGCGCCCACAAGCGGTCGCATCCCTCCACAGTCAGCGCACTCTCGACCGAGACCGCGCGCGCGTCCTTGAGCAACGCGGTCAGTTCGCCAACCTCCGCCTTCACGCTGGCTTCTTGTCCATCGATCTCCACGAGCAAATGCGCGGCACCGGGCGGAATGACGGTGTCCGCCCCCGCATGCTTGCGCGCCGCCTCCAGCGTGAAGCGATCTGCGATTTCCACTGCGGACGGCAAATGGCCGTGGGCGAAAATCGATTGCACCGCGGCAGCCGCCGAAGGCATGTCGGGAAAACTCGCCGAGAGCACCGCCCGCGCCGGTGGCCATGGCAGCAAACGCAACGTCGCCTCGGTGACGATGCCGAGCATGCCTTCCGAGCCGGTGAAAAGTCCGACCAGATCGAATCCCGTCTTGTTCTTGTGCGTGCGTCCGCCGACCCGCGCCACCGTGCCGTCGGCCAGCACGACTTCGAGTCCGAGCACGTAATTGCGGGTCACCCCGTATTTCAAACACCGCGGACCACCCGCATTGGTCGCAATGTTCCCGCCGATGCTGCAGTCGTTCAAACTGGCCGGATCCGGCGGATAAAAAAGTCCTTTGCGACGCGCCTTTTCTTGCAGTTGCCCGGTGATCACTCCGGGTTCGACCACGGCAACAAAATCCTCCGCGCTCACCTCCTTGATGCGGTCCATCCGCGCCGTCGAAAGGACGATCCCGCCGCGCACCGGGACACATCCGCCCACATAGCCGTAGCCTGACCCGCGCGTGGTCACGGGAATCTTTTCCCGCGCCGCGATCTTCATCACCCCGGCAACCGACGCCGTCGATCGGCCGAAGACCACAGCTTCCGGCAAAGTCCGGGCGAACCATTTGTCGCCCGACGCCTCCTCGAGGGAGGCATCGTCCGTCCGCACGCCGTCGATCCCGGCGACCTTGCGCAACTCGTCGATGATCCGCGCGTCCACGCGCTTACATCCCCATGATCTCGTAACCGCCATCCACGTAGAGCACCTGACCCGTGATCGAGGCCGCGCCGTCGCTGGCGAGGAAGACGCCGGTCGCCCCGAGTTCGGACGTCTCGCAACTGCGCTTGAGCGGCGCGTGCTCCTCGTAGTGCTTCATCATGGACGAAAAACCGGCAATGCCGCGCGCGGCCAGCGTCTGCACGGGTCCGGCGCTGATGCAATTCACGCGGATCTTTTTGGCGCCGAGGTCGTAGGCGAGATAGCGCGTCGAGGATTCGAGCGCCGCCTTGGCCACGCCCATCACGTTGTAATGCGGCACAACCTTAACGCTGCCGAGGTAGCTCATGGCCACCACGCTGCCGCCATCGGTCATCATGGGAGCCGCCGCGCGGGACAGCGCGACCAGCGAGTAAGCACTGATGTCCATCGCCGTGGAAAAAGCCGACCGCGAGGTGGAAACAAAATCCCCCTCCAGCGCCTCCTTCGGGGCGAAGGCCACGGAATGCAGGAGCAGATCGAGCTTTTTGGTGTGACCTTTCACCTTGTCG
The DNA here is from genome assembly GCA_044355525.1 of Chthoniobacterales bacterium. GTDB lineage: Bacteria > Verrucomicrobiota > Verrucomicrobiia > Chthoniobacterales > JACTMZ01 > JACTMZ01. The sequence continues at coordinate 24,979 of JBIKXZ010000002.1, forward strand.
AAAAACGCCGCGATCTCCTCGTCCTTGGAAACATCGCAGGGATAAACCGGCACGTTCGCGCCGAACTCGGCGACCAGTTCCTCGACGTTCTCCTTCACCCGCTCGCCCTGGTAATTGAAGATAAGATTCGCCCCCGCCTCCTTCCAAGCCTTGGCAATGGCCCAAGCAATGCTCCGCTTGTTGGCCACGCCGAAAACCACCCCTGTTTTGCCATCGAGAATTCCTTTACTCATAAGCCCGAAATCATCCCAGAACCCCCGCGCCGAGGTCAATGACGGCGTCACCCCTCTGCGCCCTTCGTGCCCTTCCGCGGTTTTTTCTCACCACGGAGAACGCAGAGGGCACAGAACCAGAAAAAGGAGTCCCGGCATTGAGCCATCAGGGGGTCGATACTAAGCTTTGGCATTATGTCCGCCTGCTGCCACAGCACCACGACCTGCGACGAGCCGTCCGAGGAACTCGTTCTCAACCGGGAAGCCAAAACTTGGCTGCGCATCGGCATGGCCGGGCTCCTCGCCGCGCAGGCCATGATTTTCAGCCTCGCGGTCAATATGTCGCCGGTCGAAGGCAACGCGCGCTGGATCCTCCACGGCGCCCTCGCCCTCTCGGCCGTTGGCGTCTTCCTCCTCGCCGGTCTACCCATCCTGCGTGAGTCATGGGACGCGCTCCGTCACGGCAAGATCGTCTTCGAGCAGTTTTTCCTCGTTGGCATCCTCGGCGCTTTCTTCGCCTCGGTGCACAGCTCGCTGACCGGCACCGGCAGCGTCTACTACGAAGTCGTCGCCGTCCTCGTCGCCATCTACACCTTCGGCACCATCCTCGCGCGTCAACGCCGCGATGTCCTGCGGCGCTCCATCGAGAAAATCGGCGCCGCCTTCGATCTTTGCCAGCGCGTCGACTCCGCCGGTCACCGCGAAACAGTCACCGTCGACCGCATCGAACCCGGGGACGAAGTTCTGGTCGGCGCGGGCGAAGGTATCCCCGTCGACGGACAGGTTTCCGACGGCGTGGCCTTGGTCGATGAAGCCGCGCTGACCGGCGAACCTTATCCTGTGGTCAAACGCTCCGGCGACGCGGTGCAAGCCGGCAGCCGGGTGGAAGACAGCACGCTGCGCATCGCCGCCACGTCGCGCGGACGCTCCCGCCGGCTCGACACCTTGCTGAGCTCGATCGAGGACGCGCGGAAAAATCCCGGACGCATCCAACGCGAGGCCGATCGCCTTGTTTCGTGGTTTCTTCCCCTCGTCCTGGTTATCGCCGCACTGACCACCCTCGGGTGGACCCTGCACAGCGGTTGGATCACCGGCGTGTTCAACGGCCTCGCCGTCCTCCTCGTCGCCTGCCCCTGCGCCATGGGCTTGGCAACGCCGGTTGCCATCTGGTCGGCCCTCGCCGCACTGGCCAAACGCGGACTCTTCGCCCGCGGCGGCGACGCGATCGAAGCACTCGCTTTGATCGACACCGCCGTGTTCGACAAAACCGGAACGCTGAGCGAAAGCGACGCACGTATTGTCGACTTTGTCGTCGCGCCCGGAGTGGACCGCGCGCAACTGCTGCGCGAAATCGCCGCGGTGCAGACCGGCAGCGGACACCCCATCGCCCGCGCTTTCCGGTCCGCCGCGGCGGCAGACTCCACACTTCTGGCCCACGCCATCCGCGTGCTGCCGGGCGCAGGCATCGAAGGCACCTTGCCCGACGGCACCGCTCTGCAAATCGGCAACGACGGCATCCTCGCTTCCGGCGATCAGCGCGAAACACTTCACGCCCAACTCGCCACGGAGGAAAAGGGCGGGCACGAAATTTTCATCCGCCGCAACGGACGCCTGTGCGGTCTGGCCGTAGTCCGCGAGTCGCTCCGCGATTCGGCCCGCGAAGCCATGGCGCAGATGAAAACCCTCGGCATCCGCACCATCGTCATGACCGGCGACCGCGAGGAAAATGCGGCGCGTTTCGGCTTCGACGAATGTCTGGCCGGACTCACCCCCGACGCGAAATTGCGCGAGGTGGAAAAATTGCGCGCGGCCGGAAACAAAGTCCTCTTCATCGGCGACGGCATCAACGACGCCCCCGCCATGGCCGCGGCCACGGCGAGCATCGCCATGGGGGCGGGCAGCGAGTTGCCCCGCGAAACGGCTGGACTCGAACTCAACGGCCAAGACCTGCGCGTTGTCCCGCAATCCATCGCTCTCTGCCGCGCTACCGTGCGGGCCATCCGCCGCAACATCGCCTTCGCTGCCTGCTACAACATCTTCGGCATCGGCCTCGCTGCCGCGGGAATCCTCCATCCCATCGCCGCCGCGCTCATCATGCTCATCTCAAGCCTCACCGTCACCTGGCGCGTGCTGCGCGAAACTTCCGACACCGCGCTGCAGAAAGCCGCGACCGAAGACCGTCCCCTCGCCTCGCGCAAAGTTTGGGATTTTCCGCAATTCGAACGCGTCATCTTCGCGGTGGCTCTCGCTCTGCAGGGCCCGGTCATCGCGTGGCTCGGCGGGTTCCACGGCGCGGGCGCCGTCGGATTCATCGTGCTCTTCCTCGCCGCCGCGGCTGCCGCCCTGCTCTGGTCGCGCGAACGCGCATGGTCACCCGCCGCGCGCATGACCATGGCCATGTTCAGTGTCGGCGGACTCGCCATGCTCGCCGGCTGGTGGGCCGACGCCGGATTCGCCGCCGTGGTGCGCGATGGCGTTTGTCTCTGCGGCTGCGCGCAATCCAACATGGGCCTCGGACTCCTCGCCAAATTCACTTGGATGGACGCGGGCATGCTCCTCGCCGCGTTGCCGGGACTGTTCGTCGACAAAGACATCTTCCGGTCCGTCTCCTCGCGCGTTTGGTGCTGGATCGCGGGACTGGTCGGCATGTTTCTCGGCATGGAAATCGGCGCCATCGCGTTGGCGGGACTGCCTGTCGATGCAAAATCCGCCTCGGCCCAGTTCTTCCTCACCTTCGCCGCCATGGTCCTCGGGATGTGCGTGGGCATGCTGGCTGGTTGTGAAGTCGCGCGACGTTTGGCACTGCGCCAACGATGATACGGCCGGTATCCATCCTCGCAGCTGCACTCCTGAGCGCCGTCGCGGCGAGGGCACAGCAAAACGTCGAGCAAACGCCGCAACCTTGGACCCAATGGGATCTCGCAACCGGAGATTGGAACCGCAACCGCGCACTGCTTGAAGATCGGGGCGCGAAGTTTCTCGCGACTTACACGTCGCAAGTCTGGGGGAATGTGGCGGGGGGCGTGCAGCGCGGTGCGACTTATACCGGTGTCATGCAGTTCGGTTTGGAACTGGATTTCGAAAAAATGTATGGATGGAAAGGAACATCGTTCAACACGACGTGGGTATGGATCGCGGGGGGAAGTCCGACCACAGATCTGACCGGCGCGCTGTTTCCCTCCAGCGGCGCGGAAGGTCCGGCCGGATTCCGCGCGCTCGACCTCTGGCTGCAGCAAAAGTTTTTCGACGATGTGCTCACCGTGCGTGCAGGTCTGTTCAATGCCGACCGCGACTTCACCATTTCGGAGGGTTGCCAGCTTATGCTCAACAGCGCCACGGGTTGGCCGCTCATCTACGACGGCAAGCTCGGAGGTCAGCCGGCCTATCCATTTGCCTCGCCCGGCATCTACGCGGCGCTGGAGCCCGGCGGTGGCTGGAAATTCCAGGCAGCGGCCATGCAAGGCGTTGTTTGGCCGCAGGCGGAAAACCCGACGAATTTTTATTGGCGCTTCACCCGCGACAATGGCGTCCTTTTCCTGGGCGAAGCGCAATACGAATGGAAAGGCGCGGCCCTGCCCGGCACGGTCAAGCTGGGTGCAATGTTCGAAACCGGCTACCCGGACTATGTCGACCAAGACGGAGGCGCGTGGGGGGGATCGTTTTTCTACGGCATCATCGACCAGATGCTCTGGCGCGAGCCCGGCACGGATGCTGATTCATCGCAGGGTTTCGCATGGTACAACCGCACCGGCTTCGGAGGAACTCCGGACCGCGATCCGCTCGGCATGCTCTTCAATTCCGGGCTCACTTGGACCGGGTTGATCGAGGGACGGGATGACGATGCCATCGGGCTTGGCATGGTCTGGACGCGGCTCACTCCGGGCCAAGCCGCGCAGTTGGAAGGCTCCAACCGCGGCAACGAATTCGTTGTCGAGGCGACCTACGAGGCACAGCTCACGCCGTGGTTCGAACTGCAGCCCGACATCCAATTTGTCATCCAACCCGGCGGCAGCACCGCGCTTGCCAATGCGTTGGTCATCGGTCTGAGCGCGACGATCGATTTCTGAGATCCGTCAGCGGTGCAGTGTTCCGTTTTCGCGTGCCGCCTCGATGTAAATCGGCGGCAGCGCAATGCCGCGATCGGCCATCCGGCTTTGCCGCACTGCCACTTCGAAATGGTCGGATACCACCGGCGGCGGCGCGCCGGGCGTGTCGCGATCATCGAGCCAATCGAGCGCCAACTCGATTGCCTTTTCCCCGTAGTCGTCCGGCGGCGGGGAGAAACTCAGGCCGCCACCGTCGGCCACGAAATCAACCTCCGTGCCAATGGGCAAAGCGGGCGCATTCTCCTCGGTCCAGCGGTTGATCTCCCCCGCCGTCATCGCGCCGTATTCGTCGGGCAGATCCTTTGTCCCGAGCAGGAGGAGGATGTCCTCGGCGCCCGTGCGTTTGACAAATTCATACCACCCTGCGGCCTGCGTGACCAATGCGGTCTCGCCAAGTTGGAGCGGCGCCCATGCAAACGCCTTCGCCTGCTCCATTTCGGCACGACCCGTTTCGCCTTCGACTCCGAGGACATGAACCCGCGGGTTGCGCCCGGGAAACATCGCAACCACCGCATCACGGATTGCAGCCAAAGGCATTTGCTCGGAAATGCCGGAAACATTCGTCGCGCCCGCGTAGCCGAGATCCGCGGGCGGACGATTCAGCGAGACATAAAGGATGCGTGGACGCGCGCGGCCGGCGTAATCCCGGGCCAAGAGGGAATTTGCTTCATCATCCACGGCAATGAGCACGTCGGGATTAAACCGCGCCATGGCACGTCGCGCCTGCGCTAAAGCCTCGCCGGTGCGGTTCCGGGCCGCCGGAGAGTCGACGCCGAGATAGTTCCACTCCACGGCAAGAGGACGCCGGTTGCGGTCGAGCGCCTGCCGTATGCCGCGATCCATCTCCTGCGCCCACGTGGAATCCGCCGCCGCCGAGTGGAACACGAGGATGCGGGGCTTGGTTGCGTTGAAAAATCCCAGCAGGATGACAAACGCCGCGATAAAGCCGCCGATCAACAGGTTTTTCCAGAGCTTGGTCATAGCAGTCCGAGCCATTGCCACCACGGGATGGATGCGAAGACGGCGGCGATCCGCGCGGCATTCATGAGGAAATGATAGCGCATGAACCCGCGTTCATCGGCCATTCCAAACAAGCCCGAGGAGTGGATTTGCAGGATTCCGTTGGTTCCTTGGTGACGGAAAAACGAGATGTCGCTGAAAATCGCCGTGCAGAAGATGCAGATCCACGGATTGATCCCCTGCGCCGCGGCGACCGGAAGGAGAATGATGGCGGAAGTCAGCATACCCGCCGTGACGGGGAGCACCAACCGCACGGTCATCGTGGTGGCCAGCACCGCGAGGATGAAGAGCGCGATCTGTCCGTCGATGAAGCCGTAGACTGCGCCCACCCCGTTGGCCAGCGCTTGGGCCAACCCGAGGTGGTTCATGATCCGCATCATGCTGTCGATCCCGAGCAGAAAAAAAATCATCGGCCAATCGATCTGTTGCTGGAAATCCTTGCGCAGCAGCGTTCCGGTCAGGAGCAAACCGAGCAAGACGCATCCGGCGAGGTAAGCAGGCGGCACGTGGTGCCAGGACACCGTCGCGCAACCCACGAGGAAAAAGATGAAGCCGGCCGCAGCAATCCATTCGGACGGCTTCGGCGGTCCCATGGCCGCCAGTTGTTCCTCGAGGTTTTCCCTCGGCAAAGGCGCTTCTTCCCCGGTGGGAAAAAGACGTGGCACGACGAGCAAATGCGCGACCGTGACAACGAGCGCTGCCGTTGCTGCAGCCACCAGCCAGAAGAAGCCGCTGAATTCCGCCTGCACCTGCGCGGGAAGGAGACTGAGCCCAGCGATGTTCGACGACTTGCTGGTCGCCATCATGGGCGAAAAGAGAAGCGCACCGCCGAACATCGCGGCAAGCAGCGCGGTGACGGCCGGGCCCCGCGGCGACAGCTTCAGCCCGTTCGCCATGTCCTTGAACAAGGGCGTGAGCAAAGAGAGTCGGGTGTTCGCCGAGGGAATGAGCGGCGAGAGGGCATAGCCCGAAAAAAGCAGCGCTGCTTGGTGCCAGAACGGTTTGTCCGGCAGGCGCAGAAGCAAACGCAGCATGAGACGATAGCTCAGTCCGGATGAGCTGATCACGGCCGATAGGGCGAACACACCGAGCAGCAGCAAAAGACTCGGGGAGGAGAACCCGGCCAGTGCGACGTTCGAAGGAGCCAGACCGATAAAGAGCGCCGCCACCACGACGACGAGGGTCGGGACGAATTCCTCCACGACACCGAAGACCCACAAAAGCACCGCCGCGGCGAGCATCGCGGTAAAGATGGCCGCTTCGACTCCCAGCCCTGACGCCAAGCCAAGAACGTAAACTAGCGGCGGCAAAACGAAGACTGATACCCAACCGGCAAGGATACTCAAAGGGACGGCGCCGTGCGCGACGCGCCGACGCCAAAACGCGATGGCCAGCATCAAGCCCGCTAGGGCAGCGAGCAAAGCAAAGACCGGCCAATGCGCAGCCAGCACCTCGTAAAAGCGGACACCCATAAAGACGTCCGGCATATCTATCCCAAAGCAACACGGCGAACGCAGCAAAATCCCCACACCCGTGACTCCTATCATCAACCGCATCAACTTCTCTGCAAGGTAGGGCGCGGCGTCCCCGACGCGCCGGGCCCCTAAAAGGACCGCCGCTACAACCATCCAAGCTGTGATGGCATCATCGCATCCCGCATGCTAACTTCCGCCTCGCTTCGCCCCGATAGTTCAACGGATAGAACGGAGGTTTCCTAAACCTTAAATCTGGGTTCGATTCCCGGTCGGGGCAAAAATTTTGAGGGGTCGCCCCGCCGATGTCCCACCCCCTGTGTTCTGCTCGCGGGCGTGAACACATTAATAGACCTCCTCTTCGTCCTCCTCGCCGCCACTGTCGCCGTTTCCACTCTTCTGCTCCTCGCGGAATTGTGGGGCAGCACGCGACGCTGATCCGGTCCGGAAAATTCGACCGTTCGGCAGCTCTCCTGTTCCAGGCCCTACAGCACTTCAATGTCTTCGGGCCGATAAACGGCCAGTCCGCCCACGCCATCGAAATAGGTGTCGGCGGTGGCAATATCGTGCAGACCGAGCCTTCGGGCGACGGCAAGATTCAGCGAATCATTGGTCAGCAAACCGTGCGCCTGCTGAAACTCCAGCGCCGGATGAAAATCCGCCGGCTGCACCGCCTCGGCAAACAAGCCGCCCCCCAAGAGAGCGCGAACCTCCTCGGCATGCGTGGAGAGTTTGCGGACCGTGGCAGGTTTCCTTCCCAGTTCCTTGGCCGGATTGGAAGACACAAGCCCGCGCGACCGCGCCTCCATCATCATCCGCCGATGACAGATCTCGGCCGCGACGATCGTGGTGATCCATCCTTCCACGTGGCCCGACGCGCAACGCGCAAGAAAGGCGCGACATTGTTCCGACTGACCCGCCAACGTGTAGAGAATGATGTTGGCATCCACGAACACCCGCGTGCCATCGGGGATCTTCGTCAGCTTCATTGATCCCAGTAGTCCGCTTCCATGCTTTCGCGAAACTGACGGCCTGTGACGCGAAACGAGGGGGCATTCAGCAAACGCGCCAAGCCGTTGCCCGCGCTCCCGGCCGCGGGGCGAGCGAGGTATTCCGCCACAGCCTCCTGGATAAGATCGGCCACCGGCCGCCGCTCCCGCGCAGAAGCCATCTTCAAATTGCGGAAAACGCTCTCTTCCATCTGCGTGCCGATCTTGATTTTCCGCGCGGCGGCGGACTGGGAATTTGCGGCCATAAATCTAGCTGTATCTAGATTTCTTGATCTGTCTACTCGTAAGTGCGCAATCAGGACGCCCGCGCGCCGTTTGAAGGACTTCTCCACAGCTTGCGGCATGGCACCCGGCCGTGTTTAATTACGACTTCTTTTCAGGATGGGTGGCAGAGTGGTCGATTGCGCACGCTTGGAAAGCGTGTGTGCAGCAATGCACCGAGGGTTCGAATCCCTCCCCATCCGCCATTTGCCGAAGGCAACTTGAAACCACCACTGGGATGAAGAACGCAGTTCGAGCCGAGCGCAGCGAGACAGCCGGAGCGCAGCGCAGGCAATCCCTCCCCATCCGTTTTTTCTCACGGGGATTTGAACCCTCGGGTTCGAGCCGTCAGACAGGTCGAGCATCGCGAGACCAATCCCTCCCCATCCGCCACCTGCTGAAGGCAGCTCGAAACCCCAGCTTCGAGCCGCGAGACAGGTTGCCCCGGCGACCAATCCCCTATCCGCCGGATGCCTGCCGCCCGATTCCTCGGTATTTGCCACTTCCGGTGCGGGCGAATAATCTCTTAATCCGCCCATGAGCCTCAAAAGCGTCATTGTCGAAGACCAGACCATGTTCCGGCAGATGCTGCACAATCTTCTCCAAGGCACGCCGGACCTGCGGGTGGTTGCGGCGGCGGCGTCGGAAGCCGAGGGCATCAAAGCCTGCCGGCGCCACAAGCCCGACTTGCTCGTTCTCGATCTCGCGTTGCCCGACGGTAGTGGAGTGAACGTGGCGCGCCGCCTGGCCAAAATCAAACCCGCGGCCAGAATCATCATCCTCTCCGGCGAGGCCAGCACCTTCGTGTGCCCAGCCGAGCTCCGCACCTCGGTGCATGCCGTGCTCGACAAAACACAGGCCTTCGACGATCTGGCGGACGAACTCAAGGCGCTGCTGCCCAAGGCCCGCGGCGGATCCTCGTCGGCGCGCAGCAAGGATGTGCGCGACCGCCTGAGCGAACGCGAATACGAAATCTTCCTCCTCGTCGGCCGCGGACTCATGAGCAAAGAGATCGGCGAAATGTTGTTTATCTCTCCCCAAACCGTCCAGGCCCACCGCCGCAAGATGGCCGACAAACTCGGCACCACCGGCTCCGAATTCGCCCAACTCGCGATCAAACACTACCAGTCGACCCTCGGTTCCAAGTCTTGACGCGGCGGGAAAAGCAACCACCGGAATTGTGGTGTGCCGCCCGCGGAGGAAGAACCGGGAAGGCGGACCACGTTGCGGACAATCCGGCTGAGCGGGAACGATGCAGTAGGAGTCAAAAGTAGAAGCGGCGGGCCTCGTGCTCGTAGAGCCTACGGCTCGGAGAGACGCCGCTTGTCTGTTCCATTTGGCTATAGTGTCGATGTCTTCGGGTGAGTAGCCCGAAGGGCGCTCCCGGGGGTCATGACCCCCGGGAGCGCGGCCC
>JBIKXZ010000234.1:0-3404 GCA_044355525.1 Chthoniobacterales bacterium
CCGACAAAAAGGCGAGCCACAGATTAAAGAGGATTAACACGGATGACAGAACCAGATTGTTTTTTGCCGTGTGACCCCGGCAAAAAACAGACGTCCGTAAAAGGCATTGCGATCGAAGCCGGTCTTTGAGGCCATTGATTTTGCCCGATGTCAGTCGGGCAAAATCTTATCCTGCCTTTTATCTTCTTCTATTTGCCTGCGGCTGTCTCGCAGACTCGGCTGTGGCTAAGTGCCTTTCCTCTTTTCGGATCGAGCTGTCCCCCCGCTCAAGGACTTCCGAAATCACGCTTTGCCGCGCAACCGGCGGCGCAGGGGCCAGAGCATCAGGGCGAGCAGGGCGATCGCGGCGACGTAGGTCGAGGGCTCGGGGATGGCGGTGATGGTGAAGAAGCCGCTTTCCGTGCCGGTGGTGAAGCCGTTGCTGAATTGGAAGAGGCTCGTATTGTTCAAGTCCGTCGAGGAAATCGTGTTGCCGAACTGCAGTTTGTTGCCGGGCAGGAAGTTTTGCACGGTGAGGAGCGCACTCGGGGCGTAGGTGCCGAAACGGGATGGTGCCCGCCGAAGAACGTGTCAGCCACCCAGTGCTCGAAGCTCAGTCCGTGCTTCTGGACTTCAGTGGCATGGGCAAGCGAAGCAGCAAGACAGAAGGACAAACAAAGGGCAGCCCTCATGGAGCGAGGGTGTAACAGAAAGCGCCGAAGTTAACGACAGAGGAATACCATCCCTCTCTCGACCTTGTGGTGAAAATCCCGGCGCTGCTACTCAGGCAACCTTTGCGCGTTTGCGCCAGCGCATGAATCCGGTGCCACCGGCAAGCAGGGCTGCCGCGACCCACGTTCCAGGCTCGGGAACGGGTGCAACTTCAAAGGACGAGATGGTCGTGTGAGCGAGCGACCCACCATCGTCAATGGCATCAATGCGGAAGCCGAAAGTCTGACCGTCCAGAACGCCAAATGAGGCAGTGCCGAGTTGGTTTTGCGGACCACCATTATTGCTTAGCTGAAAGAAATTGCCGTCGATCAGGTAACCAAATCGGTCCCAGTTCGCACTAGGCTCCAAGGCCGTGTAATTCCAGACGAACGAGACTGTGCCGTCGCCGACGGCCAACGTAGTGAAATCGGTGAAGATTTGGCTGTTGGACGCCGTGTTGCTGCCGAAGAGCGTAATCAAGGACGGCGCTCCCGCGGTGTCGACATAGCCGTCGCCTCCGTTGGTCGTCAAAGTCCAGTTCGCAGGATCGTAGGGTCCTTGGAAGCCAACGATGACGGCCTGCGCGGAGCCGGCGAAGAAGAGAAGGCTCGCCGCGACGAGGATCGCGAAACATCCAATTGATGAGGGGAAAGGTTTTTTCATGGTTCGATTTGCTTTAGTCTTTAGCGTCACCAGTAAGAAAGGCTCACGGCCTTGAAATCTAACAAGCTGTCAACTACGCGACAATAGCCCCCCGTTCTGCAATAGCGAGAGAAAATTACGGGAACAATTTGCCCCCAATAAGGAAATCCGGGTGCATCAGAGCGACGGGCCGAGATGCGGTTGACAATCGAGATGGTTATATTCAACTTAGTCGCATGAAAGTCGCCCCAAAGTCGCCTGTGGCGCGCCAAACCCTTACACTGACCCGAAGCGCGTTTGGCATGTTGGACAGCATGCGCGGGGACAAGCCCAAGTCGGTTTTCGTCGAGGAGTTGCTGGCGAAGGAAAAGAAGCGCCGCGAGCGCGAAGCTTTTTATCGGACCGCGGTCGCGTCCTACACGCCTGACGTGCGGTTGGAGACAATCAAGCTTAACGGCGAAACTCCGATCGCCGCGGAATGAATCTTCCGCTGTATTCCTCCACCGCGGACATCTCGCGACCCAACCTCGTCGGTCTACAACACCCCGGCTTGGCCGCTTTGCCCACCCAATTGGTTTGTCCGCTCCGCGAAAACCTCTCTCTCACCCCGCTTCGTGTGAAAATCCGGTGGAGTGATAGCGACTATGTAGTCGCTTGCGATCTGCTCCGTCCGATCAACTCGAACGCACTGAAACGCGTCGGTGAATTGGACGGTGCCGCGTCCGCAGAAATCCTGCGCACATTCCAGCTTTTGCTGGCGAGCGACGAGTAACCGAAAAACCTTAAGCCGAGCGGCGGCGGCGCTTGACGCCGAGCATGGCGAGGTTGCGCTTGAGGCGGAGATCCACCCGGGCCCTTTACTGCGGGATCCCCGCCTTCTTCCTTCGGGTTAAGGCACCGCCCGCAACGGATCTTCGGTCAAGGCGCCAAACAACCGCGTCATTTCCTCGCACATCTCGGCTGCGCACTGCGCAGTGAACAAATCCGTGGAATACTCCAGGCGGCAGTCCCACTCTTCACGCTCCGCATCGATAAAGAGGGTCAAGTCGCACTTCGCGGTGCCGGTGTTGTAGAGATACTCACCGTGCGAGGAGATCTCGCCGAGGCGGATGGACGGAACACCCTGCTCCAAGAGGACAAACATGGTCCGAAACAGTGCCCGGGCTCCGGATTCGCGTTGAGACGCGGCCAAGTCGACAATCGAGGAAAAGGGCAAACCGGTATGTTTGAAAGCGCCAAGGATTGTCTCCCGAACCCGCCGAATGAGAGCCCGGAAACTTTCCCCCTCTTCAAACTTTGTACGAATCGGGATCATGTTCAGAAAATATCCGGTCATCGACTGTGTCTCCGGTCGATTTCTCTGGGCGAACGGTGTTCCGACGAGAATGTCGTTTTGTCCGCTGCGGTGCCGCAGCCACAACTGGAATGCCGCGAGCATGACAACGAAAACTGTTGTGCCCTCCTTTTGCGCCAACGACTTGAATTTGGCCGCCACCGCGACGGGAAGATGGAAGCTCTCGACGGCCCCACGACCGGTGCTGCGAACCGGCGGATCAAGGTCGGGCGGGATCACCACGGGAGCAGGAAGATCGGAGAGTTGCCGCCGCCAATAGGAGTGCAAATTCTCGAGCCCTCGACCGGCATGTTCCCGGCGCTGCCAAGCCGCATAGTCGGCATATTGCAACACAAGCGGATCCAGCGTCTCTCCCGCGTAGAGTTTCTGGATTTCCGATGCCAGCAACCGGACGGACCACTCATCGCTGATGCTATGGTGAAACGTCAACTGGAGGGCATGCTCGCCCGGCGCAGTTTCGATCCACAAGGCGCGCCAGAGTGGAGCATGCGCCAGATCGAACGAACGACGCGCATCCTCACGCATGATGTCGTCTGACCCGCACTCCCGCCCGCAGACTGCTGTGCGCCAAGGAAGACCGACCTCTTCGGGTGGATAAACATGCTGCCGCAGGCGCCCTCCTTCGTAAACCAGCGCGGTGCGGAGAATCTCATGGCGCTTCATCAACTCCCCGAGCGACGCACGAAGACGGGCCGCATCGACAGGACAAGCGAATCGC
>JBIKXZ010000075.1:0-10490 GCA_044355525.1 Chthoniobacterales bacterium
GATCCCGCCAAACGGCTGGGAGCAGGCCGTCGATGCTTATCTAAAACGCTAAAGCGTGCCGGGAAAACCGCATGGCCAATATCGTCATAAAGGCGCGGAGGACGACGCCGATGCGCATCACAAACGCGGTATCATAAAGCGCAAAACCATCTGACCGGCGGCCTGCGCCGCAAAAGGGTTCCGGTCAAAATCATCGGGGAGTAGCGTCTACTCGTCGGCCATGACGCGCCAGAAACGGTGGCGTTCAGTGGATACCGAGAGAACTTCGCTTGTGGTTACTCCGTCGCCGCGCAGATTTTCCAGTCCTGCCACCGGAAGCCAATCGGTCAGATTGGTGCTGGTCGTCACGCTGTAGCTGCGTCCGGGGCGTAAGGGGAAAGTGGCAGACCACGGACCGCCCGGCGTTGCAGGGGTGTCGAGGCGGACCTCCTCGCGGCGTTGGATCAGCTGATCGTGCCATGCTGTAATCGCGCGCCACTTCGGGGCCTGAGATGCGGGTTGTTGCTGGTATTCGAGCACGCCCCACGAGCCCCATTGGGACCATTCACCGATGTGGGCGAAGTTGACGAAGAGATCGACGCCTTCCTGCTCGAGGGCGGTGAGGCATTCACGATAACGGTCCTGCATGCGCGCATCGCGGTTGGCGGCGTGGAGCACGGAGGTGAGAGTGGCATTGTTCTCGGCGCCGAGAATGCCGACGAAATGTTGTCCGCCCTCGTAGCAAATGAGACGGAGCCCGTTGGCTTCGGCCACAGCCTGCTGCGCGCGCGTCCAGCCTACGGCTTCGGCTATGGCTGCGGTCGAAAGCGTGGTCACCACTTGCGTGGCGGTAGGCACGGGAGCGCCGGGTTCGTAGTTCACTCCGAAGTAGGGCGCGATGGCCAAGGCATCGGGACGTTCACCCGACGGGTTGATCGATGGATTGCTGATCGCGGTGAGGCGTTCTTCGGACAGTCCCGCATTGGCTGCCTGTGTAGCCAGCACGGCAACGAAACGATGACGCTGCGCGGCGCCATATTCCTGCGCGAAGATGGCGAAAATTTCCGCCGAGCGTTTGGCTACGAATTTTTGTCCGGCCGTCCAGCGCGCCGCATCCAGACCGAGCTCTTCGCCGCGATCCTGCACATAGGCCGTCTGCAGGAATCCGGAGTTCCACGTTTCGTTGGAATATTCGACGTAGACCTCGAGGCGCGGGTTGAGCGTGTCGCGGTAAAGGCGTGCGGTTTGGCGCACGTATTCGTCATCGGCTTCGTGCGGGATGCAGATCCAAGGGTCTTTTCCCGTCTGGTTGGCCAGCGCGATGATGTATTCATGGGCTGCGCCATTGTCGCGGGCCTGCGTGTAGCTCGTGCGTTGGGTGCGTTCGCTCCACGAGCGCAATGGTTGCCGTCCGGTTTCGTAGGGAAGGAGGTTGGTCCGCATCCAATCCATGAAGCGCAGATTGCGGTAGGGCGCGAGGGTTGCGACGAAGTCGGGATGGAAGGGTTCGGTCTGCAGGCTGTTGTCCTGCCCGGGCGCGATCACCTCGATGTTGCGCACCGGATCGCTGCCCGAGGATTGGCGCACTTCAAGGTATAGGATGTTGTCGGCCAAGGTCGGACTGAAGTTGAAGATCCGTGTGGTCACTCCGCCGGACGCGGTGATGGCCTGGCGTCCGCCGCTGTTGGGCGCGATCAGTTCGATGCGGCCTGTGCCCTGGAAGCGCACGGTGTAATTCCCTCCACCGTGGAGTGGCACAATGGTGTGCAGGTAGTGCTGCGCACCGGAAGCGGTGAAGGGAATTGCCAGAGGCCAGCCGTTCGCATCGGTCGGCGGGACCTGGTTACTCTCCCATCCGATGTCCGTGGTCGCGCGCGTCATCCACGTGCGCGCCATTTTGAAGCAGTCTTTGAAGACCCACGCTGTACTCCAATCGACGAGCGCCTCGAGGTTGCCGCCGAGATCCATGCGCGGTGCGGGCTTGGTCAGGAAACGGGCGGTGATGGCGAGGTTGCCGGTCATGGTCACGGTCAAAGGATTGGCCGATCCGTCGACATCGCCCGACCAACCCGAGAAGGCAAAGCTAGCCTCGGGCCGCGCGGTGATTTGCACGGTTTGTCCGGCTTCGAAGACGCTGCCCGACGGGGACAGTTGCACCGTGCCGCCCGTGGTCGCCGTGGCGGCGAGGGTGTAAGTTTGCACCGGTCCGCCCAGCGAAAAGGCGGTGAGCGAAAGCGCGTGACCGTTGTAGCGCGCGGCGAACGGATAGATGCGGAAGTCGACCGGACCGGACACGTTGGTGAAACTGTCCGAGGGAAGAAGGAAGCTGAAGGCGTGGGTTCCGTCGTCGAGCTGTTCGACTTCCTCGGAGACGAAGAGCGGCGAGGCGAAGCTGTCCACGCTGGAATAAACGGCGAAGCGCAGCGGTGCATGCCAACTCTCGCGGCGGATGGTGAAACGGAGGCGATTCGCTGCGAGGTCGAGCGGTCCGGTCGACGAAATGAAACGGATGTTGAGATAAGCACCGGCAGTGCGCGCTTCGTCGAGCGTGCTTAGTTGGTCGCCCGCGGCGCTGACCGCGAAAGCGATCCGGTTGCTGCGGGCGGAGACGAGCGAAAGACCGGGGCCCATGGTCCAGCCCTGCGTGGTCAGACCGGGCTCGAGCACGGAGGTCACGCTCCAAGGCAAGGCGCGCGCGGGATCCGGGCCGGTGAAATTGAAAACAACGCGGTTGTTCTGCGCCGCGCAAAGGCCGGCGCCGCCGAGAAGCAGCACCAAAGCCGCAAAGGGTTTTGCAGTCACAGCCGTAGTTCATACGATCGTTTGAATTGTTGGACAAGCAGAAATTCAGATGGGTGGTGTGCTTGACTGCAGAATTATGTAAGTTTAGTAACTCTGCATGAAGATCGCCATTTCCAGCACAGAGGCGGTGAGGAATTTCGGGGATTGTTTGGCCCGCCTGAAATACCGCGGGGATTCCTTTGTCGTGACCAAGAACAATTCGCCCGTGGCGGAGTTGGTTCCCGTGGCCGGTGGTCGGCGCGGCACGTGGGGCGAAGTGCGCGAGGTTCTCCGTGCCTTGTCGACCGATCCGGCTTTTGCCGAGGATTTGAGCAAAGTGAATGCGGCTGACCAAGCCGGGTCCAATCCGTGGGGCTGATCATCGACACCTCTGCGGTGATTGCGTGGGAGCGGGCGCGTGCCGCCTCGCGTGATGTCGACCTCGATCCCGCGGAGGAGTTGGTCATGCCGGCCATCGTCTGGGCCGAAGCGCTGGCCGGCGTTCGTCTGGCCAAATCCGCACAACGCGCGGCGCAACGCATGGCACGACTGGAAGCCATACGCGGCGTCACGGATGTGGAGCCCTTCACGGCGGAGATGGCGGCGCATCATGCCGACATTTTCGCCGAGCTTTACCGCAAAGGACGGCTCATTCCTCAGAACGATCTGATCGTGGCTGCGGTGGCGCGCGCTCTCGGTTGCGGCGTGCTGGCCGGACCCGATGACGAGGCGCACTTCCGCGAAGTGAAGGGGCTCGAGGTGAAAGTTCTCCGCGGTTGAGCGGCCGCCGTTTTACTTCTCCGCGAGCAATTCCATCTTCGCGGCGGCGAGTTCCTTGCGCTGGCGTTTGCCGATTTTCGGGTATTCGAGGTGGAGCGAGTCGAGGGCTTCGATCACGGCGGCGGCGACGACGACGCGGGTGAACCATTTGTTGTCCGCGGGGACGACATACCACGGGGCGTCCTCGGTTGCGGTGTGGCGGATGGTTTCCTCGTAGGCCTTTTGGTAGTCGTTCCAGAATTGCCGCTCGTGCGAATCGGCGGTGGAAAATTTCCAGTTCTTCTCCGGCGTGTCGATGCGGGCGAGGAAGCGTTTCTTTTGTTCGGCCTTCGAAACGTTGAGGAAGAATTTGCGGACGATCACGCCGTTGCGCGTGAGGTAGCGCTCGAAGGCGCGGATGTCTTCGAAGCGTTGCGACCAAAGGTCTTTGGTCAGCAGCTTCCGCGGGACCTTCTGCTTGGCCAGGATTTCCGGATGCACGCGGACGACGAGCGTTTCCTCGTAGTAGCTGCGGTTGAAGATGCCGATGCGTCCGCGCTCGGGCACGCGCTTGCTGCAGCGCCAGAGAAAATCGTGGTCGAGTTCCTCGCTGGTCGGGGCCTTGAACGAATGCACCTCGCAGCCCTGCGGATTGACGCCCGACATGACATGCTTGATCACGCCGTCTTTGCCCGCGGCATCCATCGCCTGGAAGATGAGCAGCACGGACCACTGGTCTTGCGCGTAAAGTTTGTCCTGCAAGGCGGACAGCGCCTGCACGCCCTGGGCGAGAGCCTCCTTGGCGCGGTCTTTGTCCTTGCTGTCGAACTTCAGCGTGTCGGCCGGGTTGCAATCCTTGAGGCGGAAACTTTTCCCGGAGGTGACGCGGAACGGCGCGGCCAGATCGCGGGCGCGTTTGACGAGCTTGTCGGGTTTCATGGGGAGTCGCCGAGTGTGTCGCCGGAGGGGAGGCGGGCTCAATGGCAATCGGCGGAAATTAACAGCAAAGCCGTTTGACGGGATCCGCGCACTTCCTATAGTTGGCCTTCCATTATGAAAGCATCATCACCCAGTTCCACCCCACTGAAACCCCGTATTTTCGCCGCCTTTGGCTGCGCGGCCTTGCTGGCCACTGCCTCCGCGGTTCAAGCCGAGGAAGCCACCGCCACGGCGGAGGCTGCCACCGAGGCCAAAGCGACCGCCGGCGAATGGGCGGCCAAGACCGGTCAGGACGCAGCTGGTGCTGTGACCGGCACGGCGGAGAAGGCCGGCAACACGGTGACGGACGCCGGCAAAGGACTCCTCAACACCGCGAAGTCCGCGGTCGAAGGCGTGGGCAACACGGCCAAAGCGGCTGGTGAAACTGCCGTCGATACAGGCAAAGCCCTCATCAACAAGAACCCGGCCGAAGGTCTGGGCAATGCCGCCAAGGCGCTCGGCACCGGCGTGTCCGACACCACCGGCGCGGCTGTTGGAACCGTGACCGACACGACCAAGGAAGCGGTCGGAACTGCGGCCGGCGCAGCCACGGGAACGGTCGGCACCGCCGCGACCGCCGTCGAAGGCACGGCCAAAACCGGCGTCGATGCCGCCAACACCGCCGGCGCCGCCGTGCGCGATGGCGCCAGCGCCGTGAAAGACGCCGCCACCGGCACGAAGGCCGAGTAATCGGACCACTGTCAATTCACCAACGCAAAGGGGCTCCTACGGGAGCCCCTTCTTGCTACAAAAACAGTGGCGTTCCGGCTTGGCGAAAGCGGCCCGCGCATCTCTGGCCGCGAATTGGCGTGGGCAACACGGCCAAGGCTCTGCAGAATTGAACAGAGGGTAACGAAGCAAACGAAGGTAGAATCCGGATAAGAGTCGGACTTCTACGCCGTCCGTCGGCGGTTCGCGGCGAGCGAAAGTTTGAGATCCCCCTTTGCCACCATGTGCAAGACGCTGGCGGCTAGTGTTTGGTAGGGGAGTCCGGCTTCTTCCGCGCGGACGCGCAGTCCGGCGATGGTCTCGTGCGTGGTGCGGATATTGATGCGCGCCGGGCGGGCCGGTTTGCGGTGAATGGTCATTTTCGCCGCGGCGGACGGCGAGGGAAAACCCAGGGCGCGTTCTTGTGCGCGGGTCAGCTTCTTGCCTTCGTCGAAAGCCCAGCCCTCGGCGGCCGGTTCTTCAACGTAAGTCGGTTTCTTTCGTTTGGTTTTCATAAGCTTTCTTCTGCTTGCGCCAATATCCGGCGCCGATCACGCGGATGGCCTCGCCGCGCAAAGTGAAGCGGACCGTCAGGATGCCGTGTCCGTCGTGGCCGACGGCATAGAACCTCGGTTCATCAGAACTGTGCGTTTCGTTCGGGATAATCATGCGTTGCGGGTCTGCAAAAACTTTCTGCACTCTGGAGAAATCGATGCCGTGCTTGGCGAGGTTGACTGCCTCTTTGTCCGGATCGAATTCCAACCGCACGAGCATAATGTGTGCCTTTTGGCATCAAATGTCAACTTTTCGCCGGATGCTAAGATTTCGTTAGAGCATGTAGCTTGGCCGTCCTCGGCGACGAGTGATGGGAGGATCGGCAAAGGGGATCCGCACACGGGCGGACAGGCTGTCGCCCCTACATTTAGGCAGTTTCTGCCCCCGGAAATCTTGATCAGCCGTTCCCAGAAGCGGGCTTCTGAAAAATTTTTCGAAAATCTCTTGCCGTAAGGATTCGTTCCGATACTCTCTCCCGTCCCGCACACTGTCGGGGGTTCGCGAAGAAACCACGTTCGCGTGGTTTTTTTGTCGCCTGAAAACGGCGGCGGAATTTTTCAGAAGCAATGCCTACGATCAATCAACTTGTCCGCAAAGGACGCAGCAAAGTGACTTTGAAATCAAAGTCGCCCGCGCTCGTCAACTGTCCGCAGCGCCGCGGTGTGTGCGTGCAGGTCATGACCCGCACGCCGAAGAAACCGAACTCGGCATTGCGCAAAGTCGCCAAGGTCCGCCTGACCAACGGCCAGGAAGTCATCGCCTACATTCCGGGCGAGGGCCACAACCTCCAGGAGCACTCGATCGTGCTCGTGCGCGGCGGCCGCGTGAAGGACTTGCCCGGCGTGCGTTACCACATCGTGCGCGGTTCGCTCGACACGCTCGGCGTGGACGGTCGTCGCCGCGGTCGCTCGAAATACGGGGCCAAACGCCCGAAAGCCGGCGCCGAAGCCGCCACCAAGAAGAAGTAAACCCGATCTTTTCCAACCATGGCACGCAGACGCAGAGCAACAAAACGGTCGACCCTCGGTGACAGCCGCTACGGCAGTCCGATGGTCACGCGCCTGATCAACACCGTGATGCGCGCGGGCAAAAAATCCATCGCCGAAACCATCGTCTACACCGCGATCGAAAAATCGCGCGAAGGCAGCGAGTCGGTCGACCCACTCGACGTGCTGACCAAGGCGCTGGACAATGTGCGTCCGCGTCTCGAGGTGAAATCCCGCCGCGTCGGCGGTGCCACCTACCAAGTCCCGATGGAAGTTCCGGCCGAGCGCCAATACGCGCTGGCCATGCGCTGGCTCGTCACCTTTGCCGCCAAACGCAAGGCCGTTCCGATGAAGGAGGCGCTGGCCATCGAACTCAAAGACGCCGCCGCCGGCCAAGGCAATGCCATCAAGAAGCGCGACGAAATGCACAAGATGGCCCAAGCCAACCGCGCCTTCGCCCACTTCCGCTGGTAAATCTTCGTAACTGTTCTTTCTCATGTCCGCCACCGCCACCGCACCCGCCTCCGCCGCGAATCCGAATTCGCCCGATCGCGCGTTCCCGCTCGAGCGCACGCGCAACATCGGCATCTGCGCGCACATCGACGCCGGCAAGACCACGCTGACCGAGCGCATCCTTTTTTACACCGGCATGATCCACAAGATCGGCGAGGTGCACGAAGGCACGACGGTGACGGACTGGATGGAGCAGGAGCGCGAGCGCGGCATCACCATCACTTCGGCGGCCACCACGTGTTCGTGGTTGCAGAAGCCGGAGAAGGACGTTTTCAAGCTGTTCGACGGCATAAACATGCGCGTCAACATCATCGACACGCCGGGCCACGTGGACTTCACGGCCGAGGTGGAGCGCTCCCTCCGCGTGCTCGACGGCGCCATCGCTGTGTTCTGCGGCGTGGCCGGTGTGCAACCGCAGTCGGAAACGGTTTGGCGCCAAGCGACGAAATACAACGTCCCGCGCATCGCCTTCGTCAACAAGATGGACCGCACCGGCGCGGATTTCGACGCGGCCGTCGAGAGCATGCGCACCAAACTCGGTGCCAATGTCTGGCCGATCCTCATTCCGCTGGGCAAAGAAGACTACCTTCGCGGGCAAATCGACGTCATCAACCAAAAGGCCATCCTCTACTCGGACAACGATGTGATGGGCTCGACCTACGAGGTGGCCGAGATTCCCGAGGACCACAAGGAACTGGCCAAGAAGGCGTACGACGACCTCGTCACCCAGATGACCGACCTCGACGAGGAAATCGGCATGATGTTCCTCGAGGAAAAACCGATCACCAAAGAGGACCTCAAAGCCGCCATCCGCCGCCAGACCATCGCCAACAAATTCGTCCCGGTCGCCGGCGGTTCCGCCTTCAAAAACAAGGGCGTGCAATATTTGGTCGATGCCGTGGTCGATTATCTTCCCGGCCCGCTCGACATTCCGCCGGCCAAGGGTCAGGATCCTGATGACGCCAAGCCGATCGACGCGCCAGCCGACGACAACGGCAACTTCGCCTCGCTCGCTTTCAAACTCTGGAGCGATCCGTTTGTCGGCAAACTCGTTTTCTTCCGCGTCTATTCCGGAAAACTTTCCAAGGGCGACACGGTTTACAATCCGCGCACGCGCAAGCGCGAGCGCATTAGCCGCCTCATCCAGATCCAGGCCGACAAGCGCGAGGACATCGACACCTGTTACTCGGGCGACATCGCGGCCATCGTCGGCATCAAAAACATCACGACCGGCGACACACTTTGCGACGAAGACCATCCGATCCTCCTCGAGCCGCCGTCCTTCCCCGAGCCGGTCATTTCCATGGCCATCGAGCCGAAGACCAAGATCGACCAGGAAAAGATGGGCATTGCCCTCCAGCGGCTCGCCGAGGAAGACCCGACCTTCCGCGTCTTCACCCACGAAGAGACCGGCCAGACGATCATCGCCGGCATGGGCGAGCTGCACCTCGAAATCATCCGCGATCGCATGATGCGCGAGTTCAAGGTCGAGGCGAACGCCGGCAAGCCGCAGATCGCCTACAAGGAAACGATCCTCTCCCCGGCCGACGGCGAAGGAAAATTGATCAAGCAGTCGGGCGGTCGCGGTCAATACGGCCACGTCATCATCAAAGTCGCCCCGAACGAGCGCGGCAAGGGTCTCACCGTCGAGAACAAGATCGTGGGCGGCACCATTCCGAAGGAATACATCCCGGCCTGCATCAAGGGCATCGAGGAAGGCGTGCTCAACGGCATCATCGGCGGCTACCCGGTCATCGATCTGCATGTCGACATCGTCGACGGCTCGTACCACGACGTGGACTCGAACGAAATGGCCTTCAAACTCGCGGCCATTTTCTCGCTCAAGGACGCGCTGAAAAAGGCCAAGGCCATTCTGCTCGAGCCCATCATGAAGGTGGAAAACATCACGCCGGACGAATTCCAAGGCGACATCATGGGCGACCTCAATCGCCGCCGTGCCAAAATCCAGGGCATCGAGACCAAGGGCAACCTCAGCACGGTCAGTGCCGATGTGCCCCTCGCCGAAATGTTCGGCTATGCCACGGCGATCCGCTCGCTTTCCAAAGGCCGCTCCTCCTACTCGATGGAGCCGTCCCACTTTGAACAAGTGCCGTCGCAGGTGCTCGCCGCCGTGCTCGACAACCAGAAAAAATAACGACCATGGCCGCACCACGCATACGTATCCGCCTCAAAGCTTTCGACCACATGCTGCTCGACCGCTCCGTTTTGGAGATCGTCGAAACGGCCAAACGCAGCGGCTCCGCCGTCGCCGGCCCCGTGCCGCTTCCGACCAAAGTCGAGCGCTGGACGGTCAACCGCTCGCCGCACGTCGACAAAAAGTCGATGGACCAGTTCGAGCGCCGTACGCACAAGCGCCTCCTCGATATCCTCGATCCCACGGCCAAAACGGTGGACGAACTCCGCCGCCTCAACCTGCCGGCCGGCGTGGACATCAACATCCAAATTTAGTCGCACCATGAGCCTCGGATTACTCGGTAAAAAACTCGGCATGACCCGCGTCTATGACGACAAGGGCGTGTCCACGCCGGTCACGGTGATCGCCGCCGCGGGCAACAAAGTCCTGCAGGTGAAAACCGCGGACACCGACGGCTATGTCGCGGTGCAGGTCGGCTTCGACGACCAGAAGCCCTCGCGCGTTTCCAAAGCGCAGACCGGACACTTCGCCAAAACCTCGGCCACACCGAAGCGTTTCATCCGCGAATTCCGCAATGGCGCGGCCGAAGCGGGCTCGGAGGTTCCCGTCACCACTTTCGAAGTCGGCCAGTTCGTCGACGTCATCGGCCAGTCCAAGGGCAAAGGTTTCCAGGGCGCGATGAAGAAGCACAATTACCAAGGCCAGCCGGCCAGCCACGGTTCCATGATGCACCGCCGCACCGGCGCCATCGGCAATCGCTCCACGCCCGGTCGCGTGTGGAAAAACATGGGCATGCCCGGCCACATGGGCGACGAGCGCGTCACCGTGCAGAATTTGCAAGTGGTCCAAGTCCGCGAGGAAGACGGTGTCATCCTGGTCAGCGGTGCGGTCCCGGGCGCCAAAGGCACCTACGTGGTCGTCCGCCCGTCGAAAAAGAAATCCGCCAAGAAGAAGTAAGCCATGAGCGCCAAAGTTCTCACCGCCGCCGAGGCCAAGAAGGCCAACATCGCCATCATCGAAAATGGCAAGGGCACGCAGGCCGTCCACGATGTGGTCACCGCCCTGCGCGCCAACCG
>JBIKXZ010000076.1:0-10381 GCA_044355525.1 Chthoniobacterales bacterium
GTGGCCCGCTTCGGCGGAGAACGCATCGCCGTCGGGATCGATGCCCGCCACGGCATGGTCGCGGTCAAAGGATGGACGGAGACCACGGGGGTCGGTGCCTTGGACTTGGGGCGCCAAGCGGCCGCAGCCGGGGCGGCGGCGATCATTTACACCGACATCGCCACCGATGGCATGCTGCAAGGGCCGAATGTGGCGGCCACCGCGGAAATGGTGCGGACAGTTCCCGCCGGCGTCATTGCGAGCGGTGGCGTGTCCTCGGCGGCCGATCTGGTCCGCTTGGCGCGCATCGAGGGTTTGGCCGGGGCCATTATCGGCCGGGCGCTCTTCGACGGACTCATCTCCGGACATCTAAGGGAGGCCATGGCGGCGGCGGAGACCGGCCCGGTTTGAGATTGGCCTTGCGATCCGGGGGAAAGTCTGTTCCCTATGGATCGATGAAATTGCGCCTTCCGGCCCTGACCGCCCTGCTTTCGACTGCGGCCCTCCTCGCCGCCTGCACTCCCGAGGAAAAACCTGCGCCCACGCCGCGCAACCGTTACGGATTTGGCGGCACGCAGACCTTGCCGCAAGCCCCGGCGCAGACCCAAACCACCGCAAGCACCTTGCCGCCTCTCAGTGGCACCGACACCACCGCCGGCGTCACCGACACGCGTTTGGTCACCACGCCCGCGCCCACTCCCACCCCGGCGCCCACGCCGCCGCCAGTCAGCTTGCCTACGTCGGAAATTTCCTACGGCATCCCGGTTCCCGGCAAACCCGGCTTTGTCACCAGCCCGCACGCTCCGAATGCCGGCTTCGTCGATGTCCGCGGCTTTCCGCCCGGCACCGAAGTCAAGGACCCATACACGGGGCGCATTTTCCTCGTTCCCTAACCGCGCATTTTCCGGCGTGAGGTTCCGCCCGCGGCTTGTCATGTTAGCCGCTTCATGAGCGGCCAGACGGACACTATTGCCATTTTCGGTCCCGGCTTGATGGGCGGGTCTTTGCTCATGGCCCTGCGGCAACGCTCCCCGCTAACGCGGTTGCGCGTCTGGGGACGCCGCCCCGAGGCACTCGCCGAGCTGCAGCGCCAAGGACTGGCCGACGCGTGTTCGACCGATGCCGCAGAGATCGCGCGCGGTGCGGACTTTGCCGTCCTGTGCGTTCCGGTCGACAAACTGGCCGAAACCGCGCGCGCTGCGGCCCCCGGCATCGCCTCCCGTTGCATCGTGACCGACGTGGGCAGCGTCAAAGGCGCGGTCGTGGCGGAGTTGGAGGAGATTTTTTCGGCGCACGGCAATTTCGTGGGCAGCCATCCCATGTGCGGATCCGAAGCCTCCGGAATCACCGCGGCCCGCGCCGATCTATACGAAAATGCGCTCTGTGTCGTCACGCCGACCGGACGCTCGCGACCGGAAGCAACGCGGCGCACGGAGAATTTTTGGCAGTCCGTCGGATGCCGTATCCTGTCTCTGACTCCCGCCGCGCATGACCGAGCGGCTGCGTTGGTCAGCCATGTGCCCCACGTGGCCTCCGCGGCGCTTGTCGGCCTGCTCGCGGACGAACCGGACGAAACCGCCGCGATGTGCGCCGGCGGTTTCCGTGACACGACGCGCGTGGCCGCAGGTTCGCCGGAATTGTGGGCGGCCATCCTTTGCCGGAACCGCGAGGAAACGGAACGCGGTCTGGAAAAATTGTCCGAGGTTCTGGATTTGTTCAAAGCTGCCGTCAAAGCCAACGACCTTCCGCGTGTCACCGCCCTGCTCGCGCAAGCCCGCGAGGCGCGCCGGACCATCATGCCCGACCAATGAAGAGCGAAATCGTTGTCCATCGCGCCCCGACGATCGCCACGCGCTTCCGCGTGCCGGGGGACAAAAGCATGTCCCACCGCGCAGCCATGCTGGCGGCCCTCTCCAATGGCCGATGCACCCTGCGCAATTACCTCCCCGGCGAGGACTGCCTCGGCACGCTGCGCGTCTTGGGTCAGCTCGGCATCGCGATCGAAAGCCCCTCTCCCACCGAGCACATCGTCCAAGGGGCCGGGGGCAAGTTCCGCGCACCCTCCGGCGATCTGGATTGCGGCAACTCTGGCACAACCATGCGTCTCATCTCGGGCCTGCTTGCCGCCCAACCTTTCCGTTCGCGCCTGACCGGCGATGCCTCCCTCTCGCGCCGCCCCATGCGGCGTATCATCGATCCCCTGGAAAAAATGGGAGCCCGGCTGGCCACCGAGGGGACTTCCGGCTGTCCGCCTCTGGTGATCGAAGGCAAGGCGCGGCTTGATGCCATCACCTACGAGTTGCCGGTGCCCAGCGCGCAGGTCAAAAGCGCGGTCTTGCTTGCCGGACTCTTCGCCGAAGGCATCACCACGGTGGTGCAACCCGTGCCGACACGCGACCATACGGAGCGGATGCTGGAATATTTCGGCGTCCCGGTGAAACGCGAAGGAACAAAAATCTCCGTGCAGGGCGGACGGCTGCCGCAAGCGCGCGATTTCGACGTGCCGGGCGACATCTCAAGTGCTGCGTTCTGGCTCGTTGCCGCCGCCGCGCAACCGGGATCGTCCCTCTGCGTCACCGACCTCGGCTTGAATCCCACCCGCACCGGAGTCCTCGGCGTCCTCCTGCGCATGGGCGCGCACTTGCGTGAGGAGCAACAAACCAAAGGACCTGGGGAGCCCTGCGGGAAGGTTGAAATCCTGGGAAACCACCTCCGTGGCACGGTCATCGGCGGGGCGGAAATCCCCAACGTGATCGACGAATTACCCGTCCTCGCCGTGGCCGGCGCCCTGGCCCGCGGCACCACCGTGATCAAGGACGCCGCCGAATTACGGGTCAAGGAATCCGACCGGCTCGCCGTTGTCGCCCACCATCTTTCCGCGATGGGCGCGGATGTGACGGAGCACCCGGACGGTTTGGAAATCCGCGGCGGGCGACCGTTGCGCGGCGCCAGATTGACCAGCCATGGCGATCACCGCATCGCGATGGCCTTCGCCATCGCCGGACTTTTCGCCGAGGGCGAAACAGTCATTGAAGACGCGGCCTGTGTTGAGACATCTTATCCCGGATTCGACCGGCAATTGCAGCAAATCCTCGATGGAAAGTCCTGACCCAGCCGCGCACGCCGAGACAGTTGTCATCGCCATCGACGGACCGGCCGCTTCGGGCAAGAGCACGGTGGCCCGCGCGCTTGCGGCCAAGCTCGGCTACCGCTTCCTCAACTCTGGCGACCTTTACCGCGCCATGACCTGGGCATGCCTGCAACACGGCGTCGATTGCCGCAATGTCGGCGACGTGGCCAGCGCCGCCGGCAACGCAAGCATCGAGGTTGGTTGCGATGGCATAAACTACTTCCCCTTGCTGGACGGGGAAGATCCGCGGATCCATCTGCGCGACGAAGCGGTCAATGCCAGCGTCTCCCCCGTCTCGGCCGTGCCGGCTGTGCGTTACATCCTCTCCGCCGCCATCCGCTCCCATGCGCGCGGACGCCAGACCGTGGTGGAAGGCCGCGACATCGGATCGGCCGTGTTCCCGGAAACACCCTACAAATTCTACATCGACGCCCCGGCCCATGTCCGTCAGCGTCGCCGGCGCAACCAAGGCCAGAGCGAGGAAATCGCCCGGCGCGACCTCATCGACTCGACGCGCAGCGCCGATCCCCTCACCGTCGCCCCCGGAGCCACAGTCATAGACAGCTCCGTGCTCGATGTGGACGGCGTCGTCGGCGCCATGCTTGCCAAGCTCAAGGAACAAGGCCTGTCGTCCGCCATCGCCGCATGCAACAACGGATGACATTCTGGTATCTGCTCGGCTACTCCTTGAGCAAAGCTATCGCCAAGACCTTCTTCAGCTACCGCGTCTTCGGCGCGGAGAACCTCGTCGAGGAAGGTCCCTGCATCATCGCAGCCAACCATTGCAGCTATCTGGATCCGCCGCTGGTCGGTGTCGCCTTCCGCCGCGGGATACACTACTTGGCGCGCAAGAGCCTCCTGGATTGGCCCGTGCTCGGACCGATCTTTCCCGAACTCAATGTCATTCCCGTCGACCAGAAAAATGCGGACCGAAGCGCCCTCATGGGCGCGATCCGCGTGGTGCGTGAAGGCGGAGCCGTCCTGATTTTCCCGGAGGGTACGCGCAGTCCGGACGGCCAGCTGCAAGCGGGACAACCGGGCATCGGCATGATCGCAGCCAAGACTGGGGCGCCGATTTTGCCGGCGAGGATCACAGGCAGCTTCGAAGCCTTTCCCCGCAGCGGCACAGGGCGGGGTATCCGTCCCGTGCCAGTCACGGTTTCACTCGGTCCGCCCTTGAATTGCGGGAACGCGCAAGACCGGGGCGATTACGCGCGAATCGGTCGCGAGGTCATGCAAGCTATCGCGGACATCAAACCGCCGGGAAAGATCAGGGCTGAGGCGCAATACCTGCGGCCAACTGCTCGTTTCCAATAGATTGGCTCGTGGACTGCCGCGACTGGTAAACATTGCCATCCCCGCCCTTGCGGAAAATGACAAAACCTTTGTCTCCGAACGGCACGGCATCGGGGCTCAAATCTTGGAAGCCCGTCCAGTTGAAGGTGCTGACAAAAATGGAATCGCCGGGATCATTCTCCTTCACCGAGTAAACCTGCAGGCCGCTCTTCGAGGGCGGGAAGGTTCCGGCCGGAACCTGCACACCCGGGGCCGTGACAATTTTACGGAGGTCGGCCTCGGTGAGATATTTACCATCGACCAAATTCTGGCAGTAGGCACCCCAAGCGTCGTCGTTGTCGCCAGGCCAACCAGGGCCTTCTCCCGAGGTGAAAGCATCCATCGCCATGGTCTGCGTGGCGATCTGCAACTGCCGGGCGTTGTTGAGGCTGCTGGTGAGCTGGCCTCGAGTCAGCGCGCCGGTCACCGCCGGGATCGCCAGCGAAGCCAGAATGGCGATGATCGAAATGACGACCAAAAGTTCGATGAGAGTGAAAGCGGCGCGGGACGAGTATTTGGGGATGTTCATGTGCATGATTTTCAATACCATCAATAGGGTGGAAAGCAACGGCGTTTTGCCGGAAGATCTCTCAGGAAGCGGCCTCGTGCACAAAGCCCGCCACGGCCAGCGGGGGCAGCTCAATCTGGATTGAATATTCTCTCCCTTGCCACGGGACGGGTTCCGAAGGAATACCGCCGAGGTTACCCACGTTGCCGCCCCCGTAAACTTCGGCGTCGGTGTTGAGGATTTCCCGGTAAAATCCGGGTTTGGGCACGCCGATGCGGTAGCCGCCGCGGACCACGGGGGTGGCGTTCATGGCGAAGACCAAGGTTTGACCTTCGGAGGACTTGCGCAGGAAGGCGACCACGCTGCTGTCCGAGTCGTGGAAATCAAGCCATTCGAAGCCCTCCGGGGTATCGTCGAGTTCGTAGAAGGCCGGATACTCCTTGTAGATGTGGTTGAGGTGCTGGACAAGGCGGGACAGTCCGGCGTGGAGCGGGAACTGCGTGAGGTGCCAGTCGAGGCTCTGGTTGTAGCGCCACTCTTCCCACTGGCCGAATTCGCCGCCCTGGAAAAGCAGCTTCTTGCCCGGATGCGCCCACATCAACCCGTAGAGCATGCGGAGGTTGGCGAACTTCTGCCACATATCGCCGGGCATCTTGCCGAGGAGCGCTCCTTTGCCATGCACCACTTCGTCGTGGCTGAGCACGAGGACGAAGTGCTCGTGGAAGGCATAGAGCAGGGAGAAGGTGATGCTCCCCTGGTGATAGCGCCGGTAGATCGGGTCAAGGCTCATGTAGTTGAGGAAGTCGTGCATCCAACCCATGTTCCACTTGAATCCGAAGCCGAGGCCGCCGAGGTAAGTCGGACGTGAGACGCCGGGCCACGCGGTGGATTCCTCGGCGATGGTGATGATGCCGGGGAAACGCTCGTAGCTCACCTCGTTGAAGCGTTTGAGAAAATAGATCGCGTCGAGATTTTCGCGTCCGCCGAAGCAATTCGGCACCCACTGTCCGCCTTCGCGCGAGTAGTCGAGGTAGAGCATCGAGGCCACGGCGTCGACCCGCAGTCCGTCGATGTGGTAGCGATCGAACCAGAACAGCGCGTTGGCAATGAGGAAATTGCGCACTTCGTTGCGTCCGTAGTTGAAAATATACGTCCCCCAGTCGCGGTGTTCCCCCTGGCGCGGGTCGGCGTGCTCGTAAAGGTGCGTGCCATCGAATTTGGCCAGACCGTGCGCGTCCTTCGGGAAGTGCGCGGGCACCCAGTCGAGGATGACGCCGATGCCCGCCTTGTGGCAGTTGTCGACGAAATGACGGAATTCGTCCGGGTTGCCGAAACGGCTGGTCGGGGCGTAATAGCCGGCCACTTGGTAGCCCCAGGATCCGTCGAACGGATGCTCGGCCACCGGCATCAATTCGAGGTGGGTAAAGCCCATCTCGAGACAATAGGGAATGAGCCGGTGGGATAACTCGAGGTAGCTGAGTGGACGGTTGTTGTCCTCCGCCATGCACTGCCATGAACCGAGGTGCACCTCGTAGATGCTCAGCGGTTTTTTATGCCACTGCTGCTTTTCGCGGTATTCCATCCAGCCCGCGTCGGACCATTTGAAGCGGTCCAGATCGTAAACGATCGAGGCGGTCTGCAATCCGTGCTGCCCGTAGAAGGCGAAGGGATCGCTCTTGAGGAAAACGTCGCCGTGGCAGCCCTTGATCTCGAATTTGTAATGGGTGCCCTCGCCGATACCGGGGATAAAAATTTCCCACACGCCGCTGCCGAGGAGTTTGCGCATGATGTGGACGCGGCCGTCCCAGTTGTTGAAGTCTCCGACCACGCTGACGCGTTGCGCGTTGGGCGCCCAGACACAGAAAACAGTGCCGGGCACGCCGTCGATTGTCCTCAGGTGTGCGCCGAATTTGCTGTAAAGATCCCAATGGTTGCCCTCGGCATGGAGGTGGACATCCGTGTCGCCGAGGATGCGTCCGAAGGAGTAGGGATCGCGCGTTTCCCACTCGGTGCCGTCATGACCCTTCATGCGCAACGTGTAGGGAAATTCCGTCAGACCCTTGGGCAACACCGCCTCGAAAAATCCCGCATCATGAATCTTCGCCGCCTCGAACATCCGCGTGCGGTTCTCCGCATCGACAACCTTCACCGAAGCGGCATCCGGACGGAAAACGCGCACCGCGAGGAAATCGCCCGCGCGCCGCATGCCGAGCGTGTGGAAGGGATCCGCGTGGCGGGCTTCGAGGAAAGCGGCGAGTTCCTCGGCGGAGACGGTGGATTTCGGCATGGCGCGGCGTCGGGGGTGAAAACAACAAATATCGGGGCACGCCAACGGCGGCAAGGGCCGTTGTCAGTTGCCGCCACCTGCCGAGTTGGCCAGCGCCGCTTCGTCGTCCGGCAGGAAAGCCTTGAAGCGGCTCTTGTCGATGGCCTTCATGAAAGCCTCGTGCGGCGAGACGTGTCCCTGCTGCAATTGCGCCCAGATGGCGTCGTCCATGAATTGCATGCCCTGCGCTTTGCCACCCACGATGGCATCCTGCAACTTTTGCGTGGCGCCCTCGCGGATGATGGCAGCCACCGCGCTGTTGACCACGAGGATTTCGTTCACCGCGATGCGGCCCCCGCCGTCGTGGCGCTTGAGCAGCAATTGCGCGACTACGCCACGGAGCGAGGCGGCCAGCATGGTGCGAACCTGCGATTGCTGGTCGGACGGAAAAACGTCGATCATGCGGTCGACCGTCTTGCGCGCGTTATTCGTATGCAAGGTGCCGAAGACGAGCAAACCGGTTTCGGCGGCGGTCAGCGCCAGTGAAATCGTCTCGAGATCGCGCATCTCGCCAACGAGCACGATGTCGGAATCCTCGCGCAAGGCGGCTTTCAGTCCTGCGGGAAAATTCACCGAGTGATCCGGCACCTCGCGCTGGGTGATGATGCTCTTCTTGTTCGAGTGGACGAATTCGATCGGCTCCTCGATGGTCACAATGTGGCGCGCGAAGTTGGCGTTGATGTAGTCCATCAGCGCCGCCAGCGTCGTGCTCTTGCCCGAACCGGTCGGGCCCGTCACCAGCACGAGGCCGCCGCGCAGGTGGCCGAATTCCTTGATGACCGGCGGCAACCCGAGTTCGTCGAGCGTGGCGATACGCGTGGGAATCAAACGGAACACGGCGCCGAGCCCGTGAACCTGCTTGAAATAATTGCAGCGGAAGCGGTTGTCCGCGTTCATCTCGTAGGCGAAATCCAGATCGCCCTTCTGCTGGAAACGCTCCCAGTTCTTCGGTGTGCAGATCTCGCTGAGCATGTAGCTCATTTCGTCCGCAGTCAGCAGTTCCTCGCGGATCGGGATGACATCCCCGTGCCGCCGGATTTTCGGCGGCTGTCCCTCGGCAAGGTGCAGGTCGGATGCACCCGCGTTGATCAGCACCTCGAAAAATTGGTCGATGTAGGCCATGACGTCAGATCGTTCCGCAAAGCTGTTTCATCGCCGGCTTGTCCTCGGCGCGCGAGACGGCTTCGTCGGCCGAAATGGCCCCCGCGCGGTAAAGGCCCGCCAGCGAGTCGTCCATCAACTGCATGCCGAGTTTTTTCCCGGTCTGGATGATGCCCGGGAGCATGAAAGTCTTGGCCTCGCGGATGACGTTGGCCACGGCGGGCGTGTTCATGAGGATCTCGATGGCCAGGGCGCGCCCGGAGCCATCGGCCCGCGGGACGAGTTGCTGGGAAATGATGCCGCGCAGTGATTCGCTGACCATGATGCGGATCTGCTCGCGCTGATCCACGGGGAAAACATCGAGCACGCGGTCCAAGGTGCGCGCCGCATTGCCGGTATGCAGCGTGCCGAGCACGAGGTGCCCGGTCTCGGACGCCGTGATGGCCAGCGAGATCGTTTCCAAGTCGCGCATTTCGCCGACCATGATGACATCGGGATCCTCGCGCAACGCGCCGCGCAGTGCGGCGCCGAACGATTCGGTATGGGTGTGCACCTCGCGCTGGTTCACCTGGCAGCCCTGCGGGGTGAAAAGATATTCGATGGGGTCCTCCAGCGTGATGATGTGCTCATGGCGCGTGCGGTTCACTTCCTCGACCAGCGAGGCCAGCGTGGTGCTCTTGCCGCTGCCGACCGAGCCGGTGACGAGCACGAGGCCGTTCTGGTATTGGGTCAGCATCTTCAGCTGCGGCGGCAGCCCAAGCTCGTCCATCGTCCGCACGTGCGTCTGGATGATGCGAAAGACCAAATCGTAGCCGAGGCGGTGGCGCACCACGCTGGTGCGGTAACGTCCGTCGGCATTGGAGTAGGCGAAATCGACATCGCCGCGCTCCTCGAGCAGCTTTTTCTGCGCTTCGTTGAGAAAGCCCATGGCCAACCGCTCGGTATCGGCCGCCATCAGCTTGTCGGCCTGCAACCAGATCGGTTCGAGCGTGCCGAAGCGCCGCCAGGTCGGTTGCAAGTTGACGCTGAGGTGGATGTCCGACGCGCCGGACTCCTTGCCGATGGCGAGGTATTGGTCCACGTGCGCGAGGGCGTGCACGGCGGACGGGTTTTCCTCGACGACCTCGACGGTCGATGTGGCGGGGGACTCGGACACGGCGTCCGGAACGTTCTAATTCTTGCGGCCGGACCGCAAACTCAAAAACAGGGGCACCAGTTGGGTCAGGGTGGCCGGCAGAAGTTTGAGCACCACGGGCACCCAAAAGGCCGCACCGCTAGCAGCGGCCTCGCCCGTCCCGCCGCGCTTGGCAGCCCGCCCGGCCGCCGGCATGCGCAGAAAACGCGCCACGGCGAAGCCCGCCACCGACGCGCCCGGCAGCCACCATTTCCAATCGCGGGCCACCTCACTGCGCAGCTGGTTGAGCGGATTGGCGGCCACGGCCAGTTCGCGGACCTTGGACTGCAATTCATTGCCCGCCGTTTCCAATTCCCGCAGGTATTCTTCCCGGTTCATGAGGAAAGCCTTTGCATTTCGCGGCGCAGCGCTTCGCGCGTGCCGGGGAAGAGGGGCTTGACCGCACGACCGCGCAGCACGAGCACGAGGATCACGGCAAGAACGAGATGGAAAAGGCAGAGTCCGAACAACGCGACGAGCCAACCGCCCCCCAGCCAGCCGACAAGCAGCATCGTCGCGCCGAGCAACAGGAAGAGGTAGGCGAAGACCGCCGCCACGATGATGGCCACTCCGAGCAAACCGAGCACAAGGGCCTGCGCACCGGTCTCGCGCAATTCCAAGCCGAGCAGACCGGTCAAGGCCTGCAGGAACCGCACCAAAGCGGAATTGAAAGCCCCGGCCGCGGCTTGCAAGCCGGGCGTTTCCGGAACCTCCTCGGGGCGGTCCGCGCCGGGTGATGCGTTCATGCGCCGCGCGGTCAGCGACGCATGATCACGCCGAGGATGAATCCCGCGGCCAAGGCGATGCCGACGGCCTGCAACGGATTCT
>JBIKXZ010000077.1:0-10370 GCA_044355525.1 Chthoniobacterales bacterium
GTCACCGCAAATTTTCGCGCACTTGATTTGTTGGCGTCCGGGGAAAAGCCGCAGATCGTGCATCGCGTAGAGGATGCGGCGCTGGGCGGGCTTGAGGCCGTCGCGCGCATCGGGCAAAGCGCGGGAAATGATGACGGACATGGAGTAGTCGAGGAAGGAGCGTGACATCTCCTCCGCGACATCGATCGGTTCGACTTTTTCGTTTTGTGTATACACGGGAAATGGGGTGTTTGGCGGGGCTCCACGGGGGTGCCCGCAAGGTCCTTAAATTCTGTCCGTTCCGCGCTGGCGAGACCAGCGAAAACACCGCCTTTTCGGGGCGTTTTTCGGGACTGTTATTGCGGGCTCTGCGCAGCCGTGCGGCTGGCCCTGATCTCCCCATCCGGAGCGGTGAGAACGAGATCATCGCCGTCCATCGACCACGCGGTGGCCGCGGCGAGCAGCGCGAGGAATTTTTGCTCTTGCTGCATGATGTCCGGCTCGCAAGCTCGACGGGTGCTGCGCAGCGGGCCGACCTTGATTTTATCGCCTTCGATTTTGCAGGATCCGCCGAAGCGGTTGCAGGATCCGTCGCCTGCGATGTTGCCCTCGTTGTCGAATTCGAAGGTTATGGGATGATCGGCGAGCGGGGTCTGTCCGGCGAAGGTTGTGACTTGCCACGCACTACCGGGGAGGGCGACGGAGGCGTTATTCGTTTCCATGGCAAGGGAGGTGGTGATGGTGAGGAGGAGGGGGAGGAGGATTTTCATAGAAGAGTCGTCAGTTGGCAGTGGTCAGTCTTCAGCAAGAAAAAGAATTAGGCCAGTGCTTGTTGGGCGGTTTTGAAGTGGAGTTTGGCGGTGGCGCGAAGGGCATCGGGGCCGTGTTGGTGGACGAGGGCGCGGGCTGCTTCAAGGACGGCGCCCGAGGCGCCTTTGGGGAATCTGGCGCCCCATTTTTTCCCGGCGTCGGCCAGCCAGTCGATGAATTTTTCCCGGGCGAGAATCGAAGCGGCAGCCACGGCGTAATCGCTTTCCGCTTTGGTCTGTTGGCGCAGTTCGATTTTGCGGCCCTTTTCCATCAGTGCGCGTTGCAGCACGATCGGGTTGGCGAATTGATCGCTCAAGGCGGATGGACAATCGGGCTTTCGCTCGCACAGATTTTCAATGACTCGCGCGTGGCCCCAGGCGAGGAGGCGGTTGAGATTTCCGATCTTTTCGTAGAGCGGATTGTATTTCTCCGGCGAGACAACAATCACCTCGCTGACCAGTCCCGGCGTGGCGCGAATAACATCGGCAAATTTGCGGATCTGGGCGTCGGATCCGATCGATTTGCTGTCGCGGATGCCGGCTTCGAGCAAGTGGCGGGCGATGGGTTCGTTCGTGTAGGCGCCGGCAATGACGAGCGGACCGAAAAAGTCGCCCTTGCCGCTTTC
Organism: Chthoniobacterales bacterium; assembly: GCA_044355525.1. Lineage (GTDB taxonomy): Bacteria > Verrucomicrobiota > Verrucomicrobiia > Chthoniobacterales > JACTMZ01 > JACTMZ01. The sequence continues at coordinate 1,415 of JBIKXZ010000077.1, forward strand.
GTCGATACCGAAATGCGGGGCGAAGCGTTCGGGGTGGTGCAATTCCTCGTAGCCGAGCCGCGCTTCGCCGAGGACTTCGGGCTCGAGAGTGAACTGGATGAAACTTTCCGTGTCCTTGCCTTGGACCACGGCCTTCGGGCCCTTCTCGTAGACCGCGATGGTCAGTCCGGGCTTTTGCGCGAAGTAAAGCGTGTAGGGCCGCTGCTCAAACTTGAATCCTTGGTCCGTCAGGATGCCGCGCAGCTTGTCCGCCTGATCGGCGGTCAGGGCCACGGTGTGGGAGCGGAGGGGCGGCATGCTGCGCGCATCTTTTCTGATGGCGGGAAAAAGACAACCGCAGAGAGGCCGGAGGACGCAGAAAGGAAAAGTCCTGTCCCTATCCTCCGTGTCCTCTGCGTTCTCTGTGGTTCTAAAATCCTGTCCGATTTGGTCTGATGGCCCCGTGAACGGCAAAGAGTTTCGCCAACGCTTGTGCGCCTGGTTCCGGCGGCACGGGCGCGACCTGCCATGGCGGCAGACGCGGGATCCTTACGCGATTTTGGTCAGCGAAATGATGCTGCAGCAGACGACAGTCGCAGCGGTCGTTCCCTATTTCGAGAAGTGGATGAAGCGGTTTCCGTCCGTGCATGAACTTGCCGCCGCCGATGAGTCCGAGGTGTTGGCCCTGTGGCAGGGGCTCGGCTACTACCGCCGCGCGCGAAGTTTGCACGCGGCCGCGAGGAAAGTTGGGAGGGAAATGGGCGGGGTGTTTCCGCGGGACTACGACGCCCTGCGCGCTCTGCCCGGGGTAGGAGATTACACGGCACAAGCGGTGCGGGCTTTTGCCTTCGACGAACCGGTGCCAGTGCTCGATGCCAATGTGATCCGCGTGGTGGCGAGGCTGTTCGATATCCGCACGCCAGTTGATACTGCGAAGGGTTTGGCCAAAGTGCGCGGCAAGCTGGAGGAATTGCTGCCCGCGAAAGGCGGACATGAATTTGCCTCCGCCCTGATGGAACTCGGCGCGCTGGTTTGCCGCGCGGGGCGGCCGGATTGTTTGCTCTGTCCGGTGAAGGCATTCTGCGCGGCGGAGCATCCGGAGAATCTGCCGGTCAAAGCCCCGAAGGCACCGGTCAAAGAGCGATCCGAGCAGGCGGCTTGGGTGTCGGATGGCCAATCCGTTCTTCTCCAGCAGTCCACCGCCCGGCGATGGGGCGGATTGTGGCGGTTGCCGCCGTTGGATGGCGAACCGCCGGGCGGGCCGGCGGCGGAACTGACCTATAGCATTGTGCGAGAACGGGTGACCTTGCGGGTTCACCGCACGGCCAAGCGGGCCCTGATGGCGTCCGCGGAACCACGCAAGGCGTTTTCATTTAAGGAGCTGGATTGCATAGCCATCCCGTCCCCGCACCGCCGGGCGATTGCCAAAGTGCTGGGACAACCTCATATTCCGCATGATAAAAAATGAACCGCATAGAACGCAGAGGGCACAGAGAAAGACTGTTCGGGCTTATCATCTCTGTGTTCTCTGCGCTCTCTGTGGTTAAACTCTGAACATGAGCGCCACTATCACCAGCCAACCCGACGCCACCGGCCATTTTGGTCCGTATGGTGGCGTGTTTGTGCCCGAGACACTGATGACGGCTCTCGAGGAATTGACGCACGCTTACGAGGCGGCGCGGAAGGATCCGGAATTCCGGCGGGAATTGAATCAGCTTCTGGCCGAGTTTGTCGGACGTCCGACGCCGCTTTATCTGGCCGAACGCCTCACCGCGCAGCTCGGTGGAGCGAAAATTTATCTCAAGCGCGAGGACTTGGTTCATACCGGCGCGCACAAGATCAACAACGCGATGGGTCAGATCATTCTCGCCCGCCGCATGGGGAAGAAGCGCGTCATTGCCGAGACCGGCGCGGGTCAGCACGGCGTAGCCACCGCGACAGCCGCCGCGCGTTTCGGCATGGAATGCGTGGTCTACATGGGCGAGGTGGACATGAAGCGCCAGGCGCTCAATGTCACCCGCATGAAATTCCTCGGGGCGAAAGTTGTGCCGGTTACGGCCGGACAAGCCACGCTGAAGGAAGCGGTCAACGAAGCGATGCGCGATTGGGTGACCAATGTACGTTCGACCCACTACATCCTCGGCACGGCTTACGGCGCGCATCCTTATCCCATGATGGTGCGCAATTTCCACCGCGTCATCGGCGAGGAGTCGCGGCGCCAGATCCTCGAACGCGAGGAGCGTTTGCCGGACTTGCTCGTGGCCTGCGTGGGCGGCGGCAGCAATGCGATCGGACTTTTCTACCCGTTTCTCGAAGACAAAAACGTCCGCATGGTGGGCGTCGAAGCCGGCGGCGAGGGGATCAAGCCCGGACGCCATGCCGCGCGCTTCCAAGGCGGCAAGCTCGGCGTGTTGCAGGGATGCAAAACTTTCCTGCTGGCCAATGACGACGGACAGATCGAGTTGACCCATTCCGTTTCTGCCGGTCTCGACTACGCAGCGGTCGGGCCCGAACACAGCTTTCTCCGCGATGCGGGTCGCGTGGAATACGACTTCGCCACCGACGACGAAGCGCTCGAAGCCTTCAAGACGCTTTCGAAAGTCGAAGGCATCATTCCCGCCTTGGAAAGTGCCCACGGCGTGGCCCACGCGATCAAGGTCGCCCCGAAAATGTCCAAGGATCAGATCATTCTCGTGAACCTCTCCGGCCGCGGGGACAAAGACGTCCAGCAGGCGGCGGAGTTTGTCTTCGGTGGGACGGGTTAGAGGGGAGGCCTCATTGTGCCAATCGTTCCTTGTTCGGGCAGGTTAATGGGACAGGCGGAGTCTCTTGTTCGGTCTGTGTTTCCGAGCATGTCACCGATCGAGAGATTCAGTTTCATCGCCATCAGGCGTCCGCAGAGTTTCACCAGCCGACTGCTCATGTTCCTTGCTGGAGTCAAAGACTTGGTGGCCTTTGATGTCTACGTCGATGCAAATGCTCTCGTTCTCGGCACGACCGGTTTGTATCGCTACAAGAAAGACTTCGACGAAGCCGTCTGGCTCTCTTGGTTTTGTGTAGATCCCAACGCGAGGGGGTTCGGCATAGGCCAAGCGCTAATTGAACATTCGGTGGCCCGGGCGCGCGAGACTGGTATCAGTCTGATGAGGCTCTACACCTCCACCGACCCGAATGAGGCATCCGCGCAACGCCTCTACGAGAGGAATGGCTTCATGGAGGTCGGTCGCAAGAAAGGGTTGCGCTCAACAACCGTATTCCGGGAGAAGAAGCTCGACCGAGTCTGTCGGTCGGTTGCCGCCGCAGGGACGTGAATACAGATTTCTCCGAGCTCCCCAAAGATCTGCCATGCCCGGTTGATGATGGCGCTGCGTCTCACTTGGGAGGAATGAACCTGCCGAATCTCGTGCTACCGTCGACCACAGGCGCGAGCGTTGACCTCGGCGCCATTCCGGGGCGCGTTGTTATCTATGTGTATCCGATGACCGGACGTCCGGGAGTGCCATTGCCCGACGGCTGGGACGCCATCCCGGGCGCCCGCGGCTGCACACCGCAGTCCTGTGCCTTTCGTGACCACTATTCGGAACTCAGAGCACTGCGTGTCGCAGTCTTCGGATTGAGCGTACAAACCACCGACTACCAGAAGGAAGCGCGGGACCGCCTGCACCTGCCCTTCGAGCTGCTCAGCGATAGCGAGCACCGTTTGAAGCAGCAACTGCGTCTGCCCACCTTCAAGGCCGGGGACATGGAGTTGTACAAGCGACTGGCGCTCATTGTTCAAGATGGACGGATCCAGAAGGTTTTCTATCCAGTCTTTCCGCCTGATCAGAACGCGGCCGACGTTCTCGCTTGGTTGCAGGAAAACGCCCGACCGGGCGTTGCGGGGGACGTGCCTAAAGCGGCGCGCCCCTGAGCTTAGCGGCAATGCATTTGCTTTGGAGGCCCTACGCGCAACCTTGCTGCCTCCTCACCCACAAGTTGCCGGGGCGCGGAGCCGTAGACATCGGCTAAGCATGCGCTCATCGCAGCCGTTCACCCCTTGAGATAACTTGCAGATATCTGATGTCGATGTATGCTATCAACCATGCGGACCGTTATCGACGTTCCTGACCAATTGATCGAGTCGCTAGACCGGGTGAGCGGCACCGAGCAGCGCTCGCGGGCTGCTTTGATCCGCGAGGCCATCGCTGAGTTCCTCCGAAAGAGGTCCGGTCCGTCCGCGGAGGCCGCTTTCGGACTCTGGAAGGATCGGAAGACCGACGGCTTGCGCTACCAGAATGGCCTCCGCACGGAGTGGGAAAACCGGTGAAAGCCGTTTTCGACACGAACATTTTGGTCGACTACCTGAAGGGCGTCCGAGCGGCGCAGGAGGAGTTGGACCGATACCGCGTCCGGCAGGTCAGCATCATCACGTTTATCGAGGTAATGGTTGGTGCCAAAAACACGGCCGAGGAGAGTGTCATCCGGGGTTTCCTGGCCACGTTCGAGGTAGTCGAGTTGTCTGCGGAGATCGCGCAAGAGGCGATTTCGATTCGCAAAGAACTCCGCCTGAAGATTCCCGATGCGATCGTGTACGCGACGGCTCGGACCCAAGGTTGCATTCTGGTCTCCCGCAACACCAAGGAACTGAAAGAAGATTGGCCCGATATCCGCATCCCTTACCGTATTTGACGATTGCCGAGCAGTGGAGTGCGTCATTAGCCACAGATAGAGGAGGATAAACGGTTATGATTTCGGCGGGTCACGCGCTACACAGGACTCGTCGAAGTGTCTGGGGAATGTGATGTTTGCCGGTGTCAGCCGGCAAAAATTATCCTCCGATATCCTCCTTAATCCGTGGCTAAAGACTCTTCTTTTTCAGTTATCGAGAACGACCCCGTGCTCTTTGGGGCGGACCCGACCGAGGGGATAGTCGCTGTCGAGTTTGTTGCGCCAGACCGAGTGCAAATATACCGGCGCGAGGGAACCAAGACGCTGGTCGAGGAGGTGGAGCACAAGCCGTTCGCGTGGGCCACGGAACCGCTGCCGGGGGAATCGCGCGAGCTGGACGGGAAGAACGCTTATCGGTTCACCGTGACCTTCGACGGTGCGGGGGAGTTTTCCAAAGCCAAGACGCAATTCAAAAGGGAGCTCTTCGCGCTCAATGATCTGGCACACCAATACTTGCTGGCCAGCGGTCGCACGCTTTTCAAGGGCATGGCCTTCGAGGATCTGCGGCGGATGCAGGTCGATATTGAAACTTTCACCCCAGCGGACGGCGCCACGTCCGACGCGGGCAAAGATCCGCTTTTGGCTATTGCGCTCAGCGACAGCTCGGGATGGGAGGAAATCCTGGTCGTCGAGGATCCGGAGGACGAGGCGCAGGAAAAGGCGGTGTTGGAAAAATTTGTCGCGCTGGTGCGGGAACGCGATCCGGATGTGATCGAGGGACACAACATCTTCAAATTCGACCTGCCGTATCTCGAAACGCGGGCACGGAAGCTGAAGATGAAACTAGAGCTTGGGCGTGACGGCAGTGCGCTTCGCTCGCATCCCTCGCGGCTGCAGATCGCCGAGCGGCTGATACAATACCGGAAGTTCGAGATCCACGGACGGCATATCGTGGACACGTTGTTTCTGGTCCAATTCCACGATGTCGGAGCGCGTGAATTGGAAAGTTTTGGTCTCAAAGCCGCGGCGCGGCATTTCGGCGTGGCCGAGGACTGCCGCGTGGAGCTCGGTGCTCGGGAAATCACCGAGGCTCATGCCAAAAAGCGGAAGACATTTGAGAAATACGCTCTGCAGGATGTGCGCGAGACGCGCGGACTGTCTGCGGCCTTGAGTCCGGCGTGGTTCACCCAAACGACGATTTTTCCCTACAACTATCAGGATGTGGTCATTCGCGGGAACGCGACCAAGATCAACAGCCTCTTCCTGCGCGAATACCTGCGGCAGGGTCAATCGGTGCCGGCTCTGTCCGAGGTTCAGCGCTTTGAAGGCGGCTACACGGACATCTTCTTTACCGGTGTGGCGCGGGATGTGTGGCACTGCGACATCGCGTCGCTTTATCCGTCGGTCATGCTGGCTTTCGGGATTTTTCCGGAGTCGGACACCCTCGGTGTTTTCGGCGACATGCTCGCGCGGTTGCGCAAGTTCCGGTTGGAGACAAAAGCGGCCATGCGTTCGGCCAAGGGAGCACAAAAGGCGCATCTCGATGCGCTGCAGGGGACTTTCAAAATCCTGATCAACAGCTTTTACGGTTATCTCGGATTCGCGCAGGGAAACTTCGCCGATTTCGAGGCGGCTGCCGCGGTCACGGCCAAAGGGCGCGAACTTTTGCGCGGGATGGTCGATTGGCTGGGTCAGCGCGGGGCTGACGTGATCGAGATCGACACCGACGGCATCTATTTCACGCCGCCGAAGGATGCAACGTGGGTCGGGCTATACAAAGAACTAGCGGCGACGTTGCCGGAGGGAATCGAGGTCGAATTTGATGCGCGGTATGCCGCGATGTTCAGCTACAAGGCGAAGAACTACGCGCTGCTTTCGGAGGACGGAAAGTTGTCGATCAAGGGCGCGGCGTTGAAATCGCGCGGACTGGAAAAGTTTCAGCGGGTCTTCATCGAGCGCGCCGTGCGGGCGTTGCTCGAGGGCAAGCCGGAGGTGATCCCGGCCATGCACGACGAATTTGCCAAAGCACTGCGCGAGCGGGCCTGGGAGCCGGAGATGTTCGCTAAGACCGAGGCACTGCAGGATTCGCTCGAGGCGTACCAAAAGAAAATCGCTGCTTCATCGCGCAACCGCTCGGCCGCCTTCGAGCTCGCCCTGCGCAGCGGGCGCAAAATGCAGGCGGGTGATCGCGTTTCCTATTACATCACGGGGACAAAAAAGACGGTGAAGGCCTACGAGAGCGCGAAGCTGGTAACCGAATGGGATCCGAAGAACCGCGACGAGAACACGGCTTACTATTTGGCTAAACTCGACGAGTTGGCAGCCAAGTTCGAGGCGTTCGTTCCGGCCAGTGTCGGTGGAGATCGGTTGCTCTAGGCGACTTCGATCGCTTCGCACTTTTCCCGCCATCCGTCGAAGCGCCACTTGTTTGGAAAATCGCGGCACTGCTGGGGTTTGACCGTTTGGATGGTGCAAGTGTTGACGCCTTCCAGGAAGATGCAGGAGCCGTCCGGGTTGGATTTGAGCATGAGGCCTGAGCGGCTGGGGCGGAGTTCGGTGTGTTGTTCGATGAATTCGGCGGGGGTGAGTTGGAGAAAGGCGGCGATGGCGTTGACTTCCTGGTCATCGAGGCGGACGAAGCCCGGCCAGCGGCAGCAGTTGCCGCAGCGCTGGCAGAGGTAGCGGGGATCGCTCACCCGAAGACGATACGGCAGACGATGATCGAGGCGATCATGCCGGCGACGTCGGCAAGCAGTCCGGCGGGCACGGCGTGGCGCGTGCGGCGGATGGCGACCGATCCGAAATAGACGGCGAGGACGTAGAAGGTTGTTTCCGTGCTGCCCATGATCGTGCCGGCCATGCGCGCGAGAATGCTGTCGGGTCCGTGCGTGGCGACCAGTTCGGAGAAAATGCCGAGGCTTCCGCTACCGCTGAGCGGACGCATCAGGGCCATGGGGAGAAGTTCCGCCGGGAAACCGACGACTTTGAGGAACGGATCGAGCGCGCGGCTGAGCATGTCGATTCCGCCCGCGCCGCGGAACATGCCGATGGCCACCAGAATGGCGACGAGGAAGGGGATGATGCGCAAGGCCACTTGGAATCCTTCCTTCGCGCCCTCGACGAATTCCTCGTAGACCGGAACGCGGCGCAGCGCGGCATAAAGCGGGAAGAACGAGAGAAGAAACGGGATGGCGAGGATGGAGAGAGCTTCGACGTACGATGCGAACCATCCGCGGTCGCCATCGTAGCCCGCGCTGGCCGTTTGCCAGACAAGGTAAACAAAGAACACGCCGAAAATGGCGAGGAGAAGGCGCGAGCCCCAGCTGAGCGGATCGGGCGCCGGAGCGGTGATTGTCTCCGGTTGCTCGGCTTCTTCTGTGCGTTTGGCCGATTCGTCAGCCGCAGTGACTGGTGGCAATTTGTAAAATGGCAGCTTCTCCAGCGATTTGACTGCGATGAGTCCGACTGCGGTCGAGCAAATCGTGGCGACGAGGGCCGTGCCGATAATAGCGGTGGGTTGGACGGATCCCGCGGCGGCGAGAATGGCCACAGCGCTGGCCGGGATGAGCTGCACCGAACTGGTGTTCAGCGCGAGGAAGGTGCACATCGCGTTGGTCGCCGTGCCGGGACGCGGGTTGAGTTTTTCCAGATCCTGCATGGCGCGCAGTCCGAGCGGCGTGGCGGCATTGGCCAGACCGAGCATGTTGGCCGCCATGTTCATGATCATCGAGCCCATGGCCGGGTGCTCCGCGGGAACGTCCGGAAAAATGCGCGTCATGAGCGGACGGAGCAATTTGGCCAGCGCGTGCATCAGCCCGGATTTTTCGGCCAAGCGCATGACTCCCAGCCAAAGCGCCATGACGCCGGCCAGCGGGAGGGCGAGGGTCATCACCGCCGTCTTGCAGGCTTCGAACGCCGCAGTGGTGACTTCCTTCAGCTGTCCTGTGGCGCCGCCAAGCAAGACGGCGCCGAGGACGAGGGCGAGCCAGATGTAATTAAGCACGGGGCGGTCTTTATGCCTGTTGTGCCCTGCGCGTGCAAGAAAGCGGATGACTGCTCGGGGAGGGACTTGAACCCACACTCCTTGCGGAACCAGATCCTAAGTCTGGCGCGTCTGCCAATTTCGCCACCCGAGCGGATGGATCATTATTACCATGCGGGCGGACTTGCCGCCAGCGGCGTCGATCAGGCCGTCGGCCAGCCGCCGGCGATGATGATGGCGCTGAGGATGAGAACAGAGAGGGCGGGGAGTGATTTCTTCAATGGGTCCCCGACTTTCACGTGCATGGCGACGGCGCCGGCCATGAGAAGGGCGATGACAATCGCAGCG
>JBIKXZ010000236.1:0-3357 GCA_044355525.1 Chthoniobacterales bacterium
AGTCAAACCCTTCCTCGTTTCCAGCGCGGTGCGCGCCGTCATGGCCCAGCGCCTCTGCCGCAAACTCTGCACCTGCAAGGAACCCGCGGCCATCACCGAGGACGAAGTGGCCGCCCTGCGCCTCGATCCCGAGCAACTGGCCGACGCGAAAATTTACAGACCCAAGGGCTGCGAGCGCTGCCGCTTCACCGGCTACCGCGGGCGCCTCGGCATCTTCGAAATTTTCAAAGTCGACGACGAAATGCGCCAGATGATCAACCGCATGGGCGAAGGCGAGGACCGCTCCGAGCAGGTCAGCACCGTGCAATTGCGCAAACGCGCCCGCGAGCAGGGCATGCGCACCTTGCGGGAGGACGGATTCCAGAAGGTTTTCGCCGGTCTGACCACCTTCGACGAAGTGCTCGCTGTGACCATGGGGGATACCGACTGACATGGACCCGCATCTCGTCATCACCACCTTGGTCGACCAGGGCGTCATCGAAGCCGGGACTTCGGACGAATTGCTGCAGACCGTGCTCGACAGCGGACGCGCGCCGGAAGATTTCCTCATCGGGGAAGGCCACGTCGACGAACACAACTTCTACCAGGCCATCGCGAATTCGGTCGGCGCGAATTACATCGATCTCACCGGCTTCGAATTGGAAAACAGCCTGCGCGACAAAATTCCCGTCGGCCTCGCCCGCCTGCACCGTGCGCTGCCGGTCGCCGAGATCGACGGCACCCTTTACCTCGCGCTGAGCGACCCGCTCGACACCGAAAGGGTCTCGGAACTGCGCTTCGCCCTCAACCAGCCTATCCAGGTCAGCGTCGCGCCGGTGCACCGCATCGAGGAACTCATCGGGCAATATTACGAATCGGTCGATTACGCGACCGAGGGATTCTCGGCCCTGACCCAGAAAGAACTGCGCGAGAAACTCAGCGAAGCCGGCTCCGCCGTCTCCGCCGGCAACCTCAGCGAGGAGGAACGCGCGCAATACGTCACGCAAATCATCGACAACCTCATCGACATCGGCATCAAAGCAAAGGCCAGCGACATCCACTTTGAACCCTTCGAGGAATTCATGGACGTGCGCATGCGGGTCGACGGAACCCTGCGCTCCCTTCTCACTGCGTCCGACCGCAAGGCCTACAGCTCCATCGGACGCGAACTGATTTCCCGCGTCAAAATCATCTCCAACCTCAACATCGCCGAAAGCCGCCTGCCGCAGGACGGGCGCATCCAGCGCAGCGTTACACGCAACGGCAAACCCTTTGCCATCGACCTGCGCGTCTCGACGCTGCCCACCCAATACGGCGAAAGCGTCGTGCTCCGTATCCTTGACCGCTCTGCCGTCCAACTCGATCTCGACAAGCTCGGCGTGCCGGAAAAGGTGAAAAAAACCCTGCGGGAAATGATCAAGCTGCCCAACGGGATCATCATCGTCACCGGCCCGACCGGATCGGGCAAAACAACCACCCTCTACGCCTGCCTGCGGGAAATCAACGAGCCCAACGCCAAGCTCCTGACCGCCGAGGATCCCGTCGAATACGACATCGACGGCATCATGCAGGTGCCGGTCAACGAGGGCATCGGACTCGATTTCGCGCGCTGCCTGCGCGCCTTCCTCCGTCAGGACCCCGACCGCATCCTCGTCGGCGAGACGCGCGACCTCGAGACCGCGCAGATTGCCATCCAAGCTTCGCTGACCGGCCACCTGGTTTTCACCTCGCTGCACACCAACGACTCGACCGGCGCCATCACCCGGCTCATCGACATGGGCGTCGAACCCTTCCTCATCTCGGCCTCGCTCGAACTCGTCGTGGCCCAGCGCCTCGTCCGCCGCATCTGCCCGAATTGCATCGAGCCTTACGAACCGACCGAGGACGAACTCCTCCTCCTCGGGCTCTCGCCCCACGAGGTCGGCGACAAAAAGTTCTTCAAGGGCCGCGGTTGCGACGATTGCAACGGCACCGGATACAAGGGCCGCAAGGGCATTTTCGAAACCCTGCGCATCGGCGACACCCTGCGCGAAATGATCAACCAACGGGCCCCCGGCGTCGTCCTGCGTCAGAAAGCCATCGAACTGGGCATGCGCACCCTGCGCGAAGAAGGCCTCGATGCCATCTTCAACGGCGAAACCACCGTCGAAGAAATCCTCAAATACACCTGAGGAATCGCGGGATTCGTCCTCACGGGGAGGGCCCGCTGGCCCAGCGGGCAGCTAACCTTTCAACCCCTCCGCGACCTCGCGCGCGAAATACGTGATGATGATGTCCGCCCCCGCCCGCTTGATCGCGAGCAGCGATTCATCCCGACATTTCTCGTAATCGAGCCAACCGGCGCGGGCCGCGGCGTGGATCTGCGCGTATTCGCCCGAAACTTGATAAGCGGCCAAAGGGAGCCTGGTTTGACCACGCACCGCCCGAATCACGTCGAGATAGGGACCCGCCGGTTTGACCATGACCATGTCCGCCCCTTCCCGTTCGTCCAATTCCGCCTCGCGCAGCGCCTCGCGGACATTGGCCGGATCCAGCTGGTAGGTCGCCTTCGAGATCGGCGCGCTCTGCGCGCTGCCCACCGCCTCGCGAAACGGACCGTAGTAGGCGGACGCGAACTTGGCCGCGTAGGCAAGAATGCACGTTTCGGTGCGGCCGGCGGAATCAAGGGCGGCGCGGATCGCGCCAATGCGTCCGTCCATCATATCGGAGGGCGCCACGATATCCGCACCCGCCTCGGCCTCTTTCACCGCCAGCTGGGCGAGGATCTCCACCGTCGGGTCATTGTCCACGTCGCGACCGTCCCCGGTCAGCACGCCGTCGTGACCGTGATCGGTGTAAGGATCAAGGGCAACGTCGGCGATGAGCACAAGTTCAGGGACCGCAGACTTCACTTCGCGCAGAGACCGGAAAAGCAGATTGTCCGGTGCGAGGGCGTGCGAGCCGCGCGCATCCTTGTCCGCCGGATCAATGACCGGAAAAACGGCCACGGCGGGAATCCCCAGATCGAAAACCTCGCGGCATTCGCGGACCAAATCCTTGATGCTGCGCCGCTCGACGCCGGGCATCGAAGCAACGGGCTCATTGCGGTTTCCGCCATGCACAAAAAGCGGGTAGACAAGATCGGCCACATCGAGCCGCGTTTCGCGGGTCATCCGCCGCAGGCTTTCGCTGGCCCGGTTGCGGCGCAGGCGGGTGGTGAGTTGCACAATCCGATCCTCAAAGAGAGTTGAGCACAGTCTCCAGCTTGGTCCGCTTTGTCTGCCAGTCTTCCGCCCGCTGTTTGAAAGTATCGAGCACCTGCGCGGGCGCGCCGCGGACAAACGACTCGTCGGACAGCTTGGCCTTCACCTTGGCGATCTCGGCATCGACCTTGGCGAT
>JBIKXZ010000078.1:0-10323 GCA_044355525.1 Chthoniobacterales bacterium
TCTGCCAACGCTCCCAATCGGCGCGCGTGCGGAAGAGCGGGAACGGCATCGGGCGCACCGGCTTGTCGGAGGACCACACGATGTCGAACTGCCCGTCGGGGCGGATGCGGCCGATGCGCGCGTATTTCCATGTGTGCTGCGTCGGGCCGTCGATGTAGGCGAGGCCACCGGGCGCGTGCATCCCCTGCCCTCGGATCTTGGCAAGGACGGCGGCGGGTTCGGCGGAACCGGCGGCGCGCACGGCCTGCGCCCAGAGCATGACGCCGAAGTAGGCGGCTTCGAGCGGATCGGAAACGACGCTTTCCGCGCCGAAACGCGCGCGGAATTTTTCCAGAAACGCGCGGTTCTCCGGCGTGTCGACGCTCTGGAAATAATTCCATGCGGCGTAATTCCCCGCCATGGCTTCGGCGCCGAGTTCGGGCAGTTCGGTCTCGCTGATGCTGAACGACACGACGGGCAGGCGGTCGGGCGTGATACCCGCTTCGCGCAAGGCGCGGAAGAACGCGATGTTCGAATCGCCATTGATCGTGTTGAGGATAACATCGGGCTTCGCGGGGACGATGGCGTCAATCATTGGGGCGACATTTTTTCCGCCGAGCGGCAGATACAATTCACCGACGACTTCGCCGCCGAGTGCAGAGACTTGGTCGCGGATGATTTCGTTGGCTGTGCGCGGGAAAACGTAATCCGACCCGACGAGGAAAACGCGCGGACCGAAGTTGGCCAGCGCATAGCTCACCGCGGGCATGACCTGCTGATTGGGCGTGGCGCCATTGTAGATGATGTTGGGCGACTGCTCGAGGCCCTCGTATTGCACCGGATAGAAAAGCAGGTGGTTGTGTTTCTCGAAGACCGGACCGACGGCTTTGCGACTGGAGGACGTCCAACACCCGAAGACCACGCTCACTTTTTCCAGCGTGATCAACCGCTCGGCCTCGGCTGCGAAGGCATCGGAAGTAGAGGCGCCGTCGGCAATGACCGGCTCAAGCTTCCGCCCGAGGAGTCCGCCTTGGGCGTTGATCTCCTCGATGGCCAGCAGAGTGGCATCGACCACCGGACGCGCGCTGATCGCCAAGGTGCCGGTCATCGAATGCAAAATACCCACGCGGATCGACGCCTCTTCGGGCCGCGAGCAGGAAGAGAGCGTCGCCGCGAAAACCAAACAGGCGAGCAGTCGCAGAATAATTGGTTTGGTCGGGCAGAACATCGGAGGGAAGAGCGCGATAGAGGTCTTAAAGCACTGTGGCAGCGGAGCATGCGGGTAGCGAGACGGTTTACGCGGATCAAAACAAACAACACCCTTGGAGGGCGAGCGTCCCCGCGAGCCGCGTTCATCGCCCCGCGAGCGGCACCAACTCCCGCGGCGGCCGGGGACGACCGCCCTCCAGTAAGAGGCGACGCTTAGTGCACAACTGGCCAGCACCCGCGCAGGCTCGGATGATGCACGCGCAGCGCGGGATCGCGCCGGATCCAACCGGGTTCGCCCTTCGCATCGACGAAGGCCACGCCGATCGGCGTGTCGGGCTGCTGGTCGGCCAGCGCGGTCATTTCTTCCCGCGCCTGATCGCTGGCCGCGATCCATTCCTGCTTGAGTGCGACGGGGTCGAGGTGGCGGGCTTTGATTTCCTCGAGTGTAGCCGGGTCGACGCGGGCGAAGCGCATGACCATCGTGAAGAGCGAAATCGGATTGAAGCCGGGATCTTTGCCGCAAGCGGCCCAGAGGATAGCCTCGAGCGGATAGCGCCGGATCAGCTCGACGATGTCTATGTAGTCACGAGTCTGCGTGCGGGCGGACAGAGCCAAGGATTTATTCACCGCGACGTCGAAAAGATGGAGCCGCCAACCCAGGGTTTCGTCACGGACCACCGGAAAAAAACGGAAGACCGAGTCGTGCGCCCAGTCGATCTCCACGGAGTCGGAGCCGCGGCTGGCGCGCGCTTTGCGGAAGGATGCGAGCTGCTTCCATTCTTCCTCCCGTTCGAGTTTCTCTACCTCAAAACCGGCGGCTAATAGGGAAGCAACGTCGCGCTGGCTGGCATCCGCCAACTCCTCGACGCTGTCGTGGAAGATGTCGAAGTCTTTGGAAAAGCGGGCCGAATCATCGGTGGCATTGATCACCACGCCGCCTGCCACATGGCTGGCCTCGGAACGGTTGGCCGAGAGCACCGCCATCACTTCTTTTTGGAAAGGCGTTAGAGGCATCGGCGCAACTCCTTCGCGGCTTCCCACGCGGTCTTGTCGCCATATTCGCGCAGGTGCTTGACGACCAACTCGACGTCATCGCGATAGCGCACCTGCGCTTCTTCGTCGCGAAACCAGAAACAGCCGGGAAATTGGCGCACGAAATCCATGGCCCGCCGCGCCACTTCGGGCGCGACCGGGATGCGGACCGGATATCCAGCGGCTGGTTCCTCGACTTTCACGATGTGAGGACAATAAACCGAATCCCCTTGGAGGGCGAGCCGCCTGTCCGCGGCGGCGAATGCCCGCGTTATGCGTTCGGCGCCTGCAGTTTGGCCAAGACATCCCCGACCGTTTCGACATCGGCGTATTTGGCCTCGAGGTCGATGAGACTTTGTTCGTGGGCCGCGAGCCAGCGGTCGCCGACCGCTTCGCGCGCGACGATCGGACGGAAGCCGTGAGGAATGGCATCCACCGCCGTGGCCCGCACGCAACCGCTGGTGGTGCAACCGGTGAGGATGAGTGTGTCGATCCCCTGCGCGCGCAGGCGCCCGGCCAAATTGGTGCCGAAGAACACCGAGGCGAACTTTTTCGCGATGACCGGCTCGTCCTCCCGGCGTCCGAGCCGCGGGTCGATCGCGACCTCCCGGGTGCCGGACCGCAGGGTGGCGAGGTCCGGAATTTTCGCGGTCCACAAACCCGCATCGCGCGCCTTTTCTTCGTCATAGCAGACGGTGGAAAAGAAAACCGGCACGCCGGCCTGCCGCGCCGCGTCGAGGATCCGCCGCGTTTCGCCGATCTCGCGCGAGAAGTCCGCGCCAAGCGGGGAGGCCGGATCGGTCCAGACGCAGGCGAAATCCACGACCAGCACAGCCGGATGTTTCCCCCACCCCATGCGGTGCGCGAAGCCTCTCCCGCGAAAAAATATCTCTGCCGCAGACCGGTCGCTCATCGCGGGCACGATGCGGACAGCGGGATCCGCTGACAAGACGAGGTATGCCAAAACTATTCGCAAGCGGGAGACTGTTCGGGCTTCGGTTCGCACCCCGCGGGCGACACAATCCCTCGGTCCATGAGTCCACCCCCCACTCCGTCCCGTTTTTTCGAGGAACTCGATTTTCAGAGCACACCCATCGGCGATCTCTCCCTGCGGCGACGCCGGGTCGCCGCGCTGGATGACCTCGAGGTATACGAGGTGGCGCTGGGCGCCGGATTTCTCATGTCCAGCATGTTTCACGAAGTGGAGGTTGCCTTGGCCGACTTGGCTCTCGCCGCACTGCCCGGACCGCTCGATGTCGTGGTCGGCGGCTTGGGTTTGGGCTACACCGCACAGGCCGCGTTGCGCCACGGGCACGTGCGGTCCGTCGTGGTCGTGGAAGCTCTCGAGGCAGTCATCGGCTGGCACCGGCGCGGACTCGTGCCGCTCGGCGCCGAGCTTTCTACCGATCCGCGTTGCCGTTTGGTGCACGCCGATTTTTTCGCGCTGGCCGCTGCACCGGAAGCCGGCTTCGATCCCGCCGCACCCGGTGCGAAATTCCATGCCGTGCTCCTCGACATCGACCACTCACCGCGCAACCTGCTCGACCCGCGCAACGCGGCATTCTACCAGCCGGAGGGATTGCAAAGCCTCGCTGCACAGCTGCACTCCGGAGGAATTTTCGGTTTGTGGTCCGACGACGCTCCAGACGACGCGTTTCTTCAATCGCTGCAGGCCGTCTTCAACTCGGCCCGGGCTGAAGTTGTCTCCTTCGACAACCCGATCCTCGAACGCAAATCATCGAGCACGGTTTACCTGGCGGTTAAATAGCGCGTCCGGCCGACCGGCCGCGCGTTAGAACTTGGCGAACAGTGGAGTTTTTGAATTGGGAGCGGCGGGGATCCCCACACGGCGGACAGGCTGCCGCTCCTACTTTATTTCCTCAACGGCATGGTTCCGCGGCGGAACTTGTGGTGCGGGCGCAGGCCTGCGGCGACGAAAGCGGCGCGTCGTTCATGATAAACTTCCGCCGCGTGACCATGCCTGCGTCGCCCGATTTCTTTCCGGGGCCGAAGATCACCGGTGCGACCTCAGCCGGGCTGGTGGGAGTTGAAAGCGGTCAGCAGGACAATGCCGGTCACGGCCAGGGCCATGCCCGCCATTTCCACGGGCGAGAGTTGGCGAAGTTCCCCGCGGAAGAGGATGCCGACGAGGATCGGTCCGATAACCACAAGTGTGTTGGTGAGGCTGGAGGCCTTGGCCAGGCCGAAGTGGGAGCCGACGTAGCCGAACGACAGGAAGACGAAAGGGGCGATGCCGGTGACCGCGACCAGCACCCACAATTTCTTTTGCTCCCACCAGACGGTGCCGAGGGTGTCGGCCAGGGTGCTGAGGGCAGCGCAAAGGAAAACCATCAACCAAGGGGAGAAGAGCAAACTTTTCATGTTCCGAAGCCTACCGGCCCGAGGCCGGGTCCGCGACCACATTACCGCACCTCCGGCCAGCATCCGCGCAGGCTCCGCAAGGCCGCACCAACTCCCGCGTCGGCCGGCAACGACCGCCCTCCATCAGCCGATCTGCGCAAAGACCGCGCCACCGAGAAGGCGCGGGCCTTCGTAGAGGGCGCAGATTTGGCCGGGAGCCAGGGCGCGCTGCGGTGAGGCGAAGACAATCTCGGCCGTGCCATCGTCGCGGTGGGTGAAATCGATGACAACGCGAGGGGCGCGGTAGCGCGGGCGCGCTTCAATGCGGGCTTGCGCCGGAAGTTCCGGACCGGCCGCGCTCAAGTTGGTGAGGATGGCGCGGCTGGCATAAAGACCCTCGGTGTCAGGACGGTCGTATCCTATGACGAGTTCATTGGTCGGCAGGCGTTTGTCCACGACGACATACGCGGTCTCCGGCTCGGCCGAGGCGACGCGGATGCCGCGGCGTTGTCCCAGCGTGTAATTGTGCAAGCCGCGATGCTCGCCGAGGACGCGTCCTTGCAAGTCGACGATCGGACCGGGATTTTCCGGGAGATATTCTTTCAAGAAATCCTGCATGCGCACTTTGCCGATGAAGCAGATGCCCTGGCTGTCTTTTTTCTCCGCAGTGACGAGTCCGGCGGACGCGGCTTTGGCTCGCACTTCGCTTTTGAGCAATTCGCCGACGGGAAACCACGCGCGCGCGATTTGCTCCGGACGCAGCATGGCAAGGAAGTAGGATTGGTCTTTGCCCGGATCGGCGCCTTCGTAGATTGCTTTGGCGCGGCCCGGACCCGGCGCGGTGCGCGCGTAGTGGCCTGTGCCGATGCCTTCGAATCCTTCGCGCAGCGCGAGGTCGAGGAAGACGCCGAATTTTATCTCGCGGTTGCAATAGACGTCGGGATTCGGCGTGACGCCCTCGGCGTAGCCTTTGAGCAAATAATCCACCACGCGCTCGCGGTAATCCTCGATGAGATTGACCACGCGGAACGGGATGCCGAGCTTCTCCGCCACGGCGCGCGCGTCGGCCACATCCTGCTCCCACGGACACTGGCCGAGCGGATCCCACTCGGCCATCCAGTTTTTCATGTAAGCGCCTTCGATCTCGTGGCCCTGTTCTTGGAGGAGCAACGCGGCGACGGAGCTGTCCACTCCGCCGGACATGGCGACGAGAAGGCGGCCCATGACGGAATCAGCGCGCGGCGCGCACCGCGGCAGCCACGGCTTTGACGCGTTCGAGGTCGACCGGGCTGGTCCAATGTCCGTCGCGCTTCAACGCCGAACCGACAATGACCGCATCGGCATGTTGCAACATGGCCGCGGCGTTTTCCGCGGTGACACCGGATCCGACAACGACGGGCAACTTCGTCGCACCGCGTGCGGAGGAAAGATCGGCGGTCGAAGTTTCGCGTCCGGTTGCCTCGCCGGTGACGATGACGGCATCCGCACCGAAAAATTCCGCAGCCTTGACCGTTTCGGCGAGGCTCACGTCGGCCGTCATGGCATGCGCGGCATGTTTTTTTTTCACATCGGCCCACACGGCGACGTGTTCCGCGCCGATTTGTTTGCGGTAGCGCAGCAACGGACCCGCGCACGCATCCATCCATCCTTCGTCGGCCACGTGGCCGAAGACAAAGCCTTCGGCGCGGATGAAATCGAGCCCGGCAGCCAAAGCGACGGCGAGCGCGGCTTCGTTGGCTCCGGCCAGCACCTGCACGCCGCAGGGCAAATCGGTGGCCTCGTTGATCGCGCGGCACACGGCGGTCATGGAAGCAACCACTTCGGGCCCGACCTCGCGTTTGAGGTAGGGAATGTCGTGCATGTTCTCGATAAGGATGGCGTCACACCCTCCTTCGGCCAGCGCCCAGACTTCCTGCACGGCGGCACGGACCAGTTCGTTGACGGATTGCGACGCCCTCGGCGTGCCGGGCAGCGCGCCGACATGGACCATGCCGATGAGGGCTTTGGGCGGGATTTCTACTGTCGGCATGGGCCGAAGATGACCCCGGCGGCCCGCTTTTCACAGAGTTTTCGCCGGAAGCGGTGGGGACACCGAAAGCAAGTAAGTTCGTCTTACTTGACGGTTGGCCGAGGCTGGACGAATTTGTCTTCATGACAACCACGCTCTCCAGCAAAGGCCAAGTCGTGCTGCCACGCTTGGCCCGCAGTCGGCTGAGGCTGGTGACCGGCACCAAGTTCGATTGCGAGATTACCGGCGAGTCCATCCTGCTCAAACCCCGCGTGCCGAAACCTTCCGCTCCCGTTTACGTGAAGGACAAAATCTCGGGCCTGCGGGTGGCCAAGGGCACCAAGCGCGAAACAAAAGTGACGAGCGCCATGGTGCGCGAGCTGCTCGCCGAGTTTCCGTGAAGTATTTGCTCGATGTGAATGCCCTGCTGGCGCTGGCCCACCAGGATCACGCCGACCACGAGAAAGCCAGCATCTGGTATAGGGAAACGGCAGGTGCGGCCTCCGCGTTTCTCACTTGCCCGATCACCGAATTGGGGTTCCTGCGCGTGAGCATGCAGGCCGGTTTGTCGAGGAATCTCGACGCGGCACAGGACACGCTCTCCGGCATGAAAAAGTCGAGCCGTGTTCCCTTCGATTTTGTCCCGGATTCCGTGGCGGTCGACCAACTACCGCCTTACGTGCGCACGCCGGCACAGTTGACCGACGGGTATCTGCTGCAACTGGCCAAAGCGAACGGCGCGAAACTCGCGACATTGGACGCGGGAATTCCCGGCGCGCTACGGATCGGATAGGCACGCGAGCGCAGATCATTCCGGCGGTTGCCGCCCTTCGGCGGCAAACAACTCGCGCAGGAAAAAAAGATCTCCCTGATCTTTGGGACGGATTGAGCGGCTCTTCATACGCCAGAGAAGGTCGGGATTGGCAAAAGGAATTTCTACGCCGTCAAGTTCCCGCACATGGACGTGTCCTTTGGCTTCCTCATAACTGATGCCGCTCGCTTTGGCCATGAGGTCGACGAGCACTTCGTCCGAAACACGGACCACCGTGAACTTCGCCACATCTCCGGGATCGAGTTCCCGGACGGCACCATCCGGAAGAGTGGCCAGCGCCTCGAAAACCTTCACCTCATTGTCAGCCGCCGGATCGACCAGCAGGTCGATGTCGCCGGTGGTGCGGGAATAACCGGCCTCGATGACGGCAAAGCCACCCACTACGACATACTTGGCCCCCAGACGATTCAACTCGCGGCAAAGCCCGACCACATCCTCACGTTGCGGTGGACGCGAAATCAGCTCCTCGGCTTCGTCAGGTAGCGCATCGTCCATGCATCAGCCTCCTCAAAGGAAAGGAACTTGAAAACACCCCTGGGAAAGCGGGGAGATGGAGCATCCTCCCGGATGCGGGCCAGCGACTCTTGGAGGCCGAACCCGTATTCCAGCGAGTCCTTGATCCTCCGCCGCCCCACGGTCTTGCCGATCTTTTCGTCGATATTCACCACCGGGTGCATCCCGAAAGGGTAGACCCCCGGTCATGGACTGGCAATCACCCATCAGTCCCTCTGTCATTCAGGTCTCAGCCTTCAAGTCTCCGCCCTCTCTGCCAAACTTCCCCCTTGCCCTCCGCCGCCCTTTGGCTATGATCCACGCCTCCTGATATGACCAAGACCGCCGCCAGCAGCGTCGCGCTGCATGAGAAAGACACCGGAAGTGCGGACGTGCAGGTTGCGCGCCTGACCGAGCGCATCAACCAGCTTACCGATCACTTGAAAGGGCACGCCAAGGACCATTCGTCCCGCCGTGGCCTGCTGAAAATGGTGGCCCGCCGCCGCAGCCTCCTCGATTACCTCAAGGACACGGCGACCGAGCGCTACACCAAGCTCATCGAGAGCCTCAATCTTCGCAAATAAACCAAACCGCCGCGCTCGCGGCGGTTTTTTGCTGAAACTATCGAAACGCACGACCCCGCCGCTCATACCGCAGCCTGGGATTCAGGCCTCCACTTCCGGAGCCTTGCATCCTGTGCTTTGGGATGATGCGGGGAAAGGCGCTTCGCCAACCAACAACCCGTAAACACAACCACATGTCACACACCATCGTCTCGGGCCTCGTCGGCCAAAACGAGATTACGTTCGAAACCGGCAAAATCGCCAAACTCGCCGACGGCGCCGTCATGGTCCGCACCGGCGACACCATCATCCTGGCCAGCGCGGTCTCCGCGACCAAACTGCGCGAGGGGCAGGACTTCTTCCCGCTGACCGTCGACTACAAGGAAAAGGCGGCCGCGGCCGGCAAATTCCCCGGCGGCTACTTCAAACGCGAAGGACGCCCGACCGAAAAGGAAACCCTCACCGCGCGCATGACCGACCGTCCGTTGCGCCCGCTCTTCCCGAAGGATTATTTCTTCGAGACGCAGATCATCAGCCTCCTGCTCAGCGCGGACGGCGAGAATGACGCCGACATCCTCAGCATCAACGGCGCCTCCGCCGCCCTCGCCGTTTCCGACATTCCGTTCGCCGGACCGATCGGCGCGGTGCGCATCGGCCGCGTCAACGGCGAGTTCGTGGTCAATCCCACGCACGCCCAGCGCGAGCAGAGCGACCTCGACCTCGTCTACGTCGGCAAGGAAAACGAAGTCATCATGATCGAAGGTGCCTGCGACGAATTGCCCGAGGCCGATTTCAAAGCCGCCCTCGATTTCGCGCAGGAACCGGTGAAGAAGCTCATCGCCATGCAGCGCGAACTCGCGCAGAAGGGCGGCAAGCCGAAACGCGAATACGCCCCGCTCAAAGTGGACGATGCGCTCCTCGAAATCGCCTACAGCGTGGCCGGCGACCGCATCGAAGCCGCCCTCTACACCAGCGGCAAAGTGGCCCGCGCCAAAGCCGTCGGCGCTTTGCGCAACGAAGTCGAAGCGGCGATCAAGGCGAAGTTCCCCGAGGCCACGCCGTTCACCATCGGCCAGGCTTTCGATTACCTGCAGAAGAAAGCCTTCCGCATCAGCATCCTCGACCGCAAACAGCGCTGCGACGGACGCGGACTGCACGACTTGCGCCCGCTCACGGCCGAAGTCGGCATGCTCCCGCGCGCCCACGGCTCCGCGCTCTTCGCCCGCGGCGAGACGCAGGCCATGGCCCTCGCCACGCTCGCGCCGGCCGACGAGGCGCAGAACCTCGACAACTACACCGGCGGCGATGCGATCAAGCGCTTCATCCTGCATTACAACTTCCCGCCGTTCAGCGTCGGTGAAACCGGACGTTTCGGCGGCATGAACCGCCGCGAAGTCGGACACGGCGCGCTCGCCGAGCGTTCCGTCCTGCCGGTCATTCCGCCGGAGAACGAATTCCCTTACGCCATCCGCGTGACCAGCGAAGTCATGGAATCGAACGGTTCCACCTCGATGGCCAGCGTCTGCTCCGGCGTGCTCGCCCTCATGGACGCCGGCGTGCCGATCAAGCGCCCCGTCGCCGGCATCTCCGTCGGTCTGGTCAGCGAATTCGACGACAGCGGCGCGATGAAGCGCTACAGCACGCTCACCGACATCCTCGGGTCCGAAGACCACTTCGGCGACATGGACTTCAAACTCTGCGGCACGGAAAAAGGCGTCACCGGCTTCCAGCTCGACCTCAAACTTCCGGGTCTCAGCCTCGACATCCTCAAAGCAGCGATCGATGAAGCGACCGAAGCCCGCGGCAAAATCCTGCAGGTCATGAACGCGTCGCTCGCCTCGCACCGC
>JBIKXZ010000079.1:0-10312 GCA_044355525.1 Chthoniobacterales bacterium
GTCCGGACGCGAGAAATAAACGAATTCGAACGAGCAGCGGGCCGGTCCGCCCGGCGCGGCGGCCGTGCGCTGCCGGGTTATTTCTTTGCCGCGGACCACGACAATCTCGCCGTTCTTCACCTCCGTGATGTCGGTGCAGCCCAGCGTGTTGAGCGCGCAGGTTTCCGAAGCGGCGGCCCAACCACCCTCAGGGGTGCGTCCGATGGAGAGCGGACGGAATCCCCACGGGTCGCGGGCGGCGATGAAGCAATCGACGCCGAGCAAGACGAGCGAGTAGGCACCCTTCCACGAAGGCATGGTGCGCTCGAGGCGTTCCTCCCAAGTGCGTCCGCTCGCCGCGGCGAGCATGAGGGCCATCACTTCCGTATCGCTCGCCGCGGTGAGGGCAAAGCCGCGTTGCAGAAGCTGG
This sequence comes from Chthoniobacterales bacterium, assembly GCA_044355525.1. Taxonomy (GTDB): domain Bacteria; phylum Verrucomicrobiota; class Verrucomicrobiia; order Chthoniobacterales; family JACTMZ01; genus JACTMZ01. Next base: position 410 of record JBIKXZ010000079.1, read on the forward strand.
GACCGCAGCTCGGCGGCATTGACCAGCGAGCCGTTGTGCGCGAGGGCGAGGGGGCCGTGCATGGTTTCGACGAGAAACGGCTGGGCATTGCGCACGGTCGATGCGCCCATGGTCGAGTAACGCGTATGCCCGATGGCCTGGTAACCGGTCAGCGGGGCCAGCGTTTCGGGGGTGAAAATCTGCGAAAGCAAACCGACATCCTTGTGCAGGCGCGCGCGTTGTCCGTCGGACACCGCGATGCCGGCCGCTTCCTGTCCGCGGTGCTGCAGGGCGAAGAGTCCGAAGAATGCGAGCTGCGCGGTCTCCTCGCCGCTTGGCGACGACACGGCAACGACGCCGCATTCCTCGCGCGCGCCATGGTCGCGGAACGGGGCAGTCAGGGCGGCGGCTTGTTTCATCATTGTCGGACGGCGTCCACGCCGTTGCGGAAAAGCGGCAGTGCCGATCCCTGGCCCGGCTCCGGAACGATCGCGCGGCCCTGGCGCGGGATCACATGGTTTTCCGGATGCGGCATCATACCCAGGACGAGACCGGTAGAATCGCACACCCCGGCAATCGCGTCCACCGAGCCATTGGGATTAGCGGGATAAAGATCTGTTTCGTAGCGGAAAGCGATGCGGTCTTGCACACGCAACTCCTCGAGGACCTCGGGCGGACAAACGTAACGGCCCTCGCCGTGGGCCACCGGACAGCGGACCGGCTCCTCGAGATGGTGAGTCCACACGCAGCGCGCGGATGACGGTTGCAGCACGACCCAGCGGCATTCGAAGTGTCCGCGTTCGTTGTGCTGCAGGGCACCCGGCAGCAAGCCCGCACGGACCAGCATCTGGAAGCCGTTGCAGACACCGAGAACTGGCGTGCCTTGGGAAATTTTCCGCGCCAGCAGGTCGCCGAGGAGCCGCTCCGCTTCGAGGGCGAAGATGCGCCCCGACCCCAGCGCATCGCCGTAGGAAAAGCCGCCGGCGATGACGATCATTTTGGCGCGTTCGATCTCCGCACGGCGCTCGGGCAGGTCGAGCAGGTCGACGCAAACCGGCGCGGCCCCGGCCTGTTCGAGGGCAAACGCGGCGTCGTGTTGCCGGTTGGTGCCGGGCGCGGTGAGAACGACGGCGGGAGGTTTCATGATGAAGTGCCCCTCCAAGCGCGCTCCAAATCGGCGACCGGCCAAGCATGCGTTCCGGAGGAAGTGGTGATGGCGAGTGTCGGGTCCGCGACCGTCTTGCCGATGACCGACGCTTCCTCGCCGAGGGCCTCGAGAACGCACGGGACATTTTCCTCGCGGACTTCGAGCACGATGCGCCCGAGGGACTCGGAGAAGAGCGCGGTGCATTCATCTTCGTTATCCAACTTCGCGTTGATGCCGAGGTCGCCACCTATGGACATTTCGGCCAGCGTCACAGCGAGGCCGCCTTCGCTCACATCGTGCGCTGACTCGATCATGCCTTCGTTCATCAACTCGTGGATGCGGCGATAGCGCTGCGGGGCGGACGGATCGGGCGCTGGCACCGTGCCACTTTCGTCGCCGGTCACGAGGTTGAAATGGCTGCCGCCGAATTCGCGCGCGGTGCGGCCGGTGAGGATAAGGACGTTGCCCGCGTTTCGTAGCGCGGTGCCGACGGCGCGGTCGGCTTGCGGCAAGTGGGCCAGTGCGGTGACGACCAAAGTCGGCGGGATGGACCGGCGTTGGCCGTCCGAGGCCACGTATTCGTTGTTCAGCGAGTCCTTGCCGGAGACGAACGGCGCACCGTAAGCCCGCGCGGCGTCGCAGCAACCGCGCACTGTGGCGACGAGATCACCGAGCGTTTCCGGACGGCGCGGGTCGCCCCAGGAAAAATTGTCGAGCAACGCGGTCTGCGCCGGATTGGCGCCGGCTGCGGTGATATTGCGCATCGCTTCGTCAACGACGGCATGCGCCATGCGCTCGGGATCGAAGAGCCCGTAGCGCGCGTTGACACCGATGCCGAGGGCGAAGCCGGAGGTGCGTTGCGGCGGCGCGATCACGGTTCCATCCGACGGACCCGACTGACGCACGCCGGCCATGGGACGCACCACCGTGGCGCCGAGCACCTCGTGGTCGTAGCGGTGGATGATGGCCTCCTTCGACGCGATGTTCGGATGGGCCAGCAAGGTAAGTAATGTTTGATGCACATTCGCGCGACGCGCACGCGTGTCGGGCGCGCGGTCGGGAGTGGGAAGCACAGCGCGCAGCTGCCGCACGGGACGGCCCTTGTGCAGGAACTGCATGGGCAGATCCACCACTGTCTTCGCGCCGTGACGCACAAGCAAACGCCGATCACCGGTGAATTCGCCGATATCGCAGGCGGAAAGACCGAGGTGCTTTGCGCGGGCGAGGACATCCGCCGCGCGATCCGGGGCGACGGCCAGAACCATGCGTTCCTGCGCTTCGGAGAGCCACACTTCCCACGGGTGCAGCCCGGCGTATTTGCGGTCGACCGCGGTTAGATCGACCGACACGCCGGTGCTTTCCCCGAGTTCGCCGACCGCGGAGGAAAGCCCGCCCGCGCCGCAATCGGTCAAGGCGCGGACCAGCGGATCCGGGCGGTCGAGCAAGTCGATGAGCAGATCGGTGACGAGGCGCTCGATGATCGGATCGCCGATCTGCACCGAGGCGCCGGCCACCTCGCCGGTGGTGGCATCCATGGTCATGGAGGAAAAGGTCGCTCCGCGAATCCCGTCGCGCCCGGTCGCCCCGCCGACTACGATGATGCGGTCGCCCGGTTGCGGTCCGGTCAGTTTGTCATAGCCCTGCAGGACTTCCCCGACGCAGCCGCAAAAAACCAGCGGGTTGGCCGTGTAGCCCGGATCGTAAAGGACGGCCCCGGCCACGGTGGGAATACCCATTTTGTTCCCGTAGTCAGCCACGCCTTCGACCACACCTTCCTCGATAATGGCCGGATGCAGCACGCCTTCCGGCAACTTGTGATGATCGAGATCGCGCGGTCCGAAGCAAAGGATATCGGTCAGCGCGACGGGGCGGGCTGGGGCGGCGATGACATCGCGGATGACCCCGCCCACGCCCGTGTTCGCGCCGCCGAAGGGCTCGATCGCGCTCGGATGGTTGTGCGTCTCGGCTTTGATCGCGAGGCGCACGCCGTCGGCGAAGGACACGATGCCGGCATTGCCGTCGAAGGCGGAGACGACGAAAGGTGCAGCCATTTCCTTGGTCGTCTCACGCAGCTGGCGCAGGAGAGGCGTGATTTCCGCGCCGTCGGCTTCGATGCGCGCGCCGAAACTTTTGTGCGAGCAATGGTCGCTCCACGTCTGCGCGATGGTCTCGAGTTCCGCGTCGGTCGGTTCGCGTCCCGCCTCTCCAAACCATGCAGCCACCACGGCCATTTCCTCCGGATCAAGAGCAAGGGAGCGCTCCGCATTGACCTTGGCCAGTTGTTCGTGTCCGAGTCCTCGCACCGGGACGATTTCCACCTCATCGGATTCGGTCTCCGCCCCGCGGGAGAATCCGGGAGCCACCGCGCCGAAGGACCATGTCTCGATGACCGGGTTGCAGAGGAGATTGTAGACGAGAAAGTGCAGCTCTTTTTCCGGCAGCTTGCTTGCTCCTTCGATTTCGAAACGTGATCCGGTGGCCGCCTCGATCTTCACGCCGCTGCGCGCCGCGCTTTCGGCAAGCTGCGCCGCCACCCGGTCGGTCACGCCGGCCCGTCGCGCCACTTCGATGGCAATGGTGCTCGGAGCAGAAGCGGTTTCCCCGCCATCGATGCGCGCGGCACCGACGGGCTCATCGTCGACAAGCCGCTCGATGATGCGTTGCAGACTGGAGGTATCCGTCTCGCCGCGCAGGAAATAGAGTTCCGAAGCGGTGATGACGACATCCGGGAAGCCAAGTTGACGCGCTTGCCGGGTGAGGGCGCGATTGCGGTGCTCGCCGCTCGGCTTGATCACTTTGGCGAAGTCACTCATGGCAGGGGAACGTGGCGATGACCGAGGGCAGAAGTTCGTGTTCGGCGGTTTGGATCCGCGCCTGCAGTGTGTCCGCCGTGTCCCCCGGAAGCACCGGGACTTCGCATTGCGCAATGATTTCTCCGGTGTCCACGCCTTCGTCGACGTAGTGCACGCTGCATCCGGTCACCTGATCGCCCGCCGCCAGGGCCTGCGCGGCGGCGTTGGATCCGCGGTGTTTGGGAAGAAGCGAAGGATGCACGTTGATGATACGGCGCGGATACGCAGCGAGAAAAACGGGCCCAACGATGCGCATGAATCCGGCCAGCACGACGAGATCGACGTTCTCCTCGCGGAGAACATCGACGAATTTGCCCTCGGCCACTGCGTCGAGACGTCCGCGCGGCGAGGTCGGCACGATCACCTGGGTGCGCGCGCCGTGTCGGCGTCCGAGTTCGAGAAGGCGCGCACCCGGATTGTCCGACAGCACCACGGCCAAGGTGGCCGGGAGCCGTTCTTCTTCGATGGCGCGGGCGATCGCTTCGAGATTTGAGCCGCGGCCCGAGCCGAGCACGGCCAGACGGAGCACGCGGCCGCCGCTCATCGGGCCATGCCGACGTTCTGAACCATCTGGAAAAGTTTTCCTTCCGATTTGATCGAGGGCGCGATGATGACCTCGGTCTCCTGGAATTGGCGAAGGTCGGCCGCGCCGACATTGCCCATGCACGTGGTGATGGCGCCGATCAGATTCTGGCTTCCATCGTCGACCGCGGCCGGACCGAACATGATCTGGCGCAGGCTGCCGGAGACACCAACCTTGATGCGCGTGCCGCGCGGCAGGTTGGCGTGCGGGGTGGCCATGCCCCAGTGGTATCCGCGGCCCGGGGCTTCTTCCGCTTTGGCGAAGGCGCTGCCGACCATGACGGCATCCGCCCCGCAGGCCAGCGCCTTGCAGACGTCACCGCCTTTGTTCATGCCGCCGTCCGTGATGATCGGCACGTAACGTCCGGTTTTCTTGTGGTGCATGTCGCGCGCCGCGGCGCAATCGACCGTGGCGGTGACCTGGGGCACACCGAGCCCGAGCACGCCGCGCGAAGTGCAGGCCGCGCCGGGGCCGACGCCGACGAGCACGCCGGACACGCCGCATTCCATGATTTCGAGAGTGCCGTCATAGGTCACCGTGTTGCCGACGATGACCGGGCATTTCATCGACCGGCAAAAATCGGCCAGATCGAGCATCTTGTACTCGCTGGAAATATGGCGCGCGGTCGAGACGGTGCTCTGCACGACGAAAACATCGACGCCGGCTTCCTGCGCGATCTGTCCGCAACGCTCGGCTTTCTGCGGAATGGCGCTGACCGCGGCAATGACCCCCGCATCTTTGATTTCCTTGATGCGTTTGGCGATGAGTTCCTCTTTGACCGGTTCCTGGTAAACTTTTTGCAGCAGCGCGGTGACTTTGTCTTTGTCCTCGGCCAGCACTTCGGCCAGCACCGCGTCGGCATTGTCATAACGCACCTGCACGCCCTCGAGATTGAGCACGGCGAGTCCGCCGAGTTGGCCCATGGCGATGGCGAAGCGCGCATCGACCACGCCGTCCATCGCGCTGGCCAGGATGGGCAAGGCAAGTTTGAGCGCGCCGCCGTCCGGCTTGGGAATCTGCCAGGTGATGTCGACCTCGTTCGGGTTGATGGTTACGGCTCCCGGCACCAGTGCGATTTCGTCGAATCCGTAAGTGACCCGAGCCTTCCGATTGCGTCCGATCCACATGCCCATAAGCGTCTATTCATCCCAAATTCCGCGGTCCGGTTCAATAGGTTGTCGCGGCATGGTCTGCGGATAAGCCCGTGTTACAGAAACGTCACATTTCCGGTTGGGTCGCCGGAGCGGCCTGACGCTGTTCGGTCTCAGACTTTTCCGCGGCGGCCACGCGCGGACCGCCGGTCTCGGCGGGGAAAATGCGCGGCAGGGTCAGGGCGAGGATCACGCTGGCGGTCAGGCCGGCGCCGGCCTTGGACAGATCGATGCCGGCGATTTTGGCCACGTGGCGGAAGGGCGGACGCATCATGACGATGGAAATGGCCAGTTCGCGTCCGGCCAGCAATCCGAGGAACACCCACGTCGTGCTCATCGGCATGTTGCTCCATTCCTTGAAGACGAGCAGGATGAATCCGTAGATGAAATCCACGATGGTGGCCGAGCGGATGTCCGTGGTGTTGGTCTTCGAGGTGACGATCTTTTGGATGGCGCCGCCCGAGGTGTAGAAAATGACCGCGTGCAGGGCGACCATCACGCCGAGCGCGGCGAGGAACCACGTCCAGTCCAGCTGCCGCGGCAGGAAAACGAAGATGTTGGCCAGATCCTGGATGAGCCACTGGCTCCAGAGGAAAGCGGTCGAGCCCCACTGCAGCACAATCCAGTAAGGCCGCGGCGCCGTGCCCGAAGTGTCGATGAAACGCTTCTCCACCGTGCGCACCGTGATCACATAAACGGCCAACCCGACAAAAAACGCCACGACGTATCCGGTCACCGATTTGAAAAGCATGCCCTGCAGGTTTTCCGGCCGGAACACCGTGAGGATGAGGAAGGTCGTGCTCACCGGGAATCCGAACCGCGTGAGGAAGACGAGCACGACCGGAGGAATGATATAAAACCACGAGAAATTTTCGGGAAGTGGGAATTTTTCCAGTCGTCCGTAGGACACATCCCCGTGATTCGTCGCGTAGCCGTAGATCATCACCGCGCAAAGGATCGTGCTGGCGAAGAGCCAGAGCACCCACCACGGACGATGCTGGTTCGAGCTGATGAACGTGCCCAGCGTCTGGATAGCGTCATTGGCCACGATGGAATACGCCGCGAGCAAAAACCCGAGGATCATCCAGAATTCCGGTCCGAACATGGCGCGGGAAAGTGCCCGTTCCACCCCGCGCTTTGAAGCCGCAGGGTGTGACAAGTTCGTCACGACCGGGGAGGGCACATCATTGTAGGGACGAGCGCCCGCTCATCCGTCGGCGCGGCAGCAATTGTAACAACTAAAGTCCTTCCGCCGCAGCGGATAACGATGTGTCGAAAACTTCACATTTTCCCCGTTGTCCCTGTCGCCGCTCGCGTGTTTTTTGCCCTTAGTCGCGGACATGTCGCCGACCCAGACCGAAACCACCAACACGCACATCACCAATCATGAAAAAACTATTCACTCTCGTTGGATTTAATCTCGCGTTCGCTGCGACCAGTTCCTTCGCGCAGATCGCTTATACAAGCACTAACAGCACCTACACCGAAAATTTCGACTCGCTCGGGACCAATGCGTCCACCGTGTGGGCCAACAACACCACCGTCGCGGGATGGTTTGCGCTCGCTCCGCTGACCAATCCGGTGGTCATTGCGAACCAGACCGGCACCGGCACGACCGGCACTCTGGCCAATTTTGGTTCGACGGCTACCGCCACGGAACGGTCTCTCGGATGGGTCTATGCGAATTCCGTCGGCGCGGCCGGCACCTTCTCATCCATCGGACTCGGCATTTCCAATGCAACGGGTTTGGCTCTCTCCTCCTTCTCGCTTGCCTACACCGGGCGCGAGTGGAGGGGATATAGCAACAACACACCTGTGCTTTCCTTCCAATACAAAATCGGTGGCACCTTCGACAATGACTCCACCAATTCGCTCAGTGGCAACACGGCTTGGACCGATGTCGTCGGCCTGAATTTCATTTTGCCCGTCACCAACAACAACCTCCGCGTCGATGGTTCCGTGGCACCCAATTTCACTGCCATCAGCAACGAAGTGACCGGGCTGAACTGGCTTCAGGATGAAGTTCTCTGGGTTCGCTGGCGTCAGCAGAACCTTTCGGGAACAGACGCGCAAATGGCTTTGGATGATGTCGCCTTCAGCGCCGTCCCCGAGCCCAGCACCTACGCCTTGATCGCCTTGGCCGGTGCAGGCTTCGCCGCCTATCGTTTGCGTCGCCGCGCGCGCCGCTGATTTTGTTCCCCGGTTTGGGAATCCGCACACAGGCGCCCTCGCGAGAGGGCGCCTGTCGTGTTTCCTCGTGTTGCGCCGAATCGTGCACCGGATTTTCGTTAAGCGTTACATATGCGGCGAAATTGAAACATCTCATGCATGGAGCATTTGTAGCAGGCGATTTAATTTTCATGGCGTGCCGCGTTGTTTGCCGCCATCGCCGCCATGGTTTCTCCACCGACACTGGATAGCGTTCTTTTGATCGAGGAAGATCCCGAGATCCTCGGGGTGTTGCACCCCGCACTCGCGGACAACGGTTTCAAGGTGAGCGTGGCCAAAGACGGACTGGCCGGGCTCAAAGCTGCGCGCGCCGAGATTCCCGCCGCCGTCATCATTGGAAAGTTGCTTTCCGACATGCGCAGCGAATACGTCTGCCGCGAACTCAAGACCAACCGTCATACGGCGCATATTCCGGTCATGGTGCTCACCGGTGCCCCGCGCGGCGGCCCGCGGGTCGGCGCGGTGTGGCCGCCCGCGGACGTTTACCTTTCGAAATTCTACGGTCCGGAAGAAGTCATCGCAAAATTGCAGGGCATGATCCGTCTGCAGGCCGACCGCGCCAAGGCGCCGGTCGTTTTCGGCCCGTTCAAATTGAACCATTTCCACGGCGAGATCCATGTCGATGGCGAGCGCCTCGATCTCACTCTCACCGAGTTCAAGCTGCTGGCCATGCTCATCGACAAGCGCGGACGTGTCATTTCGCGCGAAGTATTATTGCGCGACATCTGGGGATACACCCGTCGCCATAAAAGCCGGACAGCCGACATACATGTCTATCGCGTCCGCAGCAAACTCGGTGCGCATGCCTCCATGCTCGAGACCATCCACGGAGGCGGCTATCGCCTGCGCGCCGAGCCGGAGTTGTGAGGGAGCTGGGAGCTGGGAGCAGGGAGTCGGGAGCGCGGAGCCGAAGAAGCGACGCGGGACGTCGCTTGGATTGGTCTGGCTCATAGCTCCCGGCACCACGCTCCAGCTTCTTTATTTCAACGTGACGGAAAAGTCGCTTTTGCAACATTAACAAAAACACGCGGATTCAGCATTCATGCGGGTTGGCGGGCGTGCCAAGTTTCCGGTGGTGATGTGACTTTAATTTCACAATTCGTGTTTTGCCGCGGCTGACATTGCCGCCTTGATTGGTGGGCGACATGGGCCGTCCGCATCCTGCCATCCTGCGAACTCCGCACCGCCGCATTCCTGCTGCGTGGCCGCTCTTTGCTGTGGTCTTTTTGGCGGCATTACTGAATGCAACGGTCTCCGAAGTCTCGGCACAGACGACCAATGTCTTTTTCTTTGATGATTTCAATCGTGCCAACAGCACGAATCTGGGATCAGCGACCAATTCCTTCGACGGATCCAGCTACGCTTGGAGCAAAGGTGGACTTTCCAACAGCGTCGTGACATTGACCAGTAGTAATCTTTCCCTCGCGACTCCCGCAACGAACGGACGCGAGTGGGCTTTCGTCCAGTTGACTAATGTCGCCGGATTCAACACGACATATTCGAGCAGCACCGCCAGCTCGATCGAGTGGTATTTCAATATGCGGCAAGGTCGTGGCGACCCTTCTGGCTTTGGCTCCGGCAGCTACGCGCCTGCTTTTGTGCTTGGGGCAAATGCATCGTCTCTAACAAACGCCGGCACGTTCGGATATGCCGTGGTGTATGGTCAATCCGGTGCGACCGACCCCATCCGATTGGTTTCGTTCACAAACGGCCTGACGGCGGATACGAACCTGACCTCCATCATTACGGCAACAAACGTCGGACAGGATATTGGCAATCAGTATCTCAGCTTGAAGCTGACTCTGGATATCGCGACGACTACCTGGACTCTGACGGGCACCACGAATTCCAGCTTCGTCGACCCTTGGACGAACAGCAGCATGCTGTCCCTCGGCAGTGCCGTGAACTCGACCTATACCTCCTCAACCCTCTCATTCATGGGTGCGTTCTGGAATCATGCCA
>JBIKXZ010000080.1:0-10261 GCA_044355525.1 Chthoniobacterales bacterium
CATTCCGAAACTCGGACCGATTAAATTCACCCCGGTTCAGTAGTCATGCGCCCCCGCAACACCCGACTCTTCGCCCTGACCGGTGTAGGCCTGCTCTTGGCCGCTCCGGTTTTGGAAGCCAACCGCGGAGGACAGAACGCCGCAGTCCGTGGCGGCGGCGGACGTTCCGCCAACGTGCAGCGTCCAGCCAATGCGCAGCGTCCGGCCAACGCACAGCGTCCGGCCAACATCCAACGCCCTGCCCCGCAGCCGAACAAGGCGCAACGTCCCGCCAACTCCGGCGGCGGCCGGTTGCCATCCTCCGGCAGCAGACCCGCCGAGCAGCGCCCGAACCGACCCGCGGTTTCCAATCCGTCCGGTTCGGTGCAACGCCCGCAATTTCCCCAGCAAAGCTCGCGTCCCGCCGCGGGAAACAAATTGCCCTCCGGCGGCCTGAGCAAAGACCGCGTCAACAAGCCTGTCGACCTCGGCGGCCTCCAGCAACCGCGCCCCAAACTGCCCGGCAACGACAAGATGGCCGGCCTCGCGGACCGTCGGCCCTCCGATTTGGCGCGCCCAACCACGCGCCCCGCAACAAACAAGCCCGGCAATGCCATCAAGGACCGTCGCCCCGGGACCGTGCCGCCGCGCGACCGCTTCGACCAATACCCGGGCTTGGCCGACAACCTCAACCGTCGCCCCGGCGGCTATGACAAATGGCAGCAGAACCGCGAGACCCATTGGGATTCCCTGCACAATCAGCGTGCCGACCGCCTCGACCAATTCCAGGGCAACCGCAACGAACGCTGGGACAACGTCTTCGCGGTCCAAGACAACCGCCAGGACTTCTACACCAACCGCCGCGAAGACTGGCAACGCTGGTCCAATGACCGGCAGATTTACCGCCAGGATCGCGCGTGGGAGGTCCTCGACAATGTCCGTGATTACCACACGAATCTCTTCGTTCCCGACTGGTATTACCGCAATCCGTGGTGGCGCCCTTCGCTGGTTTACCGCCCCAACATCAATCCTTGGATCTGGTGGCGCCCCGCCGCATGGACCGGCCTCGCCGCGTTTCTCGGCGGCGCCGTCGTCGCCACGCAACTCGACCGAAACTATGGCACGCAGGTCTACTACGACCAGACCAACTACTACATCCAAGGACAACCGGTTGCGCCCGCCCCCGTCTACCGCCAGCAGGCACTCGACCTCGCCGCCGCGCAACCCTCGGAGGAACCGTTCCTGCCCGTCGAGAACAACAGCGACGACGGATGGTATCCCCTCGGCGTCTGGGCGCTCACGCAGGAGGAAAAAGGCGATGCCGTCATGTTCTACCAACTCGCCGTCAACAAGCGGGGCGAAGTCTCCGGCGCCTACAACAATGTGCTGACCGGCGAGACCTCGCCGATCACCGGCAGTGTCGATTTCGAAACGCAGCGCGTCGCCTGGCGCACCGGCAACTCCGACTCCACCGCCATCGAAGCCAACCTCGCCGGACTGACCAAGGAGTTTACCCCCGTTTTCGTCCACTACGGAACCGGACAAACGCAGGAGTGGCTGCTCGTCCGTATGGAAAATCCGTCCTGAGCCGCGGCCCGCTCCCAGCGCCGCGGTTCCCCGCCACACCGGACTTCCCAAGCCTCGGCCCCCCGCTATAGTGACGCGCCTTATGCTCTTCGCCGACCGTTCTGTCGCCTTCGCCGTCCGCTTTTTGCTCCTCGCCGCCCTCCTGCCGCTTGCCGGTTGCGCGGTGGTCCAGGTCAACGTCCGCGACCATTCCGCCCAAGCCTTGCGCGGTGAGGCCCGCCGCCTCGACGCAAGGAACGGACACCAGGGCGCCTCGCAACTCCTTGTGCAGGCCAGCGCCCGCGGACAAACGCGCGAGCAGAAATTGTCGGCCTTGGTCGAAGCGGCCCGCCTCAGCGCGAATGCCCCGGCCGGCAGTCCGGAGCGCCGCATCCACGAAATTGCCACGGCGCAAGCAGTCGATCTCCTGCGCGACGGCGACTTCGCTCCCGCGCTTCTTTCCGACGGACAGCGCGTCACCGTCAGCGGCGGATCGCGAAATATCCTCGATCCGCGCACGATCGACGAACTCATCCCCGCCGGTGACGTGGACATCCGCAGACTGCGCGTCCGCACCGTGCAAGACGGCGCCGGCGTTCCTTACGTGGCGCGGTTCCTTCCGGATTCGCCGGCCCTGCGCGGACAGCCCGGCATCCCGCCGCGCGGGGGCATTTGCGAACCGGTCACCGCTGTCTGGCAATTCGACCGCGGCGGAGCCCGCCTTGCCTTTTACCGCACCCGGATCGGCGACACCGCGGTGATCGACGGACGCTCCCGTCGGCTTGCCGCCGATTTCTCCGCGCCGCTCGCCTACCTGCTCTCCAAAGGGCGCAATCGCAACATCGACATCAAGGCCCTCATCCGCACCGACCGTAACATCGAAAACGCGGGCCTCTACCAATTCGCCAAATACGACCCGAAGAAAATTCCCGTCGTTTTCGTCCACGGTCTCATGTCGCGGCCGGAGGCATGGGTGCCGGCCGTCAACGAACTCTTGGCCGACCGCGAGATCCGCGAGCGCTACCAATTCTGGTTCTTCCTCTACCCGACCGGACTGCCCGTCTGGGCCTCCGCCGCCAAACTGCGCGGCGAACTCGACCGCTTCCGCCAGACACTCGACCCGCAACGCACCAACCCCAACCTCGACCGCATGGTGCTGGCCGGACACAGCATGGGCGGACTCATCTCCGGCCTGCAGATCCGCTCCGGCGGGGAAAAACTGTGGCGCCAGTTTCTGCTCACCCCTCCGGAACAACTCAACCTTTCCCCCGAGCTGAAGACACGCCTCATCGAGTTGGTCAACTTCCAGCCCCGCCGCGACGTCGCGCGCGTCGTCTTCTTCGCCACCCCGCACCGCGGCAGCGAACTTGCCGTCAATCCCATCGCCGAGTTTTTCTCCCGTCTCATCCGTTTGCCGTTCCGTTGGGTGAAATCCGACATCCTCCATCTGCGCGCAGCGCTCAAGGAAGACTATCGCGACCTCTTCGTCGCCCCCGCCAACAGCATCGCCTTCCTCCGCGCCCGCTCACCGCATCTCGAGGCCGTGCTGCGGCTGCCGATGCGGCCCGGCGTCCCCTACCACTCGATCGTCGGCGACCGCGGACGCGGCGACGCCCCGAACAGTTCCGACGGCGTCGTTCCCTACTGGAGTTCGCGACTCGAAGGAGCTGCCTCCGAAAAAGTCGTCCCCTCGGGCCACGGCACCAACGAGCACCCCGAAGGCATCGAAGAATTCCGCCGCATCCTGCGCAAACCGTAAACTTCTGCCATACCCCCACCATCAGGGCCCCCTGGCCTCAGCGGGCCGCTGACTTCCGCCCTGCGATTCCGCTATTTTTGCATAGCCGCCCCATCGCCCGCCCGCCAAGTTCTTCACCATCTTGCCCATGTCCCCAATAGCGCGCCTTCGCCTGACCTGCTGCCTTGTCCTCGCAACGCTCGGACCGCTGCCCGCGCTCCTCGCCGCCGAGAACGCGGATTTCCACCAACCCTTCGAACTCGTGCCCGGCCGTAGCGCGGACGATTGGAACTTCGTCCTCGAGCCCTACGCGTGGGCACCCGGGATGTATGGACAAATCGGTCTCAAGGATCTCCCGGTCGCGCAAGTCAACCAAAGCCCGACCGACATTCTCAAAACGCTCGACTGGGGCTTTTTCGCGCGCGGTGAAGTGCGCAAAGGACGCTGGGGATTGCTCGGTGACGGATTCTTCGCCCAATTTTCCACCTCCTCCGACCCGGGCACCGGCCTGTATAAAAATATCTCCACGCTCTCGCAGCAAAGCATGGTCAGCCTCGCCCTCGCCGCCCGCGTGCTCGACGACCGCCGGTTCTTCGTCGATGTCTACGCAGGCGGACGCTACACCTACCTCGGCGCCTCCGCCGATGCCGAGGTCGACCGTGCCGGCGTCGAGGCCCTGAGCGAAGGCATCATCGACCGCGCCATCGCCAAGTTCGGCCCGCGCCTCCTCGCCAAATATCCCGGACTCAAAAACGTTCCCGCCTCCACCCTGCAGCGGGCCAAGGAACTCGGGGTGGAAAAACTTTCCGACCGCATCGAGGAAAAATTGCCCAAGCACGTCGAAGCCGACCGCTGGTGGATCGATCCGATCGTCGGTCTGCGCGGACAAGTCAACTTCACCCGCTGGCTCTTCGCCGCCGCCCAGGCCGATGCCGGCGGTTTCGGTGTCGGCTCGCAAATCACCGTCAATACGCAAGCCACCCTCGGCGTGAACTTCTCCCGAAACATCGCCCTCGAGGCCGGCTACCGCTACATGTATGTCGACTACGACAAGGACAACTTCCTCTACAACGTCAACATGCCCGGCGTCTTCGCCGGCCTCATCTTCAAATTCTAATCCGGCGCCCCGCGGGCAAAAGTAGAAGCGGCTCGGAGAGACGCCGCTTCTACTTTCTGAAACTCTCCAAGCGTATACTTACAGACGCATGGATTCACTCACCCAGATCGCCCTCGGCTCCTGTGTCGCCGCGACTTGCGTGCCACCGGCTCAACGCCGCGCGGCCGCGCTGCTCGGCGCCGCGCTCGGCACCGTTCCCGATCTCGACGTCTTCGTCGACTACGGCGACCCGGTGGCCAATTTCACCATGCACCGCGGATTCAGCCACGCCCTGCTCGTCCTCGCCGGCCTCGGTGTGGTTCTCTGGGCCTTGCTGCGCCGGTGGTGGACCCCTGTGCGCGCAGCACCACGACGCTGGCTCGCCGCCATTCTTCTCGCCTTGCTGACCCATCCACTTCTCGATGCGCACACTGCTTACGGAACGCAGCTTTTCTGGCCCTCGACCGTCACTCCCGCTTCCTGGGCCACCATGTTCATCATCGACCCGCTCTACACCCTCCCGCTGCTCGCCGGCATGATTGCCGTCCTTGTCCGACCCGCCTCACGATGCGCCGGACGCTGGCTCGCCGCCGCACTCATCCTCAGCACGCTCTACGTGGGCTGGTCATGGACGGCCAAAGCCATCGTCACGGCCAATGCCCGGCAAAGCCTCGCACCGCAAGGCCTCCATGACGCGCCGATGTTTGTCACGCCCACACCCTTGAACACCCTGCTCTGGCGCGTTGTCGTCCGCACGCCGGACGGACACCTCGAAGGCCTCGACTCGGTGGTCGCGGATGACAGAGCGATCGAGTTCTCCTTCCATCCATCGGATAACACCTCACTGGCCCAAGCCGCCGATGTTCCCGCCGCCGCCCGCTTGCAATGGTTCGCGGGTGATTTCGTCAGCGCCTCGATGGACGGCGACACTTTGGTGCTCTCCGACCTGCGCATGGGGCAACACCCGAACTACGTCTTCAGCCACGCCGTCGCCCGCCGCGGCAACCCGCATTGGCATCCGATCGAACCGCAGCGAATGCCCGCCACCCTCCGCACCCGCGACCTCGCCGCAATGTGGCAAAGAATCTGGTCCGAAGCACCGTAAAGAGTCGCAGGCCTCTCCGATCAAAACCGCTCTAAATCCGCCGCACGGCAATCTTCCGCCAATAAGCACGATCACTCGCCACCGCAAACGACTCCTCCCGCTCCCGCAAGCGCCGGACAGTGGCGACCGCGGTGCCTGCCACAAGCACTTCGTTCATCGCTGCAGGCGAAGTGACGGAGCGCACTTCATCAAAAGCCGCACGCAGGATACTCCGGGTCGCCGACTGCGTGGCGCGATGACCGGCGCCGGTCACCAGATTCACCGCGAGCACCCCACCCGGCGCGACACAGCGGCGCAATTTTTCCAGCAAGGTCCGGTCCATGGCCTGCGGACGGAACACATCGGTGCGTCCGGCCAGATAGATATCGTCCACTACCACGTCGAAGGTCCGGCGGTTCTTGCCCAGCCAGGCATAGGCATCACCGATCACAACCTCGACACCGGTGGCATCGAGCGCCATATGCCGCCGGGCCAGACGGACGATTTCCCCGTCGATATCGATCGCTGTGAAGCGGCACGCGGGCAGCAGATGGCGCAAAGTGCGCAAACTCGTCCCGCCGGCCAAACCGAGCATGAGCACCGAGCGCGGCTCTTCCCGCCGGCCCAGCAGAGCCGCCGCCGCCAACATGTCCCACACCAATCCGGTCAGGAAGCGGCGCCGGTGATGAAAAGCATGCACCGCACCGGCCACGCGGAATTCCGTGGCCTCGTCCGACTTCCAGATTTCCAAACCCTGGTGCGCCGTGCGCACCGTGGCAACGCGACGCAGTCGCGCAGATCGCGCTCGATCAGACCTGCTCTTCATGCCGATGCGACAGGGCGCGGATCGGGTAGAACTAAAAGGCGAAGCATCACGATAAGGTCCTCCCTGCAGCATATCTCGGCTCCTTCAAATGCCACGAAGTTATCACGCCGTGGATGAATAAGGCTCCGCCTTCTTCCTTTCCGGCAAAAGCCACGACGAGAAGCTGGCGGGAACCTGATAAATTCGCCGCCGCTCGAACCCACGAAACTCCCATGAAAACAAACCTCCGTTCCATCGTCCTGCTCACCGGCGCAGTCGCTGCGCTGTCCGTCCCTGCCTCATTGGCCTGCTCGCGCGCCACGTGGCTCGGCAAGGATGGCACGGCGATCACCGGTCGTTCCATGGACTGGCCCTACGATTTCAACACGCACTTCTATGTCATACCGCGCGGTGAAAAGAACGAGGGGTTGCCGGGCGGTCGCAGCTGGGAGAGCAAATACGGCACTGTCGTGCTGGCCGGGGCGATGAATCCGGGCGGACCGATCAACGGCGCTTTCGACGGGATGAACGAAAAAGGCCTCGGGGCGAACATACTCTATCTGGCCGAGACCGACTTCGGTCCCGCGCCCGCCGGCGACAAACCCGAGGTCTCTTGGGCTGGCTGGCTGCAATACATCCTCTCGAACTACGCCACGGTGGCCGAGGCGGTGGAAGCAATGAAAGACAACCCGATCTATTTCGTGCCCTGCAATTTTGGACCGCGCGGCGCGGCGCATCCTTCCGTGCACCTCTCGCTCACCGATCCGACCGGCGATTCGGCCATCATGGAATACCTCGACGGCAAGGTCGTGATCCACCACGGCAAACAATACCAGGTGATGACCAACAGCCCGACCTATGACAAGCAACTCACGCTGAACGACTATTGGTCGCGCATGGACAACACCAAGGTGCTGCCCGGTTCGCACCAGAGCGAGGACCGCTTCGTTCGCGCGTCCTACTATCTGAAATGCATGGGCGACGATGTGACCGATCCGCGCCGCCAAGTGGCCGGCGTCTTCAGCGTGATGCGCAACGTGTCCGTTCCGTGGGGTGCGGCGGATCCGGATCATCCGAACATCGCGCCGACTTACTGGCGCTCGGTCCTCGACCATTCGCGCAAGAACTACTTCTTCGAATCCGCGCTCAGCCCGTATGTCGTCATGGTCGACCTCAACAAGATCGACTTTTCACCCGGCTCCGGTGTGCGCAGCGCGACGCTCGAGGGCGAGGAGGGGTTCAAGCTGCAGGGCGTGATCAACGACGCGTTCAAGCCCGCGCAACCCATCGCCTACCTCGCGCCGGAAGAGAAGAAGTCCTGAACTTCTTCCGCGGCATTTACCAAGCCGCCTGCGCCGTTCGACGCCCGGCCTCAACCGGGAATGGCCACCATGCGGCTCGCACGGAGAATCTCCCGATCTCGCTAAAGCCCAGACCGGCGCACACAGGTCATTGGTGGCCTGTCTCTTCCTCATCCCGCTCGATGAGTGTCGCGAGATCGATGCCGGCTTTGCGGGCCATCCGTTCGAGGCGGATGAAGATTTGCGCGGTGATGAACGCGTCGCCCGAGGCGGTGTGGCGGTCGTGCGGCTCGACGTCAAACAAGGCGCCTAGATTGTCGAGGTCGAACCCGCGGATTTCGCGTCCTTCAAACGCTCCCCGTTCCTCGAGGGCGAGCGCGATCCGCATGGTGTCGAGCGCCGGGTTCGGGAGATCGCGGCCGAGCCGCCGTGCGGCATGGGCCACGATCTTCTGGTCGAAGCCCACATGGTGGCCGACGAGCACCGCATCGCCCACGTAATCGAGGAACTTGTTCACCGCTTGCTCCTCGGTTTCCCCGGTGGCCGCTTCGGCCTGGGTTATGCCGTGGACGAGGACTGCGGAGGTCATGCGCCAATCGCTCAGGATGGCGGCGAATTCATCGTCGAGACAGATTTCGCCGCAACGCACGGCCACTGCGCCGATGGTCAGGATGCCGTCCTTCGACGGATCGAGCCCGGTCGTCTCGCAATCGAAGACCACGTAACGCGGGTCAGCCTTTGAATCCATAATGGTTCGCGGTGAAGGCGATGAGCGCGCCGATGTCGCGGAAAGCCGACTTCAGTTGCACCTGCTCCGTGCGGCTGAGCGCGGCGGGCCGGAGTTCGTATCCATCGTCCCCGTCGCGCAGTCCCTGCACTGCGCGGAAATATTGCGCGACGCGGAAAGCACGTGCGCCCTGCGCGAAGACATCCGCGCCCTGCGGAAAACGCTGCGCCGCTGCGGCCAGACGTTCGAGCGTTCCTGTCGTGCGCAGGTCGCCGCCGTCGAGATGGAACACCCGCGCCACATCGCTCACCGGCCCGAGCGCATGGTCCCGCAGATCGATCGTTTCGCGGGCCAGTCCGTCTGCTTCTACGGCATAGCCTTCGTAAATAGTGACCGGCGGCAGGTTGCCGAGCGCGTCATTGGCCAGCAGGCGGATGAAATTGGGCCGCGCTGCCATCTCCTCGCGCAGCGCGGTGAAAACTGTTTCGAGCAAGGCCGGATCACCCGCGACGACCGAGAGATCGAAGAAAGCCATCTGCTTCCAGATTTCGCCGCCCATCGGATCACGGACGAGGGAACGGAAAAATTCGCTCCACTCGCCGACCGTGCGGCAGCGGGCGCCGGGTTCCTGCGGATCCCGGGTGGCTGCTGCAGGAAATCCCGCTGCGGCGAGAAATTCGTCGATGTGGCCGAGCAACTCTTTCGTCCAGGCGCGTGTTTTTTCATCGTCCGCCGCCAGGCCCGCGACGGCCATGCTTGTTGCGGTGAGCGTTTCCCCGCGTCCGGCTTGGCCGGTCAGCGCCAGCGCGAAGGACCCGGGTGCCGGCCCCGCTTTTTCGCGCGCCCAAGATTCTGCGCGGCGGAACATGGCGCGCCGCGTCTCGGCCGCCAAACGCGTGCACCACGGGACATCGTCCGTCGAATGCAAATCGCCCGCGAGCAGAAGATCCAACTCCTCGCCCATGGCCCGCAACGATGAAGGCGAGTCGGCCCGGCGGATCTCCTGCACAAGGGCCAGAGGATCGCGCCCCTGCGCCAGCGAGATCGACTTTTCCGAAATCATCCCCAACGCCCGGCTCTGCGGCGTGCCATCCTCGGTCACGCAAAGATGCCGGATGCCATGACGAATCATCTCGAGCAGCGCGTCCTGCGGTGTGCATTGCGGCGGCACGGTGATGACCGGCCGCCGCATGCTGTCGCCTATCGCGGCCTCGATCGCCACGCGGCCCGTGGCGATTTCATTGCGCAGGTCGGCATCGGTCAACACGCCCGCCGGTTTTCCGTCGTCCTCGACCACGAGAAAAACCGCACTGTCCGCTGCGGACATCGCCGCCGCCGCCTCGCGCACTGTCAGTGCTGCCGCTCCGGAAACGAGACCCTTTTTGAGCTGCGCGAGATGTTCTTCCGATCCGCCGTGCCAACCGGACGGACCGTGGCGGTGCGCAGTGCCTGTCTCCACTTCTTCGGTGGCGAAATAAACTTTGAGAAAACGGCTGACCCGCGGCGATTCCGCACAGAGCCGGGTGAAGACGGAAGCGTCGAGCGCATAGAGGATCGAATCTTCATCGACCAGCGCCGAATCGGTGTGGGTGGCCTCGCCGAGCACGGCCCCTGCGCCGACGAAATCGCCCGGACCGCGCAGGTCGGAAAGTTTCTGTTCCTCGCCTCGCACCAGCCGCACCGACCCCTTGTTGATCACGTAAAAATACCGTCCGTGCGTCGTGCCCTGGTCGAAGAGAATTTCCCCTTTCTCGCAGAACTGCACACGTCCAGAACGCGCCAATTCCAGCAAGGCTTCGTCGGCAAGGTAGCTGAACGGCGGGAAGCCTTTGAGGAAGTCCGCAACACGGAGGATGATGGCGGACGTTTTCAAACCGGCCGCCATCTTCCACGCAGACAGGGCAAAACAAAGGAGAAAGCGTTTTTTCAGGCGAACATTCCGGTTCGCCCCGGATCGGAACGGCT
>JBIKXZ010000081.1:0-10246 GCA_044355525.1 Chthoniobacterales bacterium
TTCGACGAGGCCTATTACGAATTTCTCGACGAGGCGCCGGACGTGATCAAATACGTCAAGGCCGGACGCAACGTCGTCGTGTTGCGCACGTTTTCAAAAATCCAGGGTCTGGCCAACCTGCGCATCGGCTACGGCTTGGCCGCGCCGGAGATCATCGAGGTGTTGCAGAAGGCGCGTCAGCCTTTCAACGCCAACGGAATCGCCCAAGCCGGGGCGCTGGCCGGTTTGCGCGACGCGGCGCACATGGACGAGACGAGGCGCGTGACGCACGAGGGGCGCGGCTTTTTGCAGTCCGAGTTTCTCGACATGGGACTCGAATTCGTGCCGAGTCACGCGAATTTCGTTTTGGTGCGCGTGGGGGACGGCAAGAAGGTGTTCGACGCGTTGCTGCGGCGGGGGATCATTGTGCGGGCCATGGGCAGCTACGGTCTGCCGGAATGGATCCGGGTGTCCGTGGGAACGATGCCGCAAAACGAGCTTTTCGTCGCGGCCTTGCGCGAGCTCGACCGCGAGGGTGTGCTTGAGCGGGGGGCGTTGGCCAAAGTGTCCTGATGCACGGGGCGGACACGATCGCCGCGCTGGCCACGCCGTTCGGAGCCGGAGCGGTTGCGCTGATCCGCACGAGCGGTCCGCGGGCGGTGGAGATCGTGGATGAAGTTTTCCGCGGACGGCGTCCGGTGGCGGAAGTTCCGTCCGGCCGTGTGGTGCAGGGACGGATCGAGCGTGATGGGGCGGTGCTCGACGAAGTGCTGCTCACGGTTTTTCGCGCCCCGCGCAGTTATACCGGCGAGGATGTGGTGGAGATCAGCGGTCATGGCGGGGTGGTGGTGGCGCAATCGGTTTTGAGCGCGGTGCTTTCCGCCGGCGCGCGCATGGCGGAGCCGGGGGAATTCACCCAGCGGGCTTTTCTCAATGGCAAGATGGATCTGACGCAGGCCGAGGCGGTGATGGATTTGATCAATGCGCGTGGCGAAGCGGCGGCGCGGGCGGCGGCTGGTCAACTCGAGGGGCGGCTCGGCCGCGTGGTGGAGCGGTTGCGCGAGGAAGTGCTCACGGCGGTGGCGCATCTCGAGGCGTTCATCGATTTTCCCGAAGAGGGGATCGATCCGGAAAGCGGGAAGGCTTTGCTCAAGCGGGTCGATGATTTGTCGACGGCGGTGACGCGGTTGCTCTCCACGGCGGACGAAGGACGGATGTTGCGCGAGGGCGTGCGGGTGGTCATCCACGGCGAGCCGAACGCGGGGAAGTCGAGTTTGTTGAATCTGCTGGTCGGCTATGACAGAGCCATGGTCAGCGAAATTCCCGGCACGACGCGCGATACGATCGAGGAAAACCTGACGTTGCGCGGGATTCCGTTCCGCGTGATCGACACGGCGGGGTTGCGGGAGTCGAGTGATCCGTTGGAGATCGAGGGTATGCGCAGGACGCGGCAACATCTGGAGAAAGCCGATGTGCTGGTGCATGTGGTCGATGCCACGGATGTCTCCGCGGAACTGCAACCCGGCGAACGGGAGGTTCTGGTGCTAAACAAAGTCGATTTGTGTCCGGAACGCGAGGTGGCCGCGGGGGCGATTGCCATGTGCTGTCTCGACGGGCGCGGACTGGAGAGCTTGGTGGATGCCGTCATTGCGCGGACCGATCTGGCGTCGTTGGGGCGGTTCGAGGAAACGGTGGCGGTGAATGCGCGTCACCAGCAGTGTCTGCGCACGGCTGCGGATTACCTGGCGGAGGCGCGGCGTTCGCTCGAGCGCGGGGATGCGCCGGAGTTGACGGCGCTGGAATTGCGTTCTGCTCTGGCGGCGATCGGGGAGATTACGGGGGTGATCGACACCGAGGAGGTGCTCGGGAAAATTTTCAGCACGTTTTGTATCGGGAAATGAGAGAAGTTGAGGGTTGAGGGATGAGAGTTGAGAGAGGAGAAGTGATGGCGACATGAGCCTGTATACCGCTTTGGCCCGTCCTTTGCTTTTTTCCTTGGCGCCGGAGGCGGCGCATGAGGTTTCGGTGAAAGTCCTCGCGTTGGGTGCGGCGGTCTTCGGGCGGTGTGGGTCTGCGCCATCGGGGCGGGCGGTGGAATGTTTCGGGGTGCGGTTTCCCAATGCGGTCGGTTTGGCGGCGGGGATGGACAAGAATGCGACGGCGTTGCCGGCGTGGCCGTTGATGGGATTTGGTTTTGTCGAGATTGGGACGGTCACGGCGCGGGCGCAGCGGGGCAATACGAAGCCGCGCGTTTTCCGTTTGCCGCGGCAGCGGGCTTTGATCAATCGGTTGGGATTCAACAACGAGGGCGCGGCGGCGGTGGGGGAACGTTTGACACGGTGGAAAGCGACAGGGCGTTGGCCGCGCGTGCCGGTGGGGATCAATCTGGGGAAGTCGCGGGTGACGCCTCTGGAAGATGCGGCGGAGGATTATGCGGAAAGTTTCCGCGTGCTGCGCGGGTATGGTGATTATTTCGTGGTCAATGTCAGCTCGCCCAACACACCGGGTTTGCGGGATTTGCAGGCGGTGGATCAGCTTTGCGGCATTCTGCGCGCGTTGCGCCGCGAAAATGAAGAGGGCAAGCCGGTGCTGGTGAAGATCGCGCCGGATTTGGCGGAGGAGGACATCGATGCGGTGGTGGCGGCCGGCGAGGAGGAGGGTGCGGCGGGATGGATTGCGACGAACACGACGATCGATCATTCGTCGGTGCCGGCCGGCTGCGACGAGCAGGGCGGTTTGAGCGGGGAGCCGCTGCGGGCGCGCGCGACGCGCGTGGTGCGGCGGGTGGCGGCGCGCGCCACGCGTCCGGTCATCGGGGTGGGCGGAGTTTCGGATGCGGATTCGGCGCGGGAGAAGCTGATGGCCGGGGCCTCGCTCGTGCAGTTGTATACAGGTTTGGTTTACCAGGGTCCGGGGCTGCCGCGGCGGATCGCGCGGGGTTTGTGAAGTGACTTTCCAGCAGGGGCGGGATCGGTAGACTTTGCGCGATGGAAGCGGAGGAGATGAAGGCTGCGGATGCGGAACGCAAAGGCGTCTGGCGCATTCTGGGCGAGGCGTTCAACCGCTACGTCATGGAGGGCGGCATGACCTACGGGGCGGCGCTCACCTATTACGCGGTGTTTTCCATCGGTCCGCTCTTGCTCATCGCCACGGCGATTGCCGGATGGTTTTTCGGCGAGGAGGCGGCGCGGGGCGAGTTACGCGACAAATTGATCGAGATGTTCGGTCCGGAGACGGCGTGGACGATCGAAGGATTGTTGGCCAGCGTGCAGGCGCGGACGGCGTCCGGTTGGGCGGCGGCCATCGGTGTCGTGGTGCTGCTTTACACATCGTCGAGCGTGATGCGCATGCTGCGCGACTCGATGAATTTCATCTGGCAGGTGCCGCACAAAAAAGAGGCCACGTGGTGGATGTGGGTCGAGCACTATCTGGTTTCGCTCGCCGGCGTGTTGGTGGCCGGGTTGTTGCTGATTGTTTCGTTGCTCGGGACGACATTCCTCGCGGCGATGAAGAAATACGTGCCGGACGGGTTGCCCTATTCGGGGACGTTCCTCCTCTCGATGGAGTTTCTGGTCACCTTGGTCATGGTCACCGTGGTGTGCGCCATGGTGTTCAAGTTCCTGCCCGAAGCGCGCGTGCTGTGGCGTTACGTGTGGCTCGGGGCCTTTGGCACGGCGCTGCTCTTTTCCATCGGCAAGCTGGGAATGGGTCTTTATCTCGGCTGGCTGAGCGCGGAATCATTCTACGGCGCAATGTCCTCGTTCATGATCCTGCTTTTCTGGATGTATTACTCGGCGCAGGTGCTGATTGTCGGCGGTTACTTCACGGAAGGCTTCAGCCGTGCGCGCATGGCGGCGAAGGAGGCGGAGGGCAGGATCTGATGGGCCGAGCTGGGCCGGAGATCGTCACGCTGGCGGACAGCATGGCGTCGGCCGAGGTGGCGCCGTCGCTCGGGGCGCGGTTGATGCGTTGGTCGGTCAACGGGCGTCCGGTGTTGCATTGGCCGGAGCGGGCTGATTGGTCCGCGCCGGCAAAGATCCGCGGGGGCAATCCGCTGTTGTTCCCGCTGATCGCGCGAACCTTTCT
Source organism: Chthoniobacterales bacterium (assembly GCA_044355525.1). Taxonomy (GTDB): domain Bacteria; phylum Verrucomicrobiota; class Verrucomicrobiia; order Chthoniobacterales; family JACTMZ01; genus JACTMZ01. The sequence continues at coordinate 4,066 of JBIKXZ010000081.1, forward strand.
CGACGGCAAGATCGGATTCTGGCGCGGGCCGGATGGCGTGGTGCGTCCGGCGCCGATGCACGGACTGGTGCGCGCGGCGCGCTTCGAGACGGTGGAGCAAGCTCGAAACCGTGTTGTTATGCGCGTGGCGTGGGATGATTCGATGACGGAGGCGTGGCCGTTTCCGTTTTTCTTCACGGTGGCCTACGCTTTGGAGGGCGACGCGCTGGAGGTGGCATTTACCGTGGAGAACATCGGCACGCAGACGATGCCGTTCAGTGTGGGGAACCATTTTTATTTCGAAGTGCCGGCGGCGGAGCGTGGCGATTGGGTGTTGGGGGGGAGGTTTGCCTCGTTCGCGCGGCAGGATGCGGCGGGGAAAATTGTCGCGGTGGCGGAGGGAGCTCAGGCGCTTTCCGATCCGGCAATGGTGGATTTGTTCCATATAGGTCCGCCGGAGGATGGCGTGGCGCTGCGGCATCGCACCGATGGGCGCGAAGTGTTGTTCGAGCTGTGTCCCGACGCCGAGGGGGCGAACCCTTGGTATGCGGTGACGACGTGGACGGAATCGCCGTCGTCGGATTTTTACTGCGTGGAGCCGTGGACCGCGCTGCCCGATGCGGTGCACAACGGGCGCGGATTGCGCCACCTCAAGCCGGGCGCGCGGGAGACTTTGCGGCTGCGTCTGACGGCGCGGGGTTGGTAGATTTTTTGCGCGGCGGATTCTTCGCCGCGGCGGTGCTGTGCTTGGATTGGACGTGCGACTTGCCGTTGAAGGTGGCGCCTTCCTCGACGAGGACGCGGGCGGCATGGATGTCGCCGTGGAGGGTGGAGGAACTTTTCAGCACAGCGCGTTCCTCGACATGGACGTCGCCTTCCACGGTGCCGAAGATGACCACGGATTGGGCTTTGATGCGGGCTTTGACGCTGACCCCGCGGGCGATGGTCACGGTGGAGGGACAGACGATTTCGCCGTCGACTTTGCAGGTCACGGTGCGTTCGTCGGGAAGCTTGAGCGTGCCGAGGATTTCGATGTCGGGCGGGATGTGTCCGTTGTGCTGCGGCGGGGGCGGACTGGAGACCGGCGGGGCATCGGCCACGGCCTGGGGTTGCGCGGGCAGGGGGCGGTCCGGGAGCACGGAGGAAATGGGGCGCCATTCGCTCCAGCCTTCCTGCCAGCAGAAGTCGTCCGGCAGAAAATCGCCGGTGCCGAGGAAGATGGCGATTTCTTCGGGTTCGTGCGGGCCGAAGGTTTGACCGTTTTTGGTGATGAACAGGGCCATGCGGGCGGCGGAATTTGCATACAGAGCGGACCGGGCGGTGCTTGGCAAGGGTTTTGGGTGCGGCTCGCGTCGGATCCGCCTCGGCGGCCGGGCTACGCGAACTCCAAGTTCCACGGGAGGTCTTGGTTCTGGGTTTGGCCATTCTGGCCATTCCATTGGCGCTTTTGGTTTACCGGTTCGTGCGCGGACACTTCAGCAGATCCCTCGACGAGCCGTGAACGACGCGACGATGGAACCGAAACGTTGGAAGTTGGTTCGCGCCGCAATCTGGGTGGCGATCGTCCTGGCTGCGGTGGTTTTCTGGACGGCTGTCGGCGCCGGGGTGCTGGCGTGGCTGCGCTGAGGACGCGCCGATTTCAGCGGAACAAATTGCCGAGTCCTTGGAGGAGGCCGATTTGTTCCTGCAGTTGCTTGAGATTGATGGCTTGGGCGGGGATGTCGATGGTCACGGGCGCGCCGTAGGTCATGGCCATGTCGCCGGAGAGCCGGAGGGAAAGCGGGGCGCGGGTGCCTTCTTTGGCTTGGAGGCTGATGGTCATGCGGTAGGGCAGGGTATCCTCGCGTCCGACCCACACGGCGAGTTCGCCGTCGGAAATTTCCAGCGAATCGAGGCTGGCGGTGGCTTTGTCCGCGCCGCCGCCGAGCACGAGGTTCTGCAACATGGCAACGATGTCGAGTTTGTCCTCGACCTCGGCTTCGCGCAGGGTCTTGACCAGCTGCTTGGTCAGCCAAGGACCGTCGATGGCGTAGCGATGGATTTCGGTGGGGGCGCCGTTGATGTCCTCGCCGCGTTCTTTGCCGGTGAAGCGGAGTTCTTTGCTCTCGCCGAAGATTTTTTCCGTCGGGCGGAAGAGGAGAGCCCAGGTGGCTTTGCTTTCCGTGCTGAGCATCGCGCCGCCGGTCTCTTCGGCGGAAGCGCCCGCGGGAATTTTGACCCAGAAATCGGTGAGGATGTTGGGTCCGAGCAGGGCGGTGACGAGTCCGCCTACGGCGGCCGCGGTCTGGTCGCCGGCGAATGGCATACGCGAGGGACGCAGGTAGGTGTTCCATTCGGCGAAGCGCACATCGGCGCCGCCGATAGTCTGCGCGCCGGCGCCAACGGAGAAGAGGGTCAGGGCGAGCAGGTGTGCGTCGGTTTGCGGGGAGAGGTTCGACAACGGGGCGTTTTCGTCGAAGGTCACCTGCAGCGCGGCCTTCGGGGTGTCGATCTGCGAACTGTCGAGTTGTCCGCGGAACGAGAGGAGTCCGAACTCCGCGGCATCGGCGCCGTCGATTTGTCCGGCGATTCTGCCGGTGAATTCGACGAACTTGGTTTTCTCGCGCACGAGTTTGGCCACGGAGTAGGAGCGATAAAGTTGGTAAGCGCCCCAGATCGCAGCGAGCAGGCCGAGGATCAGCGCAATGGTGAGGAATTTGCGGCGGGCCGGATGGCCGGGCTTTGGAGCGGGAGCCGCCGGCGGTGCGACGGGCGAGGTGGGATCTGCGGCGGTCATCACTTCGGCAATCACGCTCTCGTCCCATTGCTGGCCGCGCAGATGAACTTCGATGTCGGCGCGGGCCACACCTTTGGCCAGTTGACCTTTGACGTATTCGAGAAGTTGCGGTCGCTCCATGGGAGAACAGCGTGGGATGCCGTTCCGGAGGGGACAAGTCAAATGCGCCCGCTGCCGGGGTGCGGAGCAAAAAGCGTTGCGCCGGGCAGGCGTCCGCGCTTTATTTCCCACTGTCATTCGACACGTAAAGCGCGGTTAGCTCAGTGGTAGAGCACTACCTTGACACGGTAGGGGTCACAGGTTCGAACCCTGTATCGCGCACCACCTTTTTCTCCCTTTATGAATACCATCGAAGCGATCAAGGCGCGGCGCGCCATCAAGCATTACGATCCCCAGCACAAGATGTCCGCGGAAGAGGAGCGGCAACTGCTCGAACTCGCCCTGCTTTCGCCGACGGCTTTCAACATCCAAAACTGGCGTTTTGTCGTCGTCCGTGATCCGGAGATCCGCAAACAGGTCCGCGCGGTGGCGTGGGACCAGGCGCAAGTGACCGATGCTTCGTTGCTGGTCGTGCTTTGTGCGAACCTCAAAGCTTGGGAGCAGGATCCAGCCAACTATTGGCGCAACGCGCCCAAACCGGTGCAAGACTTCCTCGTGCCGGCCATCGAGCAATATTACAAGGGCAAGCCGCAGGTGCAGCGGGATGAAGCCATGCGCTCGTGCGGGATGGCGGGGCAGACGCTGATGCTCGCGGCCAAAGCGATGGGCTACGACTCGTGCCCGATGGACGGTTTCGATTACGACGCGGTCGGGAAAATCATAAAATTGCCGGAGGACCATGTGATTTCTTTCATGATCGCCATCGGGAAGAAGACGCAGGATTCGTGGCCGCGTCCGGGGCAGTTGGGGTATGACGAGGTGGTGATCGAGGACGGGTTTTGAGGAAGGCAGCGGTCCGCTGGGCCAGCGGACCCTACCGGGGGAGAGCGGCCGGCGCCGCTACAGGGGTGGTGTTTGGCGGGGGATGGGGCATGATGCAAGGCTCATGAGCGAGCCGGTGCGCAGGCGGGAGATTTTCGGGTGGTGTTGTTATGACTTCGCCAACTCGGCGTTTATCACGGTGGTCATCACGGTGGTTTATGGTCCGTATTTCACCGGGGTGGTGGCGGCGGGAAGTTCCGTGGCGAATACGTTATGGAGCGCAACGTTGGCGGCCTCCCAAGTGGTGGTGATGGTTTTCGGTCCGGCGCTCGGGGTCATGGCCGATGCCACGGCGTCGAAGAAGAAGTTCCTCCTCGCGATGATGTGGGTCTGCGCGGCGGCCACGGCGGCGCTGTGGCTCACGGGTCCGGGAACGCTGGTGCTGGCCGCGGGGTTGGTTATCGTGGCTTATGCCGCATTTTCTTTCGGCGAGAATTTCTGCGCGAGTTTCCTCAGCGAGCTGAGCACGCCGGAGAATTGCGGGCGGATTTCGGGGTATGGTTGGAGTTTCGGCTATCTCGGCGGGTTGGGGGCGTTGGGCTTGGCTATGCTGGTGCTCTCCGTCGCGCCGGACGGGGTGCGTTGGGTGTTTGTCGCCACGGCGCTCTTCATGCTCGCGGCGACGATGCCGGTGCTCTTTTTGCTCCGGGAGCGCAAGCAAGCGGAACCGCGCACAGCCGCATGGTGGCGGCTTGGTTGGGAGAGCATCGGGCGGGCGGCGCGTGATTTGCCCAAGCATCGCGAGTTGCTCAAATTTTTCGTGGCGTTCCTGCTCTACATGAGCGGGCTGGGGGCGGTCGTGGCATTTGCGGCCATCTATTCCGGACAGGTGCTCGGCTTCACCACGACGGAGAACCTCGTGCTCTTTGCTTCGCTGCAAATCAGCAGTGCGCTAGGGGCGCTCATTTTCGGATGGTGGCAGGACAAAGCGGGTTCGATCACCGTGCTCACCATGGCGCTGGTGCTGTGGTGCCTCGTCGCGGTCGGTGCGGCGTTTTGCCAGACCAAGGAGGCTTTCTTCATCGTGGGCAATGCGGCGGGTTTGGCCATCGGGTCGTGTCAGGCGGGCAGCCGTGCGGTGGTGTCATTGCTTTCACCGCGGGAGCGTGCCGCGGAGTTTTTCGGTTTCTGGGGGGTATTCGGAAAATTCGCGGCGGTGATCGGTCCGCTCTTCATGGGCGTGCTGGCCGACGCGGCGGGACTGCGGTGGGCGGTGCTGTCCACGCTGGTCTTTTTCGCCGGCGGTTTGCTTGTGCTGCGCACGGTGCGGATGCCGGCGCCCCCGGGGGAATAGGGTCGCCCGGAGGATGGGTGTGTGTTTTGATGCACGTCCATGCTTTCCCCGCAGGCACATCTCAACGAGCCGATCACCGCGGTGGCACGCCGCGATGTGGCCACCTTGCGCGAGGATGCTTGCGTGGGCGAGGCGCTGGAATTGATCCGAGCGCAGGGCGAAGCATTGGGCGAAAAGGTCGTTTATTTCTACGTGGTCGACCAAGACGACCGGCTGGCCGGCGTTCTCCCGACGCGGCGCCTGTTGACCTCGGCGCCGTATGTGCCGTTGCGGGACATCATGGTGCGGCGCGTGCTTTCCCTGCCGTCCACCGCCAGCGTGCTCGAAGGGTGCGAGGCGTTCGTCATGCACAAGTTGCTGGCCTTTCCGGTGGTGGACAAGGACAAGCACATCGTCGGGGTGGTGGATGTGGGTTTGTTGGCGGACGAGGCCTTCGATCTTGCCCAGCGGGAGGAGACGGACGCGTTGTTCCAGTCAATCGGGTTCCGCATTTCGCAGGTGCGGGATGCGTCTCCCTGGAAAGCCTTCCGTTTCCGCTTTCCTTGGCTGCTGGCCACGATTGCAAGCGGGACGGTTTGCGCGGTTCTCGCGGGTTTTTTCGAGATGACGCTGGCCCAGAGTCTCATTCTGGCCTTTTTCCTCACCCTGGTGCTCGGACTCGGAGAGAGCGTGGCCATGCAATCGATGACTTTGACCATCCAGATGTTGCGGGCCGTGCAGCCCACATGGGCGTGGTATGCCAAAGCTATCGGCAAGGAAGGGATCACGGCCTCCCTGCTCGGGCTTTCCTGCGGACTGGTGGTGGGCCTGATTGCGTGGGTGTGGCGGGGCACCCTGCCGGAGGCCTCGGTCATCGGGGCAAGCATCTTCGCTGCGTTGGTGATGGCTTGTTTCCTCGGTCTTTCGGTGCCGACGATCTTGCACGCTTTGCGTCTGGATCCCAAAGTGGCAGCGGGGCCTTTGACCCTAGCACTGACGGACGTTTGCACGGTCCTTTTTTACTTCGGACTGGCGGCGCTTTTTCTCACGTCTGCCTGATGCGATCCGGGCCGGCGGTTCGCTCGAGGTTTGCCGCGGGGGTGTCGGTGCCTTCATGATGACATGATGTTTTTGGCGAGCGCTGACGTGAGCCCGATGTTTTCCCTGCTGGC
>JBIKXZ010000237.1:0-3303 GCA_044355525.1 Chthoniobacterales bacterium
GAATGCCTCGAACTTGGCCCGGGGCTCGCCCTCGGCGACGATCGCCTCCCACCTCTCGTCGGCTTCGCGCTCGAGCAAAAATCGCGCGAAGTCGGTGACTTCGGTCTGTTTGGCCTCGGGCAGGGCCTCGCAGAGGCGCACCAATTCGAGTGTTGCCGTGCTCATGGTGGGACTGTATCCGCGACCTTGAGTGCGGTCAACGCACACGGATGGGCAAACCTCATGGTTTGCGCTTCGTCCCCGGGCGTTTGCCGCGTTTTTATCCGCGGCTCGACTCCTCCTTCTTCACCTTCACCAACGGAGGCATCGGCAGCTCATCGTGGAACGGCAGCACCTTCACCATCACCGCTGTCCCCGAACCCTCGACCTACCTCGCCGCGTTCGGCCTGCTCGCCCTGATGCTCTGGCCCCTGCGCCGCAAACGCTCGGCCTGAGGTTTTTCAACAGAAGGTAACGAAGGAAACGAAGGGCTAAGGCAGACTGCTCTGAGCGCACGCCCGTCCTCCGTGCTCCCTGTGTCTCCGTGAGAGCTCAAAGACTGTGTTATTCTTTGTTACGTTGACTCCTTCGCACCGCTCATGTCGCCCTACGGGTCGCGCTCGCGCGCGATCTTCCCCGAGCGCCCATGCGCTCCGGTGATCTGTTCGATTTCTCTTCGCCCTGATTCATTCATCCTGTCCTTGCTTTCCGATCTGCCGCGCGTCGCGCCGGTCTCGGATGACGAAGCGCTCTTTTTCATCGAGCGTCATCGCCTGCACGGCCGCGGCTTGGGACTTGTCGACATTCACCTCCTCGCATCGTGCGCTGTGGAGGGGAATGGGCTGTGGAGCAAAGACGTCCGGCTGATGAAGACCGCAAAAGACTTGAAACTGGCAGCCTGATTCAGTCTTGCGCGGTCAGCCACTCGACGAGCAGGGTGTTGATTTTGTCCGTGCGGGCGTCGGGTTGGAGGGGATCGATGAAATCGTGGGGGATGTTTTCGCTGGCGGGGAATTCGTGGAGAAAGACTTCGGTTTCTGGTGAAGCGGTGCTCCATTGCTCGACAAGTCGCCGGGTGCGGCGGTTGTTCACGGCGAGATCGTTTTCGGTGAGGATGACGCCGAGGCGGCTGACCCGCAGGGTGCGATCCGGTTGCGCGGTATGGATTCCGAGGCGCAGGGCTTCGCCGAGCGCGCGCGTGGGAAAACGCGGATAATTGTAGGGCGGGCCCGGAAGGTTTTCGCGGACGCGCGGGTCCCACCAGAGCATCTTGTTGGGCAGGCGCGTGAGCGCGGCGGCGAAGGCCGGGGTGAGCGGATCGGGCGCCACGGCGGGTCCAAAGAGCGGGGCAAGGAGGAAGACCTCGTCGATGTCGTCGCGATTTTGCGCCAGCCAGGCGGCGGAGATGCCACTGATCGACAAACCGACCGCGGTCACTTTCTGGCCGAGTCCTTGCGCAAGGTCGACGCCGTATTGCGCGTAGCGGATGAGGTCCTGCGCGGTCAGGGCGGCGTGCGCTTCGGTCATGCGATCGGCGAGGCCGTGATGAGCGAGGCGGGGAATCACGACATTGGCACCGGTGGCGAAGAGCTTTTCCCCGAGTTCTCGGAATTGGCGTGGGGCATTGGTCAGGCCGTGCAGCAGGACAAAAACGCGCTCGGTCGCATAGCCGTGGCTGAGCACGATAGTCCGTCCGCCCTCATGGAGTGGAAGATCTGCTTCGTTTGCCTGCGCAAGTTCCCAGCGTTCCATCGCTTCGTCGTAAGAGCGTGCCGGATCCGGTGCGGAGGCAAGGTCGTCGAGCGGGAGCGGTCGCAGCAACCAGACGGCGCCAAGCATGAGCAGCGCGGCGATGACCGCCAAGATGCGGAGCGCGGTTCGCATGATGGCGTCAGCTTTCCTCGCGGATGCCGTAGAAGATGGCGTAGAGGACGGGGGTGACGAGCAGGGACAGCACGGCGGCGAAGGAGAGACCGAACATGATGGTCACGGCCATGGAGGAGAAAAAGGGATCGGTGACCAGCGGGATCATGCCGAGCACCGTGGTCAATACGACCATGCAGATGGGGCGCATTTTGCTGGTGCAGCCTTCGAGGACGGCGCGGTAGGGCTGGGTGCCTTGGTCGATGAGGGTCTTGATTTTGCTCACGACGACAATCTGGTTTTTGATCAGCTCACCACCGAGGGCGAGAAGTCCGAGCAAGGCCATGAAACCGAAGGGCATGCCGGTGAGGAGGAGTCCGGCGGTGACGGCAATGATGCACAGGGGCATGACGAGCCAGATAAGGACGGTGGTGCGGATGGAATTGAAAAGCGCGACGACAATGAAGGCCATGATGGCGAAGAACCACGGGATCGGTTCGGCCAGCGCGCCGCGGGCGCGGCCCGAGTCTTCGTATTCGCCGCCCCACTCGAGTTGGTAGCCGGGTGGGAGTTCGATCTCCTCGATGCGGTCTTTGACGCGTTCGCGGAGTTGGCTGGGCAGACCGCGGCGGGGATCGGCGTGGACGGTGAGGGTGTGTGAACGGTCGCGGCGGGCGATGACGGGATTTTCCCAGGCAACTTCGGTGCCGGCGGTGACTTGGGCCAGCGGGATCATGCGCGCGGCGGCGGGACTCCAGATTTGCAGGTTGCCGATGGCGGCGGCGTCTTCGCGTTCGGCCTGCGGCGGTCGCGCAACGATGGGGAGAAGACGGTTTTCCTGCGGGAAGAGGCCGGTGCCTTCCGTGCCGGGTTCGCGGTAGAGTCCGACCGGGCGTCCTTCGAAGCTGGTCTCCAGCGCGCGGGCCACATCGACGCGGGTCAGGCCGTTGCGGCGGGCTTGCTGTTCGAGCACTTGGGGGCGGATGACTTGCACCGGTTCCTGCCAATCGCTGCGCACGGCCACGGCATTCCCGTCTTCCTCGAGGACTTGCATGGCTTGTTCGCCAAGTTGACGCAGCATGGCGGGATCGGGGCCGCTGAAGCGGACCTGGATGCGTCCGCCGGAACCCGGACCGAGCAGGAATTTCTTGGCGATGCCGTTGGCGCCGGGGCGGTTGGTGTCCAATTCCTGCTGGATGGCGGCGGCGACGGGATCGATTTTCCGCCAGTCGTCGACATCGACGAGGAATTGCACGTAGGCGCGGTTCTCGTGCTCCGGCGAGTAGACAAGGAGAAAGCGCAATCCGCCGCCGCCGATGAGCGATGTAACGTGGGTCACGCCATCGAGCTCCTGAATGTATTCGCGGAAGTCCTCGGCGAAGGCTTCGGTCTCGCGGATGTGGGTGCCGGCCGGGAGGTGGACATCGACCATGAATTGCGGCCGCGTGGAAGGCGGGAAGA
>JBIKXZ010000238.1:0-3266 GCA_044355525.1 Chthoniobacterales bacterium
ACCGAACCGGCAAAGTGCGCAAACCGCGGGTCAGTTCGAATACTTCGAACGAAAGTTTTGAAATCGTCACCCTGGAGTCTATCTTGGCGGCCGAAATTCCGCCCATTCCGCCGGACGTCCTGCCCGCGTTGGAGGGCGGACAGATCGAGATCGAATACACTTTCAGCATCATCACGGACTAAATCATGGGCGAGGCGATATCAGGAGCGGCGCAATTTTTCATCAACGGCGGATTTTTCATGATCCTCCTCCTGCTCCTCTCGGTGGTGGCGGGGACGGTCATTCTCCTCCGCGCCTCCGCCTTGCGTCAGCATCTGGTCACGCCGCCGGAATTGGAAACGGCCATCGAGCGTTTGCAACCGGGCGCTTCCCTCGAGGGATTGATGCGCGCCGCGCGGCTTCATCCTTCGCCGCTCGGGCGCATCGTCACGGTGTGCCTCAACCACCTGAACTGGCCGCGGCAGGAAAATATCGAAGCCGTGCAGGTGCGGGCGCGGCATGAAGTGGTCGGGATGGAGAGCGGACTCTCCGTGCTCGAGGTGACCACCGGGGTGGCGCCTTTGCTCGGCTTGCTCGGCACATTGTCGGGTCTCGTGTCCGTCTTCGCCAACCTCGGGGACAGCGGGACCGGCGACCCGATCGCGGTGGCGCGCGGCATTTCCGAAGCGCTCAACACGACGATCGTCGGCCTGGCTGTCGCCGCACCGAGCCTGGTGGCCCACAATTATTTCCAGCGCAAGATCGAGACCATGGCCGTCGGCATGGAAGGCCTTGTGGCCGACCTGCTGGCCAAGGTCTACGCCCAGAAATAAGCCGCCGTGGTCACGGGATTTTACACGCGGAAAAGGCGCGCGCCGGTTGTCATCATCGTCTCGCTGATCGACATCCTGGCCATCCTGCTCATTTTTTTCATCGTCACCACGACCTTCAAAAAGAACCTGCCGCAGCTGAAGATCGCGCTGCCGGAATCGAAAGCGGCGGCCGCTTCGGAAGAGAAGGAGCAACCGTTCATTCTCGAGGTGAAGGATGAGACCACGCTGCAACTGGACGGCAAACCGGTGACCCTCGACGGTTTGGCCGTCGCCTTGCGCGAGACCAATGCCTCCGCGCCGGACCGCGGCATTGCCCTGCAGGCCGACGAATCGGTGCCCTTCCGCGTCATCGTCCGCATCATCGACGCTCTGCGCGATGCGGGTATCCGCAATTTGCCGGCATTTGCGCGTCCGCCGGAAACGGGACAGAATTGACCCATGTTGGAGATCACCAAGCTGGGCCACCCGGTGTTGCGGGCCAAGGCGGAGCCGGTCGGCAAGATCGACGCGCCCTTGCGGCGCCTGGCCGAGGACATGCTCGAGACGATGTATGCGCATGACGGATGCGGTTTGGCCGGCAACCAGGTCGGCGTGGCCAAGCGCATCGTCGTCATCGACACGCGCGAGGCGAAGAAACGTCCGAGTGTCCTGCGCATCGGCGGCAAATCGCGTCCGGTCCACAAACACATGCCCATGGTGCTGGTGAATCCCGAACTCGAGTTCGGTCCCGGCAAGGAGCCCGGCAGCGAAGCCTGTCTGAGCATTCCCGGGGTCGCCGGCGAAGTGGAGCGTCCTCCCGTGGTGCGCCTGCGCGCGCTCGATCTCGACGGCAACGCGATCGAGTTCGAAGCCGAAGGTTTGCTTTCCCGTGCCCTGCAACACGAAGTGGATCACCTCGACGGGATCCTTTTCATCGACCGGCTCGACGCGGAAGAACGCCAGCGGGTGGCCGAGGAATTGCACGAGGCGGCCGGACGCATGGTCGGCTGATAAATTTACCGCCATGAGCCGCCCCGCCTTGCTCGCCGCTTACGAAAAGCTGTCCGCCTTGCTCGGCAAATTGCCCGGCTCGCTTCAGGAGCCGATCCTGCGCGAACTCGACCCGATCAAGGAAATCTTCCTGCGTCAGCGCGCGCCGCGTATTGCCGTGCTCGGCGACGCGGGGATCGAATTGCCGGCTCTCCTCAACGCGCTGGCCGGACGCACCGTGCTGCATGCGCCGCTCCTGCGCGGACCTTGGACCGCCGTCAAGGGCACCGGGCTCGTTGATCTGGCCGACCTGCGAGGCTCGGGAACATTGGCCGGCGAACCGGCGGATCTTTATTTGTATGTCGGCTCGGCATCCGCGGGACTCGCGGCCGATGCCCGCCGCGCGGCCGAGGTGCTCGGCGCCGCGCCACCGCGCGAAGGCGGGAGTCCGCCGGGGCTGGCCGTGGTGGTGCTCGGCGACCAAGCGGACACCGCCGCGGTGCTATCCGCCTTGGCCGGGGCGGATGCTTCTTCGTCCGTGGTTTTCTCCACGCATCTTCCGCGGCGCGGGGTGGAGAGCGGGTTCGACCCGGAGGCACGCTCCGCGCTCGGTGACCGCCTTTGCGATTATCTGCCCGAGGACGCGCAACTCGAGCTGGCCCGCTTCCTCTCCGCGCGCGGGGCACAGGCGCGTCTGGCCGGCACGGTGCTCAAATCCTTCGGCGCGATGGCCGGCGTCATCGGTGTGCAGCCCATCCCGCTGGCCGACTTTCCCGTGCTGCTCGGACTGCAGATGTTCATGGTTTCGCTCATCATCTACGTGAGCGGACGCGAATTTTCCCCGCGCTTGGCCGGCGAATTCGCCGCGTCGCTCGGTCTCGGCTTCGGAGCCGGTCTCGTTTTCCGCGAGGCGGCGCGGGCTGCGGTGAAAATTCTTCCGGTGTGGGGACATATGATTTCCGGCGGCGTGGCCGGCGCGGGGACCTACGCGCTGGGGCGCGCGGCCATTTCTTACTACATCGAAGGACAACGCATGGCGCGCGTGCGTGTGCCGTGGCGGCGCAAGAAAGCTTTGCCCGAGTTGGAGGGCTGAACATGGCGCGGGCCTTGCTCCGGCCGGACCGGGTCTTTCCCGGAACTTGCGCGTGGAGCTTCGACGATTGGCGCGATGTGTTTTATCCGCACGCGCTCCCGCGCAACCGTTGGCTGGAATTTTACGCGCGTCATTTCCCCGCGGTGGAAATGGATTCGAGTTTCTACCATGTGCCTTCGGCGCGGACCGTGGAGCATTGGAGCGCGCTGACCCCACCCGGGTTTCGCTTTTGTCCGAAATTGCCGAGAACCCTGAGTCACGAGAAGCGGCTGGAAGAGCCCGGCGCGGAGATTGCCATGATGCGCCATCTCGCGGACGAATTGGGTCCGCGTTTCGGTTGCGCATTGCTGCAACTGCCGCCGTCTTTCCACGCGCGACCGCACGAGGAAAAA
>JBIKXZ010000082.1:0-10130 GCA_044355525.1 Chthoniobacterales bacterium
TGCCCGCCGCCGCCCCATCACCGCCAGGTCGTAGCGCTTGCCACCCTCGATCTGGCTGCGGAAAACGGAATTCAACTTCGCCGCGAATTCCCCGTCGCGACCGCAGTCCAACCGCACCCGGTCTTCGTCAGTCATCCAATCCAAATCCCGCCAGACCTCGCAGCCGAAAACCCGCTCCGGACGCCGCGCCTTCTCCATCTTGCGCAAGGCCTCGATGACAGCGGAACTCAAAGCAACATGCGTCTCGTGACGATCAGCCGGATTGTGCGTGTAAACAATCCGCGGACGCGCCAACGCCAAAATCTCGCCGAGATCAGCCGCCAACGCCCCCGGCGTCCGCACCTCGCCACTGGGGCGACCGAGCTGGATCATCACGCCATAGCCCCCCATCTCGGCAGCCTGCCGCTGCTCCGTGCGCCGGACCGCAACGAGATTCCCCGCGCCACCAACACTCCCGAGCCCATCGGTCACCGTCACCCCCCCGAACACGCCCCCACCCGCCCGGCACTCCGCAATCCCCGCGAAGGCCATGAACTCCAAATCGTCCGCATGCGCCCCGATCCCAAGATGCGTCACCCCACCCAACGCCGCGCGCCAGTCGCCGCTCCCGCCGGGCACGAAAATGTCGACCCCCGCGCGGCGCTCAAAACCCGAATCCATCCCGCCAATCTGGCGGCACCTGCACCGGCGTCAATTTCTACTTTTGCCCTCCGCCGCTCATCCACCTATGCTCCCCCGCTCGCATGGGCTCGGACTACAAAAATACCCTAAATCTCCCGCGCACGGAATTCCCGATGAAAGCCGGGCTCACCGCCCGCGAACCGCAGCAACTCGCCGCTTGGGAAAAAGAGAACCTCTACGCCCGCATTCAACAGGCACGCGAGGACTCGCCGGCCTTCATTCTCCACGACGGACCGCCCTTCGCCAACGGCGACGTCCATATGGGAACCGCGCTGAACAAAATCCTCAAGGATCTCGTGGTCAAATCGAAGACCATGGCCGGTTTCCGCGCTCCCTTCGTGCCCGGTTGGGACTGCCACGGACTCCCCATCGAATTCAAAGTGGTCAAAGAAAAAGCCGGTCTCACCCCCGTGGAAATCCGCCAACGCTCCGAAGCCTACGCCCGCAAATACATCGACCTGCAACGCGAGCAATTCCGTCGCCTCGGCGTCTTCGGCGACTGGGAGCATCCCTACCTCACCCTCGATCCGTCCTACGAAGCCGACATCCTCCGCGCCTTCGCCGTCTTCGTCGAAAAAGGCCTCGTCTACCGCAGCAAGCGCCCCGTGCTCTGGTCCTTCGGCGCGCAAACCGCGCTGGCCGAAGCCGAGGTGGAATACAAAGACAAAGAGTCCCCCGCCATCCACGTCGCCTTCGACGTGACCGAAAGCAAAAATCTCCCTGCCGGTGCCGCGGTCGTCATCTGGACCACCACGCCCTGGACGCTCCCAGCCAACCTCGCCATCGCGGTCAGTCCGAAACACGCCTACATCGCGCAATCTTTCACCAAAGACGGACAAACCCGCACGCTGGTCATGGCCGCCGACCGCGTGTCAGCCTTCACCACCGAAACCGGATGGCAACCGCAGGGCGATCCGCAGAAGCTTTCCGGTTCCGACCTCGAAGGCACCATTACGCGCCACCCGTTCCTCGATCGCACCGCGCCGGTCTTCACCGCCGATTTCGTCACGATGGACACCGGCACCGGCTGCGTCCACATCGCCCCCGGCCATGGCGCGGACGATTTCCAACTCGGCAAAGCCCGCGGACTCGAAATCCTTTGTCCCGTCGATGACCTCGGACGTTTCACCGCCGAATGCGGTGTCGCCGAATGGATCGGCAAACCTGTCTTTGAAGCCAACCCGCTCGTTGTCGAGCATGTGAAGTCGCGAGGCGCCCTCCTCGGGGTCACTCCCTACCAGCATTCTTATCCGCACTGTTGGCGTTCCAAAACACCCATCATCTTCCGCACCGTCGAACAATTCTTCATCCGCATCGACGACCTCCGTGCCGATGCAATAGCAGCGATCAACAACACGAAGTGGATCCCCGACTGGGGCCTGAAACGCATCACCGGCACGGTGGAATCCCGTCCCGACTGGTGCATCAGCCGTCAGCGCAGCTGGGGCGTGCCTCTCCCGGTATTCTACACCCCGGACGGCGCACCCGTCCTCGACGCAAGCCTCGTCCGCCGCGTGGCCGACCTGGTCGAAAAACGCGGCACCAACGCGTGGTTCGAAATGTCCGACGCCGAGCTCGCCGCCATGTTCGGACTTCCCGCGGGCACGACCAAAGGACACGACACCCTCGACGTTTGGATCGATTCCGGCGTCAGCCACCAAGCCGTCCTCCGCCGCCGCCCCGAATTGCAATACCCCGCCGACCTTTATCTCGAAGCGACCGACCAGCACCGTGGCTGGTTCCAGTCCTCGCTCATGACCGCCATCGGCATAGAAGGCGGTTCGCCCTACAAGACATGTCTTACGCATGGCTTCGTCGTCGATGTCGACACCCGCGAAAAAATTTCCAAATCCGCGCAGGGCGGATACCAAAAGCCGACGGAGGCCATGCACTTCGTGGAAAAATCCGGCGCCGATCTCGTGCGCTTGTGGGTCAGCAGCGTCAACTTCACCGACGACGTCCCTTTCTCCGAGGAAATG
The DNA here is from genome assembly GCA_044355525.1 of Chthoniobacterales bacterium. Taxonomy (GTDB): domain Bacteria; phylum Verrucomicrobiota; class Verrucomicrobiia; order Chthoniobacterales; family JACTMZ01; genus JACTMZ01. The sequence goes on from JBIKXZ010000082.1 coordinate 2,661, forward strand.
TTCAACCGCCTCGGCGATGCCTACCGCCGCATCCGCAACACCCTGCGCATCCTTCTCGGCAACCTCCACGGCTATGACGCGTCCGCCAGGACGGAACCCACCGCCATCGACCGCTGGATCCTCGCCCGCCTCGCCGAAGTGGAGACCACCTGCCGCGACGCCTACGAAAAGTTCGAATTCCACCGCGTCTACCACGCCCTCAACCAATTCTGCGCCGTCGACCTGAGCAGCCTCTATGTCGACATCACCAAGGACCGCATGTATTGCGACGCGCCCGACAGTCCCCGCCGCCGCGCCACGCAGGCGGCCATGCACGAGATCCTCTCCTCGCTGACGCGACTCCTCGCCCCCATCCTCGCCTTCACCGCCGAGGAAGCCTGGGGCTACTTCCAGCCCGGGACCTCGGTGCACATGCAACTCTTCCCCGAAAAGCGCACCCCAGACACGGACGCCCTCGCCGCCGGCGATCGCCTCCTCCAAATCCGCGGCCTTGTCTCCCAAGCCCTCGAAAAAGCCCGCGCCGAAAAAGTCATCACCAACAACCTCGAAGCCACCGTCACCCTCCACCTAGCCGATGCGAACGAACGCGAACGCTGGTCATCCCGCCTTTCCGAGTTGGAGGAATTCCTCATCCTGAGCGAACTCAAACTCGAAACCGGCGAGAACGACGCCGCGGTCGCGTCCAAAACCTCTGCCCCCAAATGCGAACGCTGCTGGCGCCACCGCATTTCCGTCGGCCAAAACTCAAACCATCCGACGCTCTGCGACCGCTGCGCTGAAGCCATCAGCCCCACGTAGGGCCCGCTGGCCCCAGCGGGCCGCCGCATAAAAATGACACCCGTCCGCCTCCTCCTCTTCATCACGCTCCCCCTCTTCGCTCTCGACCAACTGACGAAGTGGGCCACGCTGACCTACATCCCGCTGCACCACGAAATCCCCATCATCCCCGGCTTCTTCAATCTTGTCCACGTGACCAACACCGGCTCCGCCTTCGGCCTGATGAAGGGGTGGTTCAACTTCCACGTCATCTTCGGCGCCATCATGGCCGCAGTCATGTTCGTTCTCCTCTTCCGCAAATCGACCGACAAACTCACCCGCTTCGCCTCCGCCCTCATCCTTTCCGGCATCTTCGGCAATGTCACCGACCGCCTCCGCTTCGGCCACGTGGTCGACTTTCTCGACTTCTACGTCGGGGAGCACCACTGGCCCGCCTTCAACATCGCCGACTCGGCGATCGTCATCGCGGTGGGATTTTTCCTGTGGGCGTCCTTCAGGGAGCCGGCCGTCGCAAAGTAAGAGCGCCACGCCTTTGGCTTGCCGAGACCTTCAGCCGGTGGTTTATTTCCACTTTCGCGCGGGGGTATAGCTCAGTTGGTAGAGCGTCTCGTTCGCAATGAGAAGGCCAGGGGTTCGAATCCCCTTACCTCCAGTCTGCCGAAGGCAGCAACGATGGAAAGGTCGCCGCAGGCGATCAATCCCCTTACGTCCAGTCCGCCGCCAGGCGGCTTGAAACCTCTCCGGGGATGAAGAACGCAGTTCGAGCGCGAAGCACAGATCGAGCGCAGCGAGATCAATCCCCTTACCTCCAGTCTGCCGAAGGCAGCAACCGTGGAAAGGTCGCCGCAGGCGACCAATCCCCTCGCACGTGGAGCTCCGGCCGCGATATCCGTCGGAAGATGGGTATGCCGCCCGTCAGGGATTCGGGTGCGCCTTGATATACGCGGAAAACCATTTGCCGGTCGGCTCGAGATTGCGCGCCTTGGTCTCGCGATCGAAAGAAAAGAGCCCGAATTGACCGTGCCAGCCTTCCTTCCATTCGTAATTGTCGACCAGCGTCCAAGGGAAATAGCCGCGCACGTCCACGCCGTCCGCCATGGCACGTCGCATCTGCGCGATGTGCTCGCGGAGGTAACGGATGCGTTTCTGCTCGCTCTGCGTGCCGAGACCGTTCTCGGTGACAACGATCGGTTTGCCGTAGCGTTTGTGCACGGCGGTCAGCACGTTGTAGAGACCCTCCGGCACGATTTCCCAGCCGAGTTGGGTGTAGTCGGAAGACATCTCACCGTGGCCGCGGTTGAGGAAGCGCGTCAGGCTGGCCTCCTGCGCGTAGTAGTAGTTGACCCCGATGACGTCCATCGAGTCGGCCACCATGTCGAGGTGATCGTAGTTCTGCCGCTGCACGATATTGTACATGAAAGCGGTCGGATCGGCGAGGAGGCTCCGGCGCCAGTCCGGCATGGAATAGATGCCCATGACCACGGCTCCGGGCCGTTCGCGACGGATGATCGAAGCCGCATCGCGGAACATCTCGGCCGCGGCGCGGACGGCGCGCTTGTACGCGAGGGGATTGAGCAGCATGCCGGGGGGCCAGTGACCGCCCGCCAGGTAGCCGAGGTTGAGGGCCCCGTTGGGCTCGTTCTGCGGAACGTAGATGCGAACGTAGGGGCCCATCGCACGAACGACACGGGTCACATGGGCGCGCCAGGCCTCCTTGGCATCGGGGTGGAGGAAGTTGGCCCGGCCCTTGTCCTTTTTGTCATAGAGCCAGTCGGGGAAGGTGAAATGCCACAGGTTGACCACCGGCTCGATGCCGGCGGCGCGCAATTGCCGGGCCATGCTCACGTAGCGGGCGAGAGCCTGCTGGTTGATGACGCCGGGTTCCGGTTCGATGCGCGCCCACTCGACGCCGAACCGGAAATGCGAAACGCCGAGTTGACGGAGCGCCTTGAGGTCGAGGTCGAAACGCGACCACGAAAAGACCGCCTTGTCCCCGCGAGCCGGGGCCTTGCCTTCCTCGGCAAAAACGTCCCAGTCGGTCCGGAAATTCATCGGGTCGTCGGACGACATACCCCGGTCCTCGTTCTGGAAACTTGCGGTCGACGTGCCCCACCAAAATTTTTCCTTGGGCAATGGCTTGAGAGGCGAGGCCCCTTCCGGCCGGCGGTATTCGCCCGGAGGCGTGACGCATCCGGCGAGCGGAATCAAAGCGAGCAAAAGCAAACGGGAGGCGGCTTGCATGGAAACTCCCACGTTAGTAGCGTCAAATCGTGTTGGCAATCCGCCTCCTTCCCTTCGTTTGCACCCTGGTCATGCCGGTCATGGCCGCAGCGTCGAGCCGCGGGGAAGCTCCCGATCAGGTGCGCATGAATGACGGCACCAAGTTGAGCGGACTCATCCTGCAGAACACGAGTGACATCGTTGTCATCGAGACGGATAACGGGGAGGCGCGGCTGCCCAAAGAATACGTCCGGCGCATCGATGACGCCCCCAACGGCGAGGCGGTGTTCGCCGATCTCGTCGGCAAAGACGAGTTGCCGTCTTGGCGTTCCTTGGTGCATGACCTGCGCACCCACGACGGGATACGCCTCTTCGAGCAGATTCCCCCGACGGCGATCGACAACGGGCTCCTCCGCAACATCCCTTACCTGTCTTTCCGGGCCAACGAGATGGCCGAGCTCAATGTCTACGGCGACCCCGACAACCCGGTGGCCATCGAGGCCGGTATCTACGGAAGGTCGGGACCCGACCGCAGGAAGTTGCGGCTTTTCCGCGAATTGCTGGCCGGTCACCTCCACACGCGGGAACAAATCCGCGCGCTTTACGGCCTCTCGCCGCAGCAGCGCGATGCCCGGGCCGGACGGCTGGCCTTCCGTCTTATCCTGCCCGATGACGCGGATGGTTACGGCGGGACCTGGGTTGCGGTTTATCGTCCCGAGGCGCTCGACCGCGCACGCCTTTCCAACCGGGCTTACCGTGAGATGACGCGGCCTTTCGACGAGGTGAACAATCCGGACGGCAGTCTGCGTGCCGAAAAAGCCGAGGAGAACGAAAACTGGCTCGACCGCACCATGGAGAAGTTGACCGGCGAGGATCGCGAGTTGCGCGGCTTTTACCGCGACAAAAACGGCGTCTTCCGTGTCTTGACCAGCGACGGCTGAAGGGAACACAACCCTGCATGAACCGACGAATCGCGATGTTCCTGCTCTTGGCCGCCGCGTGCACGGCATTCACATCGACCCCGGTCGCGGCTGAACGCTACAAGCCCCTCGGTGCGCAGACCATGCCCGACAGCCTCGAATTGTCGGACGGCACGGTCCTGAGCGGATTGATCCTGCGCAACAACGCCGAGAGCGTGCTTTTCCAGACGAAGGACAGCGAGCGGGAGATCCCCAAAGAGCACATCCGCCGCATTCATGACGAGATGGAGGGCGAAATAGTGTTCCCCGAACTGCTGGCCCCGGGCAGCCTGCCCTCGTGGCGCGCCATGGTTTTCGACCTGCGCGCCAATGATGAGATCCGCAGTTTGCAGCAGATTCCCTCGGCCACCATCAAGGAGGGATACTTGCGCAATATTCCGTATTTGTCTTTCCGCGTTAACGAGCAATCCGCCTTCAATATCTACGGCGATCCGAACGATCCGGTGGCCATCGAGTTCGGCATGTATGGCCGCCAACGCCGCAGCGGGAAATACCACCGCGTCGTGCGGGAATTCCTCGCCGGGCACCTGCAGAACCGCGGGCAAATCGCCGCGCTCTATTCCCTCTCCCTCAAGGGGGGCGAGAACAAAGCCGGACCGTTGACACTGCGCGTCACACCGCCCTCGCAGGCCGGGCCCCACGGCGGCTGGTGGATTTCGCTCTACAACCCGGCGCGTTTGGCCGCGGCGCGCGTCAGCGATGAAAAGTATGCGCGCATCACCCTGCCCTTCGAGCAAATCAACCGCCGCGACGGACGCCTCCGCGCGGAGAATCTGGAGAAGCACGAGAATTGGATGGCGGGGATGGTCAGCCAGATGACGGGAACGACTCCCAAGATCCGCGGTTTCTACCGCGACAAAGACGGCGTCTTCCGTCTGATCAGCTTCGACGATCCGTCCTAACCGGCGCAGCCGAGCAAGCGCCGCTCGCGGATGATCCGCATGACTTCGGGCGGAACGCATTGCTCCCAAGCCGGATCGCCGGCACGGATCATGGCCAAGACCTCCGGCGATTTGATGGAAAGGATCTCCTCGCGGTAGTCCGTCACCGGCACGATGAAATCGTTCTCGCGGAGATAGGAATAAAGGTGCCGGAGTTTCGGTTCCACGCGGAAATTGTCCGCGGTGATGATCGCGCCGTCCGAGGCCAAACGCGGATACGCGTAAAGGCGCACGTTCTTTTTGAACAGGCGCCCGAGCCCCTCGAGGATGCCACCCTCGAGGCCGGTGTAGTATTTCTCGAGGAAGATCTGCTCGAGCGCGGGCACCCCGAGGGCCAAGCCGATCGCTTCGTTGGTGTAGCGCGCGATGTAATCGACCAGGCGGAAGTATTCGCCGAAGCTGGAGACGAGCACTGTCTGACCGAGCGCACCGAGGATATCCGTGCGGTCGAGGAAGTCCTGCGGATCGAGATCCCCGCTGCTCAGGAGATTCTCCATGGTGATCTCGGCCAGGGTGAGCACGCCCCGGGGCGCCTCCTTTTCGCGCGGGGCGAAATCCTCGTAGGCGCAGCGCAGCATTTCGTGGGTGACGTGCGTGACCGGACGGAAACTGCCGCGCTCGACGAGGATGGCGCGCTTGTATAGCTCTTCGGCCGGTTGCACCACTTCGCCATCGGCGCGGAACATGGCTGCGCGTCCGAGGCCCTGGGCCACGAGTTGCAGGCTCATCAGGCGGTTGTCCACCCCGGCGAAGGCCGGACCGCTGAAGCGGATCATGTCCACTTCCATCCGCTTGGGTGTCAGGTCGTCGAGCAGGCTGCCGATGAGCTTTTCCGGCTCGGCGTGGTGGCGGAAGGCGCCGTAGATGAGGTTGACGCCGATGATCCCTAATGCCTGCTGCTGCGCGATGTTCTCCTCGTCGAGCATGCGCACGTGGATGATGATCTCGTTGACCGGGCCGCGAGACTCGGTCTGGAAGCGCAGTCCCATCCAGCCGTGCGATTCGTTGTGCGAGTGGTAACTGCGCGCCGCCACGGTGTCGGCAAAGACAAAGAAGGTCTTCTCCGAACCGACCTTCCCGTCCAAACGTTCGCGCAGGAGCGAGTATTCGTGCTCGAGCATGCCGCCCAGACGCTCCCGGCTGACGTAACGCTGCACCGGACCGTAGATCGCATCGCTGAACGTCATGTCATAAGCGGACATGGTTTTGGCCACCGTGCCGGCGGCGGCGCCGACGAAGAAAAAGCGCCGGGCCACCTCCTGCCCCGCCCCGATTTCGGCGAAGGTGCCGTAGATGCGCCGGTCGAGATTCAGCTCGAGCGCTTTGCGGTTGACCTGCAGGTTGAATTCGTCGGCCGCCATGGACAAAGCGGCGAACATGGCGCGGGGCCGTCCGCGCGGCAACGGCAAACTTGCCGCGTTGCGGGCTTGCCTCGCCGCACCGGCGGTCGATGATGGAACTACCCGAAAGCATGCGCTTGCCGAAGATCCTCCCGCGCGCCGCCGCCGCAGTCCTGCTGCTCGCCGGAAACGGTTGCACCCCGCCGCGTGAGGCGCCTGACCGTCTGGTCATCTGGCACCAGAAAACCGGGGCGGAGCGCGCCTTCTTCGAGGAGGCGGTCGCCGCCTACAACAAAAAGCATCCCGAGGAACGCGTCATCGCGCTTTACCGCGAGGGCGAGGAACTGCGCAATTCGTTCATCATTGCCGCCGTGGCCGGACAAGGACCCGATCTGGTGTTCGGTCCGTCGGACAATGTGGCGGTTTTTGCGGAAACCCGCGTCATCCGCCCGTGGGACGCAGTGGTGGGTCCGGAGTTTTTCGACCGCTTCACCGCGGATGGCATCGTCCGCTGGGAAGGTCAACCTTGGATGGTGGCCGACCAGATCGGCAACCAATTGATGCTCGTCTACGACCGCCAAGTGGTCGACCGCCCGCCCGAGACGCTCGACGCATTGGTGGAACTCGGCAAGCACCTCACCTTGCGCGACAAGGATCGTGTCGAACGCTATGCCCTCACCTGGAACTACGCCGAGCCCTATTTCTTCATGCCTTTCCTGACCGGATTCGGCGGCTGGATCATGGATGAGGAAGGCAATCCCACGCTCGACACGCCGGAAATGCGCAATGCGCTGCAGTTCATCCTCGATCTCCGCGACAAACACGGGGTAATCCCGCGCTACGAGGATTACAACACGGCCAACCTCATGTTCCTGCGCAAACGCGCAGCCATGATCATCAACGGCCCCTGGGCCTGGTCCGATTACGGTGTTCCGGAAAGAAGCATGCTGGCCTTGCTTCCGGTGAACACGCAAACCGGGCTCCGCTGCCGTCCGGTCATCGCGGCCAAGGGCTACTGCCTGAGCGTGAACACGCCACCGGAAAAATTCGCTTTGGTGCGCCGCGTGCTCGATTTTTTCACCGGCGAGGAGATCCAACTCGCCATGGCTCAACGCCTTTTCACCACGCCGACGCTGCACCGCGCCCTCGAATCGCCGGAATTCCGCGGCAACGCCGTATTGCAACTGGCGCTCGAGCAATCGAAGAATGCCA
>JBIKXZ010000125.1:0-6880 GCA_044355525.1 Chthoniobacterales bacterium
TTGATCAGTCCCATGGCCACGTCCCGTCCGCCGGTGAAGTAGAGCATGTTGTGCAGGTAGTAGACTTCGGACACGCCGAGGACCTTGGTGGTCAGGAGATACGCGGCAAAAATGCCGATGCCGATGCATTCCGCGACGAGGAGCGGCATGGAGACGAGCATGGCGAGGAAACGCGGGACGACGAGGTAGTCGACCGGATGGACGGCCAGGGCGCGGAGAGCGTCGAGTTGCTCGGTGACCTTCATTGTTCCGAGTTCCGCGGACATGGCGGCGCCGACGCGCCCGGCCACCATCAGTCCGCAGAGCACGGGGCCGAGTTCGCGGAACATGGATACGCTGACAACCGGCCCGACGGCGGTGTCCATTTGCAGGCGTTGGAATTGGAAAAAGGTCTGCGTGGCGAAGACCGCGCCGGTGAAGCCACCAGTGATGAGGACGACCAGCTGTGAGCGGTAGCCGATTTCGTAGATTTGTTGGACAACGAGGCGCCAGCGGACTTGTCCGTGGAAAATCCCGCGGATGGTTTCCGCGGCAAGGAAGAACAGCTCGCCGAGATAACGGGCGAAGGAGAACAGGATTTGTCCGACGTAGCGGGCAGGGGCCATGACAGAAGGCCGGTCAGGAACGGATCAGCTGGGTGGCCGATTTGGTGCGGGCGCCCGAATGGGTCTGGCCGACGAAGCGCGCCTGGAGATCCAACTTGTTGAAAATGCTGCGGATGTCTTCCAAGGCCAGCGCGGGGTCATCCGACTCGAGAAAAATGATGTCGTGCAGGGTGTCGACCTTGTAACGCAGGCGCGGGATGGCGCCCAATTCGAGATCGAGGCCCATCAGCTTGTCCGGGGCGCGCACGCCGGCGGCGTAAATCTCGAGTTCGATCATCTCCCGTTATTTTCGCGGTGCCGGACGCGCTCCGCAAGATCCAAGTGAGGCGGCAAAGGGCGCATTGCACCGGCGTGCGCGGGCGGCTAAACAGGAGGGCCGACGCGCCATGCCCAAAGACACCTCGCTCGAGAAAATTCTCATCATCGGATCCGGTCCCATCGTTATCGGGCAGGGCTGCGAATTCGACTACTCGGGCGTGCAGGCCTGCAAGGCGTTGCGGGAGGAAGGCTATCAGGTGGTCTTGGTCAATTCCAACCCGGCCACGATCATGACCGATCCGGAATTCGCCGACCGCACCTACATCGAGCCGATCACGCCGGAGGTTATCGAAAAGATCATCGAACGGGAAAAGCCGGACGCCGTTTTGCCGACCCTCGGCGGGCAGACGGCGCTCAATGCAGCCATGACCTTGCACCGCACCGGCGCGCTCGAGCGGTTGGGCACCAAGCTGATCGGGGCCAAAGCCGACGCGATCGAGCGGGGCGAAGACCGGCTCATTTTCAAGGAAACCATGCTGGAGATCGGCTTGGACGTCGCGCAGTCCGGCGTGGCCCATACGCTTGAAGAAGCGCGCGCGGTGGCGTCCGAAATCGGGCGTTATCCGATCATCATCCGTCCGGCTTACACCCTCGGCGGCAGCGGCGGCGGGATCGCCTACAACAAGGAGGAATTCGAGGAGATTGTCGCGCGGGGGATCGACATGTCGCCGGTCAGCGAGGTCTTGATCGAGGAGTCGTTGCTCGGTTGGAAGGAATTCGAAATGGAGGTGATGCGGGACCGTGCGGACAACTGCGTGGTCATTTGTTCGATCGAGAACTTCGATCCCATGGGCGTGCATACCGGCGACTCGATCACGGTGGCGCCTATCCAAACGCTGACTGACAAGGAATTCCAAGCGATGCGCGACGCGTCGTTCGCGGTCATCCGCGCCATCGGCGTCGAGACGGGCGGGTCGAACATCCAGTTTGCGGTCTGTCCGAAAACCGGACGCATGGTGGTCATCGAAATGAACCCGCGCGTGTCCCGCTCCTCGGCGCTCGCCTCGAAGGCGACCGGTTTTCCGATCGCCAAGATCGCGGCCAAATTGGCCGTGGGCTACGCGCTCGATGAATTGCGCAACGACATCACGCGCGAGACGCCCGCCAGCTTCGAGCCGACCATCGACTATTGCGTGGTCAAGGTGCCGCGGTTCACCTTTGAGAAATTCCCTCAGGCCGATCCGGTGCTGACCACGCAAATGAAGAGCGTGGGCGAGGCCATGGCCATCGGGCGCACTTTCAAAGAGGCCATGCAGAAGGCTCTACGTTCGCTCGAGACCGGCCGCGCCGGATTCGGTGCCGACGGTAAGGATGAGCCTCCGCGGCGCGAGGATGGATCGCTCGACGAGGCGGAATTGGAGCAGCGAATCCGTGTTCCCACGGCAGAGCGGATTTTCAGCCTGCGTCATGCGTTGCTTGCCGGATGGAGCATCGAGCGCATCCACGAATTGACCGGGATCGACCCTTGGTTTCTGCGGGGTTTGGCAAAAATCACCGCCGAGGAGCGGGCCTGTCCGAAGGATGTCGCAGAGGTCCCGTGGCGGCGCATGAAGCGGCACGGGTTCTCTGACCGCCAGATTGCCCATTTGACCGGAAAGAACGAAGCAGATGTCCGCCAGGCGCGCGAAAAGGCCGGTGTCGTGCCCACCTACCGTCTGGTTGATACCTGTGCCGCCGAGTTTGAAGCTTACACGCCGTATTTTTACTCCACTTACGGCGAGGAAGACGAGACCCGTCCCAACGAGAAGAAGCGCGTCATGATCCTCGGTGGCGGACCCAACCGGATCGGGCAGGGGATCGAGTTCGACTACTGCTGCGTGCATGCCGCCTTCGCCTTTCGCGAAATGGGTTGGGAGACAGTGATGGTCAATTCGAATCCCGAGACCGTGTCGACCGACTACGACACCAGCGACAAACTCTACTTCGAGCCGCTGACGCTGGAAGATGTGCTCAACATTTATCAGCGCGAGAAATGCGATGCCGCCATCGTGCAGTTCGGCGGACAAACACCGCTCAATCTGGCCGCCGCCCTCGAGGCCAATGGGGTGAAAATCATCGGCACGTCGCCGGCGAGCATCGAGATGGCCGAGGATCGTAAGCACTTTGCCGCCATGCTCGACCGGTTGGGGCTCAACGCCACGCAGGGCGGGACGGCGACCAACGAGGAAGAGGCTTTGGCCGTGGCGGAGAGAGTCGGCTACCCTGTGTTGGTCCGACCATCCTTCGTCCTCGGCGGACGGGCGATGGAAATCGTCTACACGCCGGACGACCTGCGCCGTTACATCCGCACCGCGGTGAAAGCCAGTCCGGATCGGCCGGTGCTGGTCGACCGGTTTCTGGAGGATGCCACCGAGGTGGATGTCGACTGTTTGAGCGATGGCACTGACACCGTGATTGGCGGCGTGATGGAGCATATTGAGGAGGCGGGTGTGCACAGCGGCGACAGCGCGTGCGTCATCCCGAGTTTTTCGTTGTCCGACAAGGTGCTGGCCGAATTGCGTTCCGCGGCCAAGGCGATGGCCAAAGAGTTGAAAGTCCGCGGTCTGATGAACGTCCAGTTCGCGGTGAAGGAGGAGAAGGTCTACGTGCTGGAGGTCAATCCGCGGGCTTCGCGGACGGTTCCCTATGTGAGCAAGGCCATCGGGGTGCCTCTGGCCAAACTCGCCGCCAAAGTCATGGCCGGACACAAGCTCAAGGATCTCGGCTTCACTGAGGAGGTGGTGCCGACCCACTATGCGGTCAAGGAAGCGGTTTTCCCCTTCATCAAATTCCCCGGCACCGACATCACCCTCGGACCAGAAATGCGCTCGACGGGCGAGGTCATGGGACTGGATCCGGATCTCGGCATTGCCTACGCCAAAGCCCAGATGTCAGCCCAACCGGCGCTGCCGGAGCGCGGCAACGTGTTCATCAGCGTGAAGGATTCCGACAAGAAGCATATCGCCTCCATTGCGAGAGAGTTTGCCGAAGCAGGCTTCAAGATCCATGCGACCAAGGGAACGCTGGCCGTGCTGCGCGAGGCGGGGGTGGAAGCCTCGCTCATTTACAAGTTGAGCGAGGGGCGGCCCAACCTTCTCGATCTGATTAAGAACAACGACATGCAGTTCATCATCAATACTCCCTACGGCAAAGTGCCGCGTCAGGATGAAGTGGCCATCCGCAGCGCGGCGGTGGCCCAGCGCATTCCCATCATGACCACGCTGAGGGCAGCGCGCATGAGCGCCCGGGCGATCAAAGCTCTCAAGTCCGGCGGCTACGCCGTCCGTTGCCTGCAGGAGTATGTGAGTTGAGCTGTTAGGACGCCTCCCACTTTCGGTCTTGAAGGGCATCGGAGGCGGCGTTGATTTCGGCCTGCTTCTTGCTCTGACCGGTGCCCCGCCCGATTTCGCGGCCTTCCCAGGATACACGGCAGACGAATTGCTTGTGGTGGTCGGGGCCGGTCTCCGAGAGGACTTCGTAAGCAGGGCTTTGAGGGGACAGGGCTTGCAGGATTTCCTGGAGTTCGCCCTTCGGATTGTGCTCGGCCGGTTCGCGGGCCAAGGCGCTCAGTTCGTCCCCGGTGACACGGAGGACAAAGCGGCGCACCGTTTCGATGTCGCTGTCGAGGTAGATGGCTCCGATGAGTGCCTCGAAGGAGTCGGCCAGGGTGGAGGAGCGTTCGCGTCCGCGGCTGGCCTCCTCGCCGCGACCGAGCATCAAGTAGTCGCCTAGCCCGAGGGCTGCGGCGTGCTTTTTCAGTCCTTCGCGGGAAACGATCCGGGAGCGGAGTTTGGTCAGTTGGCCTTCGCTGAAAGCAGGAAAGAGACGGTAGAGATGGTGCGTGACCACCAACTGCAGAACGGCGTCTCCGAGAAATTCGAGGCGCTGGTTGTCGAAGTGGAAGGTCTTGCGTTCAAAGGACAGGCTGGGGTGGGTCAGGGCTTCGGCAAGAAGCAGCGAATTGCGAAACTTGTAGCCGATGCGGCGCTCTAAGGGATTCATGTGCACGGCGAGGTCCGTCGGCGTGAGTTCCGGTGCGTTCGGGTCGGATGGATCAGGGTCCATAGTCAGCGCAACCCGCGGAGGAGCAATTCGGCATTGCTTTTGGTTATGTTCAGGTTCCGCACCAGTGTTTCCATGGCCTCGACGGCGGGAAGTTCGTTGAGTTGCTTGCGCAGGACGATGACCCGCTCGAGTTCATCCGGATGGTAGAGGTTCTCCTCGCGCCGGGTGGCGGACTTGGTCACGTGGATGGCGGGGAAGATGCGCTGGTCGGCAATGGTGCGATCGAGGTGGATCTCCATGTTCCCCGTGCCCTTGAATTCCTCGAAAATGAGGTCATCCATGCGGCTCTGGGTTTCGACCAGCGCGGTGGCCACGATGGTCAGGCTGCCGCCTTCCTCGGTATTGCGCGCCGCGCCGAAGAACTTCTTCGGCTTCATGAGGGCCTTAGAGTCCACGCCGCCCGACATGATGCGGCCTTTGCCGGGTTGGAGATTGTTGTAGCCGCGGGCCAGGCGCGTGATGCTGTCGAGCAGGATGACCACGTCCTTGCCGAGTTCGACCAGACGCTTGGCCCGTTCGCTGACGAACTCGGCCAGTTGCGTGTGGCGCTGGGGCGATTCATCGAAGGTGGAACTGTAGATGTCCGCATCGATGGACCGTCGCAGATCCGTGACTTCCTCCGGACGCTCGTCGACCAGGAGGAGGATCAGTTTGACGTCCGGCGAAGTGGACCGGATGGCCTGCGCGATGTGCTTCATCAGGATGGTCTTTCCCGTGCGCGGCGGGGCGACGATGAGGGCGCGCTGGCCCTTGCCGAGCGGGGCGATGAGGTCGACGGCCCGCGTGCTTAAGGTCGGCTCTTTGACCGCTTCGAGCATGATGCGTTCCTGCGGGAAGAGCGGTGTAAGTTTGTCGAACGGTGTGACCGTTTGCCACTCGGCGGCGGGAATGCCCTCGATCGAAGTGATGGTCTCAAGCCCGCAGTAACGATCGCGCTCGCCCGGAGCCCGCAAGGTGCCGCGGACTTCGAGTCCGGTCTGCAGACCGAATTGGCGAACCAAGCCGATGGACACAAAAAGGTCGTCCGGGCCAGCGGCGAAATTGTAACGGGGCCAGCGCAGCATGGAGTGGTCCCCGAGGTCCTCAATCATGCCAATGGCGGTGATCTCGGCTCCGGCGGATATCAGGAAGCGGGCGAGGTCAAAGACCAGGTGACGCTTGGTGCCGTCCGGCCGCAACCGCAATTGATAGCGCTCGAGCAAAGACGTCAAATCGGCATGGTTGAGCGCTTGGAGGTCGTCCAATTCCAAGCGGAATCCGCCGATCGACTCGACGTCCGGTGGAAAGGCATCCAAACCGGCGGTAGGCCGGGCTGAATCCTTGGTGGCGAGTCGCGTCATGACTTAGGCGGGAGGAGACGTTCGAGCAGAAGGTCGGCTTGGCGGGCGAGAGCCCCCAGAGTGCCATCGTTCCACACAACGGAGGTGGCACGACTCACTTTTTCGCCGATGGGAAGCTGGCTGGCAAGCATCGCTTCGATGGTGCCGGAATCCAGGCCGCGCGCGGCCAAGCGCCCGCGCTGAACCCGCGGCGAGGCGGCCACCACGGTGACCGTGTCAAAATAGGCCTCGGCTGCTGTTTCATAGAGCAGGGGAATATCGGCCAGAAAGTCGCGCTCTCCGACTTGGCAGGAGGCCAGAGTTTGCTGCCAGCGCGAGCGGACGGCCGGATGGAGGATGGACTCAAGTTTTTGCCGTGCGGCGCGATCCGTGAACACAATGCTCCTCAGGGCCGCCCGGTCGGGCAACCCGGAGTCATCGAGCACGCAGTCGCCGAAGGCGAGTTGAACAGCGTTGATGATTTCCCGGTCGGAGGCGAGCAACTCATGGACGCACGCATCGGCATCGAAAACCTCGAATGCGTGCCGCTCCGAGAGCAGGCGGCGGAAAGTCGATTTTCCCGTGGCGACGCCG
>JBIKXZ010000241.1:0-3191 GCA_044355525.1 Chthoniobacterales bacterium
CGCCGGTCAGGGCGAGGAACATGGTGTGCGGTTGGAGTGGAAACGGAGACGGCCGGACAACGGGCCGCGGCTACTTCTGGCGGAAGCCTTTGGTGGTCAAGCCGGGGCGTTCGAGATCTGGCGGCAGGCCGAGGGGCTCGACAATTTCTTCCTGATCCGAATCGTCCTCGGGTCGCAGCAATTGTCCGGCTGCATCCATCAGGCGTGCGGTAACAAAGACGATCAGGTTGCTCTTGATCTTCTGCTCGACCTCGGAGCGGAAGAGCGTGCCGGCAAGCGGGATGTCCCCGAGGATTGGTACCTTGTCGTTCACTTTCTGGACGTCCTCGCGAATGAGACCGCCCAGAGCGACCGTTTGGCCATCCCACACACTGACATTGGTTGTCACTTTACGGGTGCTGAAGATTGGCTGGTTGATGACGTTTTCGGTGAGGATGCGGGCCGTGGTCGGAGTGAAGATATCCAGCAACGTCGCGACTTCGTTTTGCGTGCCGGAACCCGTGATGGCCAAGCTTTGGCCCAAAAATTGCCGGCTGGGGACGCTGATGGGAGATCCATAATTGATGAAACCCTCGAAATCCACGACCTCCGGACTGAGGGTCAGATCGATGGTGTAGCCATCCGGGCCAATTTGCGGTTCCACTTCGAGGGTTACGCCCAGATTGCGGGTTGTGAAATCCGTGGGGAAACTCGGCGTGACAATCGGGTCGCTGACAGAGCTTATCCCGACAACAGCGCTGCCGCCGCCGCTGTTTTGGGGCACCTGAGGGGGCTCGAATTCTTGGGGATAGGGGAATTCCCGGCTGATGGTGATCGTTGCTTTCTGGCCGCTCTTTGTTGTCACCTTCGGGGCCGCCATGAGATCGACCCCCTTCTTTTGGTTCAAGGCGCGGATGACCACTTGGAATTGCGGATTGGTGAATACGCCGGCGATGGAAAAGATGCCGGGGGCAGGCCCACCGGTAGTGGCAAGTCCCAGATTCCTTGCGAGAAGGGCATTCAGGCTGTTCACGGAGAGCGCGGAGTTTGCCGCCGTGCCGCTGCCGGTCCTCAAGCCGGGTGTCATAGTCGTCCCCCCGACAGCACCCCCGGTCACAGGATTAATGAACGGAAATGCGGCTGGGTCGCCGATAATTTCGCCGCCGCCGCCATAGACTCCCGAACCGCCAATGGAAAAGGGTCCGAGCGACCAATCGAAGCCGAGCTCTTTGAGGTTGTCTTGGGAGACCTCGACAAACTTGGCTTCGATTTCGACCTGCGTCGGCTGCTCGCCCATGGCCGCATCGACCAAGGACTCGATCAAATCAAGATTGGGAGCCGTATTGCGCACAACAAGCCGGCTGCTTCCGGGGATAAAATTGGCACTGGCGCCCGGGGGAAATTCCACTCCTTGAGATTCGAGAAACTCTTTGGCCCCCTGCCGTGCGGCGAGTCTGGGTCCGTCCTCGTTGTCGTCTCCCCGACCGGCAAAGACCGCGGGTTCCCCGTCTGAAGCGCCCGTGCCGGTGATGAAGCCCGGCGGCACTTTGAACTCCCGTTGCTCGAGTGTGTCGGTAGGCTCGGAAAGCGGCACGATGGAAACAGCAAACGGCTCGACCTTGACCTTCAGGCCGGCGAGCGTGGCCACGTAGCGAAGCGCTTCATAGAGCGGCACATTGGTCAGGCTGAGCGTGATGCGGGAATCCGACGGCGCCGCTGGCGTTGCGGCGGTCTCCCCGAACTCATCGGTGGCGGGAGGAAGGGCGGACGAAGTTGCAGGAAGCTTGAGTACGATATTGATACCGGATTGGTCACCGGCGCCTTCCTCCAGAGTGCGACTCTGCTGCTGCAGGAAGCTCACGGCTTGACGCACCGTGGCATCCCGGAAGTCGATCCGCGGGACGATGATCCGGTTGAGGCGGGCGATCATGAGTTCCGTGCCGCGCCGCTCTTCCTGGGAAGCAGCCGAGTCGGTGGCGCGAGCGTCGTTGAAACGTCGCTTCGGCCGTTCCCATGCCTTCTCGACCTGCCACAGCATACGCGAGCGCGTATCACTGTAGGCACTGTCGTAGTAACGCTGCTTGCCCAACTCGACCTGCTCCATGCCGCGGAAAGCGGCGGCGTTGTATTTGTCGATAGCCAGCACTTGCTGGTAGCGTTTTTGGGCGAGGTCGTAGCGGCCGGAGTCGTAAAAGCCGGTCGCTTCATTGAGCAGCGTCTCCACTTCCGATCGCTCCGCGGCAAATTCCGGGGTGATGGTCTTGTTGAAGTAGTCAGGTTGGTCCAGACGGTCGAGGAAGACCGCGGCGGGGCGGTAGTTGGGGTTGTATTGGGGTTCGAGGACGTCGCGGGCGACAGCAGCTGCCTTGGCGTATTCCCCTTGGCTAACGAGGTATTCCGCGTAGCGGATGGAGGTGGAGGAAAAGCGCGAGATGGCGCGTGCGCGCAAGCCGGGCGCCGAGGGGCCTGCCGGAACGAGGTCGGCGGCCTCCTTGGCCGCGAGATACGCTGCTTCGACATTATTGCGTCGAAGTTCGGTCTCGCTGCGTTTCATAGCGTCCTCCGCCAGAACAATATTTTCCTGACGCCGGGTGATCTCGCGGTCGGCCAGATTCTCGATCGAGCCCACGGATGTCTGGCCTGTGGAGCCTGCTAGTGCGCCGGAGGCGGTAAATCCCAGCAGCAAAATTGTCGGCAGAAGGATCTTCATGACTCAGGGAAGGGGAGGCTCCACAGGATCAATCCCGACATCCGCCGGCAGGGGTGCAATTTCGCCGCCGATTTCCTCGACCACGTCCTGCTGGGCCAGCGCCATGGGCTGCCCAGCGGGATCCATCAGGGTGGCGGTGACGAAGATGATGAGGTTGCGCTTGATATGCTGATCTGCCTGCGAGCGGAACAACCCGCCTACCAAAGGAACATCCCCCAAGAGCGGGGTCTTGTCGTTGACCTTCTGCACGTCTTCGCGGATGAGTCCGCCCAGCGCCACGGTCTGTCCGTCATAGATGCTGACCGAGGTTTCCACCTTGCGCTGACTGAAGACGGGGTAGTTGATCACGTTGGGCGTCACGATAACACCTTGGTTGAGGATGGGGCTGCCGTAGTTGATGAAGCCTTCGAACTCGGTGACCTCGGGGAGCAGTCGAAGATCGATCGTGTAATTGTCGGCCCCCACGGTTGGCTCGACTTCAAGCCGCACGCCGACGGGCTTC
>JBIKXZ010000239.1:0-3223 GCA_044355525.1 Chthoniobacterales bacterium
TGCGCAAACCGGGCCAGCCGTGGAAGTCCGCGCAGCTGGTCATGCTCAACGAAAACACCAAACTCGCGCCCGACCGCGCCGCCGGCACGCTCGGCATCGACAACAACACCGAATACCGCCTGCAGGGTTTCTTCACCGGCGGCAAAGTCTACGAACCGGCCAGCAACGGCTTCTATCCCGAGTTCGTCCTCACCGGTTACGAAGTCCGCTCGAGCACCCCGCCGATGATTTACCGCGACCGCCGCCAGCTCGATCCGAAGATCCGCATCCTCACCCCGCCGCTTTGAGATCCAATTTCCCCCTTGCGGGCCGGGGGAGCGCCACCTAAACACGGCCCATGTCCAAACTCCACACCCTCGTCGCTGCCATTCTCACCACCTTCCTCGCCGGCTGCGGCGGGTCGGACAGCAATGCCGTGAAAATCGGCATGAACCTCGAATTGACCGGAGATATCCCCGCCGTCGGGGCGTCGAGCAAGAATGCCGCCGAAATGTTTTTCGAAAAAATCAACGCCGCGGGGGGCATCGCCCTTGCGGACGGCAAGAAGCAGAAGGTGGACCTGGTTGTCCGTGATAACGGCGCCAAGGCCGACCAAGCAGCCTCCGTCGCCCAGCAGCTGATCTCGAGCCAAGACGTCGTTGCCATGGTCGGCCCCAATTCGAGCGCCTGCGCCATCCCCGCCGGGGAAATCGCGGAGAGCCTCAAATGCGTCATGATTTCGCCCTGGTCGACCAATCCGAAGACGACTCTCGACCAAGCCTCCGGCGCGCCGAAGCGCTACGTTTTCCGCGGTTGCTTCACCGATCCTTTCCAAGCCCTTGTTCTCGCGAAGTTTGCCCGCAATGACCTCGGTGCGGCGAAAGCGGCCGTCCTTTACGATGTCTCTTCGGAAGCCCCGCTCGTCCAAGCCACGCTCTTCAAAGATACTTTCACGGCCAACGGCGGCGAAGTTGTCGCCTTCGAAACCTTCACCACCGGAGACAAAGATTTCTCCGCGCAGCTGACCAAAATCCGCGAAGCCAACCCAGATATCGTTTTTCTCCCGACTTATTACAACGACGTGCCTCTCATTGCGCAGCAGGCCCGTCGCCTCGGCATCACGGCCAAACTTCTCGGCAGCGACGCTTGGAGTTCGCCGGAGATCATCAAGCTCGGCGGCGCGGACGTCGACGGCTCCTATTTCTGCAACCACTTTTCCACGCAGATCGCCACCGACCAGGCGAAGCAGTTCGTCGCGGACTACACCGCGAAATACGGACAGGCGCCGGATGACGTGGCTGCGCTCACCTTCGACGCTTGCGGTCTCCTCACCGAAGCTCTCACCGCAGGCGGTAAAAACGACCGCGAAGCCCTGCGCGAAGCTCTGTCCAAGATCCGCGAATACAAGGGTGTGACCGGCACATTCCGTTTCGAGCCGGGCTCCGGCGACCCGATCAAGAGCGCGGTTGTCCTGCAGATCAAGGACGGCGCTTTCCAGTGGGTGACCAACGCCCAACCGTGACCACCTGAGCCGCGCGCATGGATTATTTCGCGCAGCAGGCGATCAACGCGGTCCAACTCGGTTCGATCTACGCCCTCATCGCGTTGGGCTACAGCATGGTTTACGGCGTGCTGGTCATGATCAATTTCGCCCATGGCGACGTGTTCATGGTCAGCTCTTTCTTCTGCTTTCTCCTGCTGCTGGTTTTTCCCGCCCCTTTCGTCGCGGCGCTGATCATCGTCATGCTGGCCACGGCCCTGCTTGGTGTTTTGATCGAGAGGTTGGCATACCGTCCGCTGCGCAATGCGCCGCGCGTCTCTGCCATCATCACCGCACTCGGCTGCGGTCTTGTTATCCAGAATACCACGCTCAGCCTCAGCCCGTATTCGCAACGCCTGCCCGAGATGTTCAAACCGGTCGTCTGGAATTTCGCGGGCGTCACCATCTCCTCGCTGCAAATCCTCATCATCGGCATTTCCGTTGCTTTGATGATCGCGCTGGATTTCTTCATCCGCAAAACGCGCTACGGCATGGCTATGCGCGCCATTGCGCAGGATCGCATCACCGTGCCGCTCATGGGTATCCCGGTGAACAGGATCATCGGCATGACCTTCGCCATCGGCGCCGCCCTTGGCGGCGCAGCCGGCGTGCTTTATGCCTCGGCTTACCCCGTGATCAGCGCGACTATGGGCGTGCTCGTCGGGTGGAAAGCCTTCGTCGCCGCGGTCATCGGCGGCATCGGCAATGTGCGCGGCGCGGTGCTCGGGGCCTACTTGCTCGGCGCAGTTGAGGTCTTCACGGTCACGGTGCTCCCGTCGACCTACCGCGACCTCGTGGTCTATTCTTTGCTCCTCGTCGTCCTCATCTTCAAACCTTACGGACTGCTCGGACGTCCCGCTGTACAGAAAGTCTGATGCGCTGGCTGAAACAACCGCCGCCGCGCGGCGTGCTCATCGCCCTCCTGCTCGCCGGCTTGGGTGCCTGCTTCGCCATCGAACGATTCGACCTGGTCGACGACTATGTGCAGTTCGTCCTGATCACTCTCGGGATCAATATCATTCTTTGCGTCAGCCTGAATCTGGTGAATGGATGGATGGGCGAATTTTCCGTGGGACACGCGGGGTTCATGGCCCTCGGCGCGTATCTCTCCGCCTGCGTATCGGTCAAATGGCTTGGCTGGGGCGATCCTCTTTGGGTCTTTCCGCTTGCCGTGATCGGCGGCGGACTCCTCGCCGGCGCGGTCGGTTTTCTCCTCGGCCTGCTCTCATTCAAAACGCGCGGCGACTATCTCGCCATCATCACGCTGGCTTTCCTCATGATGGTGAAATCCGGCATCGAAAATGTTTCTTATGTCGGCGGACCGCGCGGGTTCCTCGGCATCGACAATCACACCACGCTGGTTTGGACCGCCGTCTGGACGGTCGTCACCCTCTGGGCCATCCGTAACCTCGTTTACTCGCGCTTCGGACGCGGCATTGTCGCCGTGCGCGAGGACGAGATCGCCGCCAATGCCATGGGCGTCGACACGCGCAGAGCCAAGCTTGCGGCTTTCGTCGTCTCGTCGTTTTTCGGCGGCGTGGCCGGGGCGCTCTTCGCACACCAATTGCAGTTCATCAACCCCAGCGTTTTCGACATCGTCAAATCCACCGAGATCCTCGTCATGGTATACCTTGGCGGCATCGGCTCGCTCGGCGGATCGATTCTCGGCGCCGTGGCCTTCACTTTCTTGTCCCAGGTGCTGCA
>JBIKXZ010000097.1:0-8880 GCA_044355525.1 Chthoniobacterales bacterium
CCGCACCGGCTGCGACTCCTTGGCCTGCGCCATCGGAACGAGCCACGGAGCCTACAAATTCAAAGGCCAGCAAAGCCTGCACTTCGACGTGCTCAAGGAAATCCAGCAACTCCTGCCCGGCTTCCCGCTGGTCATGCACGGCAGCTCGAGCGTCCCCCAGGATGAGGTCAAGCGCATCAACGCCGCCGGCGGCAAACTAGACGAGAGCGCACGCGGCGTGGATGAAAACGAATACCTCCCCGCGGCCAAGCTCGGCGTGACCAAGGTCAACATCGACACCGACGGACGCCTCATCTGGACCCGCGTGCACCGCGAATTCTTCCACAACAAGCCCGGCGAGTTCGATTTCCGTCCGCCCGGCAAAGTTTTCGTCGAGGAATACGCCAAGTTCATCGCGCACAAAAACAAAATGCTCGGATCGGCCGGCGAACTCCCGAACGTCCGCAAGGAACTCGGCCTTTAGGCCGCGGCACCATGCCCAGCGTAGCCGGAGAGATGCGGAGCGAGATCCGCGGCATCCTCTTCCACGAGTCGACCATCATGAGCCGGCTCGACGAAATGGCGGAACAGATCGCCTCCGATTACGCCGGCAAGGAACTCACCGTTGTCGCTGTCCTCAACGGCAGCCTGATGTTCGGTGCTGATTTGCTGCGCCGACTCGAAATGCCGCTGCGCCTCGATTGTCTCAGCGTCTCCAGCTATCACGGCGCCTCCACCACGGGCGTGGTCAGGTTCAACCAACTTCAACTGCCCGACGTGCACGGACGCCACGTCCTCCTGCTCGACGACATCCTCGATAGTGGCCACACCCTCCACGCCATCCGCGACAAATTCACGGCTGAAACCAGCCCGCTCAGCGTGAAAATTTGCGTCCTTCTGCGCAAAGACGTCCCCCGCCAGCGCGAGTTGGAAGCCGATTACGTCGGCTTCGACATCGCCAACGAATTCGTCGTCGGCTACGGCCTCGACTACATGGAGCGCTTCCGCAATCTGCCCTACATCGGCGTGGTCAGCGACGAAACCATCACCAAATACGCGCCCAAGCTCGCTTGACAACCCAAGCGGGCGGGATATTATCGGCCCTTAATCGCGGGGTGGAGCAGCCTGGTAGCTCGTCAGGCTCATAACCTGAAGGTCGCGGGTTCAAATCCCGCCCCCGCAACCACTTCTCCACCAACGCTTTAAGCAGGTTTCGCGGCCCGGATTTTCCGGGCCTTTTTTATGGTGGTGACAAAATGGTGACAAACGTGCGGAAGTTTTGTGCGTTCAGGGAGTTGCAGGCATTGCTCAATGGAAATGGCTTTTCGCTCTGCTGAACGCTCACCAGACGCTTTTCCCGCCCTTCAGGTTGCGCGGTCTATTTCCTGCCTTTTTCCAGCGTCGCCACCAAAGCCCGCAGCCCAAACCCCCTCGGCATGTTCCGGGCGATCTCCCAGTTCTGCAGTGTGCGCACGGAAACGCCCAAGTGCTTGGCCGCGGCTTCCTGCGTGAACCTGCGTCTTTCGCGGTAGTCCTTGAGGAGTTTGGCAAATTTCTTCCGGGTCACCGTGCTACTACGCGATACGCGCAGCACCGAGTCAATGCCGCACCCTCAATGCACCCCCGAGGGAATTAGGTTCTGTGCCTTCAGCGCGATACCATTTTCAGATGCGAAAAATGGTGCAAAAAACTGATGGATTCAGTGCGTCCCCTGCGAGAGGCCAAGGGGATGCGCAACTTCACATCCGACATGTTCGGCCTCACGGGGCACGGTATGAGACTTAGAACAATCAGAGGCTACGATTTCGGCGAGGTTAGTTCGGCAATGCAGAAGGCGATCCGGCGCGGTGAAACCCAATACGCCGGCTACTGGGCGCTTGAGCTTTGGGCCAGCGGCTTCGGCAACTATGTCTGGAAACGACTGCTCACCGTGTCGGCCGAGGACTGCTGGGGCATCATCACCCAAGAGATCAAAGCGCTGCATGACTCGTATGCCATGATCAACGCGAACCTCTCGGGGCGCCGTGCCCGTGGCCGCATCTTCATTTCCAAGGCCGTGATCCTTCTGTGTGCGGCCAAGAAGAGCCGTGATGCCGACCACCTGCAGAACTTCGTTTACGATGAAATGCGCGGCACCGATCCCGACACGCTGGCTGACGAACTGCGCAGCGCACCGGAATATGTGCCGGTTCCTGACTATGCATTTGATTGCCACACGCGTCGCGGCAAGGCGATGGGCAAGACGAAGGCGGACTTCTTCAAGGCCGAGCAGGCGGCTCTGGTGCCACTGGAGCAAGGGCTCTTTGATCATCTGGTAAGCGGGTGATTCGGGGTGGCCGTTTGTTCTCCTGCGCCTATCCCAATACCAATCGCGCCATACGCTTCTTATGGCTCACGACAGCTCGTGAGTTCTCACGGCCGATAAACGCTGAAACAGCCATCCGCGGCCTTCGTGTCAAAAACCATGCCAACTCGTTGGGCGAGAGACAAATGGAGCAAAAATATGGTGATCAAAACCGATGGACTCAGTGCGGCTGCCTGCGAGAGGACAAGGGGGTTATGAAAAAGCCGGATACCAAAGCAGCCAGCGTGCTCTTCGGAGTGGAGCTGGAAACAGTCATCCCCGCCGGATGCGGGGTTCAAGTGGGCAACTACCACCGTGGCATTCAAGTCACCGGCGGGTTGCGTAAGTCGGATGGCACGGTGGTGACCGCGCCCAAGTTCAACCGCAACGCATGGCGCGCCGAGCACGACGGCTCGATCCGCGGCAGTGGCGTGGCCTGTGAATTCGTGTCCCCGATCTTGCACGGGGAGGACGGCGTGGCCGCGCTCTGCCAGTTCGTGGAATTCATGACCACGATCGGCGCCACGGTGAACGACAGCTGCGGCTGCCACGTCACGGTGAACGTTGATTCGATCATCGGGACGAGCAACCACGCCAAGCGCGGCGAGTTTGCAAGAAAGCTCGCCCACATCGCGCAGTGGCACGCGCGCTCGATCTACGGCCAGACGGGGGCGGGGCGGCACACGAACACGTATAGCCACACGTTTGCCGCCGACGTGGCCAACTTGGTCAAGACGATGGAGCGCCACCCCGACCTGCGCTTCAAGGAATCGGCAGCCATGGCCTGTGGGCGCGGCATGATCAACTTCCGCAAGCTCTTCAGCCACGGCCTTGTCGAGTTCCGCGCCTTTGCCGGAACGACCAGCGTGGCCAAGGTGCAGCACCACGTGGCCACGGCGATTGGGCTTTGCCGACGCGCGGCCGAGGTGGAATGCCTCGGGGCGTTCAAGAAGAACAAGGTGCAGGAGGCCCGCACGCGCACGGCGGCCGATGCGGTCAAGTTCCTGTGGGACTACCTCGGATGGACCGGCAGCAAACGCGAGTGCGCACTCGGACTGTTCGGGCGCCTGCACACGGAGTTTCGCCAATACCGCAAGGAGGCCTTGCGCCTCTGCCGCCAGTTCGATGCCCGCTACCCCAATGCGCCGCTTTAAGCTCTCAAGCTACGTGAATCGCGTAGCACAACCAACAACAACCAAGAAAGGAACCAAGTAAGATGTGTGTGATCCTCGTATGCCCGCCGAAGGTTCGGCCGGCGATTGATGTGCTGCGTGCCTGTCACGCGGCCAACCCGCATGGAGCCGGCGTGGGCTGGCGGCAGAGCGGCAAGGTGCATTGGCAGAAGAACCTCGGTCCCGAGGAAGTCTGCCAACTGATCGGTAAGCTCGACGGCGAACTCGTGATCCACTTCCGGTGGGCCAGCGTGGGCGGCGTGCAGCCGCAACTCTGCCATCCGTTCCCTGTGGACCGTGGCGCTTCGACCAAGCTGGAGGGCAAAGCGGCTCGGCTCCTTTTCCACAACGGCACGTGGTCGGGACACAAGAGCGCGTTGGAATTCGTGGAGGCCAAGCAGAAGCGCAAGGTGGGCGGGCCGATGAGCGACAGCCGAGTGATTGCCCTGCTGGTTGATCACCTTCGCGACAACTCGGTGCTGCAGCACATCGAGGGACGCTTTGTGCTCTACAGCCCGAAGACGACCAAGTTCTACGGCGATTGGCGCACGTGGGGCGGCATGCGCGTTTCCAACTTGGGCTTTGTCTATGAGATGGAACGCGCCGAGCGCCGTGCGCGTTGGAACAGCGATCCGACTGACGGCCTTGATCAGTTGGCCCTGTGGACCGCTGGCTCGGAAGCCGATGACGAGGAGGTGGCGTCATGACGTTCAAGATCGTGGCCAGTCAGGGCGAGCGCATCGTGTTCGACCAGCGGGTGGAGGCGGCAAGCCCCCGCGAGGCGAGGGAGGTCATGAAGCGTGGTCTTCGACTGGAGAGCCTGACCGGACTCGTCTACGCGATCACGGAAATCCCCGCCGCGCTGATCGAGGAAATCGTGTCGGCCAAGATGGCGCGGGTGTCTGTGGGCAACGGTCGGATTGATCCGGCCAAGCTTATGCGGGAGGCGGCCGAGGCCGCGGTGAAGCAGGAGCTTGCTGCGATCAGGAACCGGCTCACCGCGCTTGAGGGCCGCAAGGGCAATGCCGGTGAGGCGATCACGGACGAGGAGGGGAGCAAGCTTCCCCAGCGCTTCGATCCCATCGGGGCATCCACCCCATCCAAGGACAAGCGGCGTGAGCCCACAAAGCCCATTCCAGCGAAACTCCGTGCGATCCTCGGACCGGACTGGAAGGCCATCCGACGGCATTACGCGAAGACGAAAAGCATCAAGCAGACCGCGGCCAACTTCGATGTGCCGATCAACACGCTCAAGGCCCGCATCCGTCGGGAAGGGTGGAGCAAATGACCTCGCACTCCTTCATCCACATCAGCCGCTACGGCACGTCTCGCTACTGGGCCGTGTGGCGCGGCGCCGAACTTATCGCCGTCACCGTCTACCGCAAGGGCGCGCAGTCCGTGGCCGATCAACTGCAAAGACTCCAAGACTATGAAAACCAAACGATACAGCACCACAGTCACCCCCGCCTCGTTCCGGCCGCGTAAGCCGGAGGATCTCATCGGGCACGCACGCAAAGTTGCCACCGCGCTCGTCGCCAAAGCTCATCGCGTGCGGCTCCTCGGCGGCGGGCCGATGAAGGTCTTGCTCTATGGTCCGCCGGGCGTGGGCAAGACAAGCGTTGCCGACATGGTGGCGATGGCCTTGTGCAATGAGCAGGCCCTCGCGATCGAAGACTTCAACGGCCGCGAAATCGCCTTGGAAACCGTGAGGCGGTGGATGGACTCGCTGGCGTATGCCGGCTTGTTCGGCGGCTACGAGGTTCGGGTGGTCAATGAACTCGACCGCGCGAGCAAGGAAAGCCAAGACCTGCTGCTCACGTATTTGGACAAGCTGCGTCCGGGCAAGGCGTTCATTGGCACGAGCAACCTGCAGCTTGATCTGCTGACGGAGCGCTTCCAGACGAGGTTCCAAGCCTGGAAGATTGCCGCGCCAGACGCCGACGAAATTGCCGCATGGCTGGTTCGGCGGTGGAAAGCGCCCAAGCCGCTCGCCCATGAAATTGCCCTGGGCTGCGGCGGATGCGTCCGGGCCGCCCTGGCCGATCTGGAAAGCGCCTACGACATGGGGGCCGTGGCATGAAGGGCGAGGGCGACTGCTACGAAGCTGCGGCCAAGCTACTCTACGCGCACCGGTCGTGTCCGGGCATCGTGCTTGTCCATGGCACGGTGACGGGGCAGGGGCCGATTGCCGGAATCCGCTACGGGCACGCTTGGATCGAGATCGGTGATGTGGTGCTTGATCCGAGCAACAGACGCTTAGTCTGCGCAAGGAAGTCCGCGTATTACGCCGCCGGAGAAATCCGCGAACCCTTGTCCCGATACGATTTTGAGGCGGCTGCGCGGCAGATGCTCGAAACGCGCCATTACGGGCCTTGGGAAACGCGCTCCATCCTCACCCATCCTGCGGGGGCAAAACGATCCCCCACGGCTGATAAACGAAGCTTTTCTGGGCCTTCTTCTCCTTCACTCCATCTCACCCCCAGCACCCCCCGAAAAATGGTGAAAAAATCGGATGGACTCAGCGCGGCTCACTGCGAGAGGCCAAGGACTATGAATGAACCTAACTACCAAGCCGGTGACCGCGTGCGCATTGCCCCCAAGTGGGACGGCGACGACACGGTCTATGTGATCGTGGAATGGAACATCGACCGCGGAGTGATCACGCCGCTGTATTGGCCGCACGGTGTGCTGCGCCCGCAGGAACTGGCCACCGCCGACATGATCGAACCCGCTCACTTTCCGCGTCCCAAGATACGCAAGTCGCGTAGCAATGGGCCGCGCCAACGCAAAGAGAAAGGAAACTAGTAGGATGCCTGACAACGAAATGATGGGCGACGAGCAGTTGCCCCAAGACGCCCACCGCAACCCCCGACGCCGCGCGCGGGAGACCCAGACGCCCGAAGTGGGGCTCTTGGTCATGCCTGAGCCGCGGCACGAACTGGAAAAGCTCGTGCTCCATGAGGAGGCGAGGGGCGACATCGCCACTGCACTCCGCAGCCTGGCCATGGCCGAGCAGATGGAGGAGGTGTGGAAGTTGAGCACGATCCGCCCAATGGCGGGGCGTTGCATCCTCAACTTTTACGGCCCGCCGGGGACGGGGAAGACTCGCGCCGCGCTGGGCCTCGCGCTGCAACTGGGCAAGCCGCTGTATCAGGTGGACTACAGCGCGATCGTGAGCAAATACCTCGGCGACACGGCCAAGCATATCGTGCTGGCTTTTCGTCAGGCGAGGGAGGCCGATGCGGTGCTCTTTTTCGATGAGGCCGACTCGCTTTTATCCAAGCGCGTCTCCACCGGAGAATCCTGCTCCACGTCGATCAACCAGAACCGCAACACGCTGATGCAGGAACTCGACCGGTTCGGCGGCGTGGTGGTGATGACGACCAACCTGTTTGGCAATTACGACGAGGCCATGCTTCGCCGCATCGCCCGACATATCGAGTTCCGACTGCCCGACACAACGATGCGGGAGCAAATCCTGCGGCTGCATCTGCCCAATGCCGACCGCGTTCCAGAGACGCTGCGCGGCATTGCCATGGCGGCGCACGGACTGTCCGGCGGCGATCTACTCAACGTGTGCCTCAACGCCATCGAGGCGGCGTCCATCGATCCCGACCCGCAGAACTGGCGGGTGACCGAGGAAATGCTCATGGCCCAAGTGCGCAAGGTGCAATCGACCAAGCGCGGTCACTCGGGCCGCGACGACTCGAAGCTCAACCTCAGCCTGAACTGACTGCCATGAGCGGAATCTTCGGATGGAGTTACTCGCCGGGGTGCCGTGGCACGCCGTGGGATGATGATCAGCCGTGCGAGGTGTGCGGCAAGGACGTGGAGAAGTGTATTTGCCCCGAGTGCCCGACGTGCGGATGCCATGGTGATCCGCAATGCTACGCTCCGGAGCACGGTCACGGGCTTGTTCGCAGCCCCGCACAAGTGGACAGCTTGCGGATCGAAATAGACAAGTGGGAAACAATCGCCCAAGCCGAGGCCGAATACTGGGCTGCGCGTAATCGTGAAGAAGCCGTAGAGGCATGGACATGAGCCCGCGACAGACGGCCTTACTGGATTACCACCGCGATGTGGCCGCGTCTGCGGCGACCAAGCCGGCCACGGTGTTTGAGATCCTCGATCTTGAAGACCGCGAGGGCTATGCGATAGCCAAGGAACTCAACCCGCAGAGTGCGGAGAAGCGCACGGCCATTGCCGAGCCTGGTTGTTATCCATCTTTCACGCTCACCGTGTCACGCGAACATGCCAATCGACTGCTCGCCCACGGATGGCCAAACGCGAAGCCGATCCCCGCTGTCGATGATGAAGGCGTGATCCCGATCATGCTGGTTTTGGACGGGCGTTGCGTGTGCCTGTTGATGCGCCGGAGATAAAGGCTAATCTTGCGGCTGATGACGCCGGGGCTATCCCCACACTCGGCACGGGGGAAACGCGGCAAATCAGCCTGATAAACGCGGAAAACGGGCAAGTTCCTTCTCTCATTTCCTACCCCGCTCGCCCCATCCAAGCTGGCAAGTTCGACAGAGGGTCGAAGAAGACGGGGCTGTGGTTCGCAGAGCCGAAGTTCAACGGCCGACGGGCGCTGGTGCACTGCCCGAGCGGGGCGATGTGGAACCGGCACGGCGGGCTGCTGAGCATTGCCGGTGAGTTTGCCCTGCCGCTGCGGGAACTGCGCGGTTGGCCGGTGCCAGGCTTGTCTGGGCCGACTGCGAGGCGATGGCGTGGCGGCACAAGGTCGGGTGCGGCACGGTCATAGTGCTAGATTGGATCGCGAAAGATAGATCGCCGATCTACGAGGAGCGGCGGAAGTTCCTTGAAGGCCTTGTGCCGCTGGAGCGGATGAGCCTAGGCGAGGAGCCGACGATCGCCGGCAACTCGCTGCTGCTCACGCACTCGATGGCCGACGCGAAGGGGGCCGCGCTCCGGCTTTACGAGTCGCTGCGGTCGATCAACCGCCAAGCCCGGACCGACGTGTTCGAGGGCATGGTAATGAAACGGGGCGCGAGCGTGTATCCAGTGAAGTTGAGGAGCCTGGGGGAGGAGTGCCGGGCGTGGTGCAAGCACAGGCGGTTGGTGTGAAGAGTGGGGTCAAAGCGCGACGTGCGGCGTCCGGCGGCGTCATAGGCGAAGGTGGCTAGTGGCGGCGGGCCGTCGGCTACGATGGACGCCACCTGGCCAATTCCAAACCAGGGAAGTATTGAAACCTTGTTGAGATTTGTGGACGATCCCGTTCCTGCCATTGGTGCGCAGCCACCTCCTGTATGAAGACGCTGAGATACGATTAACTTCCACGCTTCTTGGATTCTAGATGGATCTGAGATGCAGCATCGACTATGTACGAAACAGCAGAACACAGCAATGCATATGGACGAAGCA
>JBIKXZ010000240.1:0-3200 GCA_044355525.1 Chthoniobacterales bacterium
GTCGATGACCACTTCACCGGGCAGCACGGGCTTGCCCCAAACCACGGCATTGAGATGCAGGTCGGGAAAACCGGCGCGGCGGGTTTTCTCGCGGAACTCGTCCAAAGCAGCCCGGGTGCGGGCCGGGGAATCGAAGCCGGCGAGGAGTTGGGACAAATCGTAAAAGGAAAAATAAGGACGGCCATCGACCAGCCAGTAAGACGGATGGGTGAAATATCGGTCGATGACGAGATCGCAGACTTTGGCGAAGGTGGCTGGGGTGACTGCGCCCGGATAAAGCAACTCGGCCGGGGCCCCGCGGCGGTAGGGATGAATATCGACCCAGTCGTGGTTGGCCCACATGAGGCCGAAACGCAGACGATCGTTGTTGTCCGCCGCCATGAATGCGTTCTCCAATGCCTGCTCAAGGAAAGGACCATCGTCATAGTGATACCAATCGAAGATGAACGCATTGATGCCATGGTCGGCCGCCGCGTCGATCTTGCGGGCCATGACCCCCGGGTCGGATTCGTCTTCGTAGCCCCAGAGCGGGACCTTTGGTTGTTGGTGGCCCGGAAAACGGGGACGCGCGGCTTTGACCAATTCCCATTCGGTCCAATCCGGACCCTTGGTCACCGCATTGCGCGCGTCGCCGGGGTGGTAGTTGCCGAAGTAGTAGCAAGCGACGGTGATATCGTCTTTGCCGGAGGAAGCCACTGCAGGCGGCACGCCATGACCGTTTTGAAACATCACCATTCACTGTAGCCGGTCGGCGAAAAACTTCTGGGATGATCCTGCCAAAATTCAGCACGATTCCGCCCGTTTCGCCCGGATTGGCGAGATCGTGCTGAGAAATGGCGGAAATCTTCCGGCGGCGATGGCGGCCGCATGGTAGAAACAATCGTCGTGACCACATCTGCCGTCTCCATCCGCCCGCTCCCGTTCCCTTGGACGGAGTGGCAAAATCCCTCCGCCGCCTACCGCGGCAAGCCGTTCTGGAGTTGGAACGGGCAACTCGAACCCGCCGAACTGATCCGGCAGATCGGCATCTTCCGGGAAATGGGCATGGGCGGGTATTTCATGCACTCGCGCACCGGACTGCAGACGCGCTATCTCGGACGCGAGTGGTTCGACTGCATCAACGCCTGCACGGACGCCGGACAAGCGCTCGGTCTGGAGTCTTGGCTTTATGACGAAGACCGCTGGCCGAGCGGTTCGGCCGGCGGTCTGGCCACCAAGGAACTCCGGCACCGCATGAAATATCTGCGCCTGACCGTGCACGAAAACGGCGAGGCCGGCGCGTGGCCGTCCGCCGAGCACTTCGTCGCGGCGTTCAGCGCCAAGGTCCGCGGACTCGACCTCGGCCCCTACCGCCGCGTCGAACACGGCGCCCGCGCGGCGGCCGGGGAGCAACTGCTTGTTTTTGCCTGGGAATACATGGGCGAGCATTCGTTCTACAACGACACGGCCTACCTCGACACGATGGACCGCGAGGCCACGGAGAATTTCCTTCGCGTGACGCACGATGCCTACCGCGATGCGTGCGGCGCCCGCCTCGGCACGGGCATCCGCGGGATTTTCACCGATGAGCCGCACCGCGGTTTTGTCTTTTGTTCCACCCACGGACAACCCGGGGTGCCGGATCCCGGTTGGACCACGCCGTGGACCCACGCTTTGCCGGCGGCTTTCACCGCGGCCTTCGGTTACGATTTGGTCGACCGGCTGCCCGAGCTTTTCCTTCGTCCGGAGGGACAGCGCCTGTCGCCGGTCAAATGGGCCTACATGGAAATCTGCCAACGGCTTTTCCTCGCGAACTGGGCCCAGCCGATGCACGAGCGCTGCCGCGAACTCGGGTTGCTGCTGACCGGACACGTGTTGCACGAAAACACCCTCGCGGCGCAGGCCGTGCCGTGCGGCTCGATGATGCGCTACTACCCGTATCTCGATTATCCCGGCGTCGATATCCTCGGCTCGCGCAGCGAGTGTTTCTGGGTGGTCAAGCAACTGGCCTCCGTGGCGCGCCAGTTCGAGCGGCCGTGGATGCTCTCGGAATTGTATGGCTGCACCGGTTGGCGGACGGATTTCACCGACCACAAACGGATCGGCGATTGGCAGGCGCTCTTCGGCATCAACCTGCGCTGCCACCACCTGAGCTGGTATTCCATGGCCGGCGAAGCAAAGCGCGACTTCCCGGCCAGCATCTCGTTCCAATCCGCGTGGTATCCGGAATACGCCGCGGTCGAAACCTACTTCAGCCGACTCCATGTCGTGCTCAAGGCCGGACATCCGGTCTGCGATGTGCTGGTGATCAATCCGGTGGAAAGCGTCTGGGCGCAAATCCATGTCGATAGCGCCAAATGGCTGCAGACGACCGACCCCGAGGTGGAGAAGCTCGAGAAGACCTATGCCAAGGTATTCGGCGCCCTCGCCGGCGCGCAAATCGACTTCGACTACGGCGACGAGGGACACCTCGCAGAAAACGCCTCCGTCAATGCGGCCCACGCCACCCTGCAACTCCGAGCCATGCGCTACCGCGTGGTGGTCGTGGCCGGAGCAGAAACCTTGCGCGGCTCGACCCTGCGCCTGCTGCAGGATTTCCGCCGGGCGGGCGGCACGGTCATCTTTGCCGGAACGCCCCCAACCCACATCGATGCCCTCCCCTCGACGGAACCGGCGGAATTCGCCGCGGCGGGACCGACCGCACCGGTGGACGGTCCCGCCTTGGCGGCCACGGTGCGCGCGCACAGTCCGGCCGCGCAAAAGCTCGTGCTCGGGGAAGAGGCGGACGGGTTGTTCAGCCAAGTTCGCACGGATGGCGACACCTGCACCGCGGTGGTGCTCAATCCGTCCAGCACGCGAGACTATGACAATGTGACCGTGCGCCTGCGCCACGCGGGACCGGTGACCGAACTCGATGCCCTGACCGGACGCGTCGTGACGGTCGAGGCGACCACGGCGGACGATGGCACTGTGCAATGGGAGACTTCATTCCGTCCGCTGCAGGAGCGCATCTTTATTTGCGGCGCGGAGGTGCCCGGCGCGGCCCCTGCTCCGGCGGCCCGTGCCGGGACGGCGCAAACGCTCGCGGGCGATTTCGCCTACACGCTCGACGAGCCGAACGTGGCCGTGCTCGACACCGCGGAGTTCTCGCTCGACGGCGGACCGTGGGAAGACGCGCGGGAAATTCTCCGCGTGGAAAAAGCCGTGAGCGAACGGCTCGG
>JBIKXZ010000242.1:0-3170 GCA_044355525.1 Chthoniobacterales bacterium
CCGCCCGAGCAGGTCGAGCAGCTTGGGCGTGAGCGTGCCGTGAGGGCCGTCGTCGAAGGTAAGGGAAAGGTGCGGGGTCCCGATGGCGGCGGAGTGGAAGGGCAACCCCATGGAAGCGGGGGCGGTCAGCGGTCCGGCCGCGACCTTGACCCCGGGCGTGTCGGGATGGAGTCCGAAGTCGGCCCCGATGGACCCGAAGGCGCGGGAAAGCGGCAAGGCGCACGCTCCCAAGGTCAGGGTGCGGAGGAAGTTGCGCCGGGAAAGGTGCGGACCATCGCAGGCCATAGGGTGAACTATAGCCCCGGAACGGACCCGAGGCAACCCAGGGGTCTTCAGCCCAGCGCGGCGGCCAGGCCGGCGGCTTTGTGCAGGGTTTCCTCGTATTCGAGCACCGGGTCCGAGTCGGCCACGATCCCCGCCCCCACCCCGTAGGTGGCGTGGCCGCCGCGGACCACGAGGGTGCGGATGGCAATGTTGAAACAGGCCCGGCCGTCGGCCCGGAAAAACCCGAGCGCGCCGGTGTAGATCCCGCGGGGGGAAGGTTCGAGTTCGGCGATGATCTCCCGCGCGCGCTTTTTCGGCGCGCCGGTGATCGAACCGCCCGGAGAGCAGGCGCGCACGGCCTGCACCGGCGTCACGTCATCGCGGAGACGCCCCTCGACCGTCGAGACGAGATGATGCACCTGGGCGAAGGTTTCCAACTCGCATAGTCCGGTAACCCGCACGCTGCCGTATTGGCAGACCTGACCGAGGTCGTTGCGTTCGAGGTCGGTGATCATGACCAGTTCGGCGCGTTCCTTGGGCGAGGACAGAAGTTCGCGCGCCGCCGCGGCGTCGTCATCGCCGCGGCGCGGACGCGTCCCCTTGATTGGACGTGTGACAATGCGGCGTCCGTCGATCGAGAGGAAACATTCCGGCGAGGTGCTGAGCACGGTGGTATCGCCCAAGCGGAGGAAGCAGGAAAACGGCGCGGGGCTGGCCGAGCGCAAGCGCGGATAAAAAGCCGCCGCGTCGGCGGGCCAAACTGCGGAAAGCGTGTGCGTGAGGTTGACCTGATAGATGTCGCCCGCCGCGATGTAATCGTGCGCGCGCCGCACGCGTTGTACCCATTCGTTGCGCTCCAAGCCCGGACGAAAAACCGGCGCCGGACCGGTCCACGGTTCGGCCCACCATGTTTCCGTATCCGGCTCCGCGCCGCCGGCAAAGACTGCGAACCGGAATCCGCCATGGTAGTCGAACCACCCGGCGAGGAATCCGCAGGGGTCATCGGCACGGAGCCCGGCCAGCGCCGTCTCGAGCAAATCCCAGTCACCGGCGCCGCCCTCCAGCACGGTCTGCGGGGCGCGGCCGGCCAGCGGCGGACCGAAACCCGGTCCGTCGAACAGCACGGCATCTTCCTGACGCCCCGGACGGTTGGTCGGCATGACTTCCGATCTCATCCGGAAAGCCTTTCCAATTCAAGCGGCCCCGCGATATTGTCCGCTATTCTATGGCCCGGTTCCGCATCTTCTTGGCTGCTCTGACTGTCCTTGCCGTCCGACCGGCCGGTGCCCTGGCCCAGGAAAACGAAGTCACCCCGCTGCCTCCGCTCATCGTCGAGGAAGTGCCCGCGGCCGCACCGACGCCGGAGGCCTCGCCGGCCGCCACCGCGGTGCCCGCCGCCGACACTCCCCCCGCCGCTGACGCTCCACCCGCGGCTGACGCCCCGAGCGCGGAGATGATCATCGATGCGGAAGAAGAAGTGCTCGAGGAACCGGCGGTCGATCCGGGCGAGCAACCGCTACCGCCAATGGACAGCGATGCGCCGTTCCCGGGGGAGGATAATATTTTCGGCGCGGACCTTTTCGGCGGTCCGGACATGTTCATGCCGCCTGTTCCGGACATCCCGGATGTCCCGCCGATGATCGAAGACCCGAAGGAACTGGAACGCAAAATGCGCGTGAAATTGCGCCGGATCAAAGCGCGTCTCGCCCAGGACCCGCAACTTCTCGAATTGCAGGACATGGCCGAGCGCGCGACCACGCCGGAAGACCGCCGCGCCGCGCGCCGCGCCTACTACGCGCTCTTTTTCGACAAAGTGCGCAAGGCCGATCCGAGCCTCGCCGACTTCGCCGACAAGGTGGAGAAAGGCTCGCTGGCCGGTTTGTACCAGACCCGCATCGAACCCACCCTGGCCCTCAATCCGCCGCCGCAACCACAACCGCGGGACGAGTTCATCCCCAAGCCGGAATTCCCCGACGTCCTCCCGCCGGACGAGGAATCCATCCCGCTGCCGTAGGCCGCTTCAGACTCCGGCGATGGCCGGCAATTGGCCCAAGGAGCGAATGGTGTAATCCGGTTCGGCCAGTCCGACGGGCTCCTCCTCTCCCTCGAGCGCGAGCCAGCAGGTGGCCAACCCGGCGCGCTTGGCGCCGACTATATCACGCGCGAGGGAGTTTCCGACCATCAGGGTTTCGCCCGGGGAAACACCGAGGCGTCCGAGCAAGTGATGGAAAATTTCCGGTTCGGGTTTGCCGGTGCCGATCTCGCCGGAAACCACCGCGGCATCGAAAAACAAACCGAGACCGGACGTTTCGATTTTTTCACGCTGCAAGCTGGCCGCGCCGTTCGTGAGCAAACCGATGCGAATGCCGGCGCCGCGCAAACGGTGCAGCACTTCCGCCGCGCCCGGCAGCGGATCTTGCAACTCGCGTCGCCGCCGCGCGAAAAGCGCGCCAAGCTCGTCGCATAATTCATCGTCATCGATCTCCTCCGCCGCGAGCGCGCGGCGCCAAACCTCGACGCGGAACCGCGGTGTCCATTCGCGCAGATGACGCAGATATTCCTCCTCCCCGTGGAAATGCCCCCACATCCCCTCGAAAGCCACGATGCCCAAAGCATCGCACCGTTCGACCGGCGCGTGGGCGCGCCACAACTCGTCGGAGGCAACCTTCGCCGCGGCGGCCAACCGGGCCGCATCGACCCCGCAACGCGCGGAGGCTTCGGCCGCTGTTTCCATGAGCGCCTGACGCGACAGGCGTTCGTCCCAGATGAGCGTGTCGTCGAGATCGAAGATGACCGCGCGGAACTTCACGAGGCCAGTCAAACCCGCTCGTAAAGCCGAAGCAACTCCTGTCCGTGCCTCTCCGGAAAAGTCGGGATCTCCCGGCGCTCCTCGAACAGGCGGAAAT